>QHZR01000051.1 GCA_003224755.1 Acidobacteriota bacterium
CCATGACCATGCGCACCATGGTGCCGCGAAAATCATCGCCCAGCGACTCAGGGCTGAAGTTCAAGAATTCCGGAGCTTCATCGGCCAGCCAAAACTCCGCTCCGCCCACCGACATCTGCGCTACCACGCCCTTTCCTTCCTCACCGATGCGGAACAATTCTTCCGCTCCAAACGCTTGTTTGTAAAACTCGATCGCCTTTGCCCCGCGCCGCACCGAAAGCATCGGGGATATGGAAGTCTTCGCGGTCATGCAATACTCCTGTCTCGCTGAGATCAGAATTTGGTCTTGGAATTATGCCACGGGTCGCTCACATTGTTCGCGCTTCTCGCAAGGTCGCCCTGATCGGCACCCTTCGAGTGCGCTCAGGGCAGGCTCCTTCGACTTCGCTCAGGGCAGGTCCGCGCCACATCAAATCAAGAGCGTCGGACAGGAGTGTCCGACCCACACAGGTGGGTGAAGTCCTGATTGTCCAATTGCAGTGCATGCAAACAGCAGGTCCCTCGACTTGGTGATCTTTCGTCGCGAAAGATTACGCGGCACTCGGAATGACAGATATGGGGGTGAAAAGTTGGGAGGAACAACGCCGGATCGTCAATTGCTGTCTTCAGTTTTCCGCAATTGTTCCGCCTTGCTCTCCGCCTCTTGTGACTGCGCCATCATCCCTTTGCCTTTGTAAGCATCAGCCAGACCGGTCTCTACGTACTGGTCGTCCCCGTTTTGCTGCCGCTCTTTTTCGAATGCCGTGATGGCTTCGTCGTAGTTCCTCTGCTTGGTATACAAATTTCCAATCTCGTAATAGACCCCTTCGAAGTCGGGTTCAAGGCGGACCGTCGTGCTGTATTCCTGAATTGCCGCCGCATAGTTTAGTTCTTCTGCCAGAACCATTCCCATACCGTAGTGCGCGTCGGCGTCGTTTGGATTTTTGGCAATTCGGTTAGTGAAGAGCTGCTTGGCTTCAGGGATGCGCCTTTCATTTATTAAGGTCATGCCAAGTTCATAACTTGCCCACGGATGCTGTGGCTGAAGTTCGAGGACCCGCTTGAGCTCACTCTCTGCTTGATCGTATTGCTTCAAGTTGGAGTATGCGTGCGCAAGGGCGAAGTGTGCCGGCACAAACGTGGGCCGCGTCTGGATGATCTTTTTCAATTCGGCAATTGCCTTTGCGGGTTGATTCGCGAGAAGTTGGTTTGCTCGACTTACACGAGCGTCAAAGCCCCGCGCCTGGTAAAGCCAGAAGCCTGCACCTAGCACAATTGCAGAGCTCAAAGTAATGGTGGCCAGCCGTTTCAGGAATGCGTCTCGCTCAGGCGCAAAGCGCGCGATGAGCGCTCCCATCAGAGCCCCGCCAGCCAACCCGCCGACGTGGGCGCCGTTATCGGTCGCCCCAGACATGGCCCCAAAAAGAAGGTTGTAACCCGCGAAGGCGATCACACACCGGAGACTCCCAGCAACGAGAGCACGAGGCATGGAAAACTCGCCGAAGTAATAGGATGCGATCAGCGCGCCCGCCAATCCGAAGATGGCCCCGGACGCTCCTGCGCTTGCTCCATACGGATGCCACGCAATACTAGCCAGGCTGCCGCTGATGCCGGAGATGAGATAGACGGCCGAGAACATCCAGGGACCATAAAGGGATTCGGCAAGCGCCCCCAAATTCCAAAGACACCACATGTTCAGCGCAATGTGAATGAATCCGATATGCAAGAACATGCTGGTGACCAGACGCCACCAGTCTCCTGCCAGCGTCAAGCGTGCCGAGTTCGCGCCCCAGTGCAGCAATTCAGCAGTTGTGGGATCGGTGATAGAAACTCCGGCGAGCGCCATACCCAGGAACACCGCGACGTTGATTCCGAAAATTCCCTGGGTCACGGTCCGGCCTGCGCCCGTGCGGACCCAGGGGGTGGGCATTACTCGCTGGACAGCATCTTGTGCGATTTCCCCACGCTGCGCGGCATCGTGCTGCACACACCACTGGCACAGCCTTTTACGAAAAGTTAAAGGAGAGAGCTGCCGGCCGCACTGGAGACACTTCGCCATACATCCTGAATAGGAACGAGCAGTTTGCCACGGTTTCAGAAAATTGGGGAAAGAAAAATGCCCTGACGCGGAGCAGAAGTAATCTGGCTCTTCTATTTCAGCACTTCAGTGGATCGTCTTAGTCTTCCGCGACATGTAGTCCATCAATAAGTATTGGCCTAATGTGTAGGGAGTCGTGAAGTAAGCTTTGCCGCGGCACATTTCAGTTACTCTCTGGACGAACTGGACGAGGCCGTAATCGGAGGCCAGCATGAAAGTATTGATCATGACGCCGGCGCGCTTGCACTTGGAAACTTCTTCCAGCGTCTGGCTCACAACCAGCGGATCGAGACCGAAGGCATTCTTGTAGATTCGTCCGTCTTCGAGGGTGAGGGCGCTAGGTTTGCCGTCCGTGATCATGACGATCTGCTTCATGTCTTTACGCTGGCGCTGAAGGATTCGCTGAGCGAGGCGCAGACCTTCGCGCGTGTTGGTGTAATAAGGCCCAACTTTTACTCGGGCCAACTGCGACAGCGGCACTTCCTCGGCAGAGTCGTGAAACAGAATCAGCGAAAGCGAATCGCCGGGATACTGCGTTCGCAGCAAATGCGAAAGGGCCATGGCCACTTTCTTGGCCGGAGTGAATCGGTCTTCGCCATACAGAATCATGGAATGCGAGCAGTCGAGCATGAGGACTGTGGCACAGGACGACTGATATTCGCATTGGTGGACCTGCAAATCGCGATACTCGATGTTCAACGGAAGCGCTAGGCCTTCGCGCTGGATAGCGCTTGAAAGCGTTGCGGTAATGTCGAGATTGAGGGTGTCGCCGAATTCATATTGCCGCGAGGCGCCGCTGGCTTCGATTCCGGTGGCCATATCGCGCGTGTCGTGGCGGCCAAAGCTGGATTTACCGAGCGATCCGAGAAGATCGCGCAGAGTTTTGTACCCAAGGAAATCCAAACTCTTATCGGTGATTTCAAATCGCGACTGCTGCTGTGCCTCGCCGACCTGGCCTCCGACGCTGGATCGCTGGGACGGATCGTGCGGCTGGTCAATGCTGATGTAATCTTCCTGCTGCATGCGCTCGATGAGTTTGTCGATCAGATCGTCGAGCGAACCTTCGGCTTGCATCTGCTGAAGTTGCTCGCGCAGCTCGTCATTCAACATCTCACTTTCGAGCAGGGCGCGTTCGATGGCGCGCTTGAGATCGTCTAAAGTCTGCTCGCCGTTGGGCAGGTCGTAATAGGAGAGGTAGTCCTGAAAGCCGCTCTGGAGTAAATAATCCGAAAGGGCACCGAGCAGGTCCTCGAGGCTCATTTCGCCAGCGGGATCGGGAACGTATTTGGTGTAGCGAATGCGGCGCATAAAAACCGTCGTCGTTCGTCGTTCGTTGGTCGGGTGGAAGGTGCTTGAGAACTTGTGCCGTCCCTCCGGGACTCGGTCTGGGATCAGACTCCACCCAGGACTTACGAGTCTGTGTGAGAACGCTTCTTACGCCCCTTTGGGGCTGAGTCATTTCCCACTTGCACCCAGGGCTTCCGCCCTGGGCTGTATTCTGCCGCCGCTTCGCGGCTGGGAATTACGATTCGCTTGCCACTTGTGGTTCGGAGTTTGAGTTCTCACACAGACTCTTACGTCCTGGGCTAGTTTTGTTCCGCCCTTTCTGGGCTGGTATTTGCAAATACGAGTCCGCTTCGTGCACCCGTCGAGAGTTCTCCCGCCCAAAGACCAACGTCTTGGGTTTTTGCCAACGACCAACGACCAACAGCCAACGACCGGTTTACTAATTCAACGGCCTTCTTGACCGGTACTGTCCTTCCTCGCGCTCAAAGGGTTTCTCGGCGATCTTCGGCGGCTTCTCTCCTGCGGAGAAGACGCGCTCTTCATTGCGGCCGATGCGCTTGTGCGCGTGCAGTCCTTCAAGCACGAATTCTGCGGCGGAAACCTGCGCTTCTTGCGTATCCTTGGGGCCGACGTTGACGCGGGTGAGCTTGTCCATCAAGCCTTGAATGTTGCGCAAAGTTGGCAGCACTTCGCTGGCAGGGGCATTTTCCGCAAGTTGGATTTCGCCACCGAGATCGAACCACTGAATAACCTGCTGCATGTTAGCGTTCGCGAAATATTGTTCATACGTTTTGGCGATCGCGTTGCGGATGAGCTCGCGTCCAACGTGATCGGCGCCCTTCATCTCACCTTCGTATTCAAGTTCCAGCTTGCCGGTGATCGCTGGCAGCGCGGCATAGACGTCGCCAATCCGCGGAACTGTGACCTGTTCACGATGACGAATGGCGCGGCGTTCGGCGTTGGAGATGACATTCTCCATACAGGAAATGGGGAGGCGTTGGCTGACGCCAGAACGCTTGTCAATCTTCTTGTCCTCGCGGGCGGCGAAGGCGATTCGTTCGATGACCTCGCGAACGTACTTTGGGATCACGAGCTTGTTGCCATTCCGCGCCGCCCAGGCTTCCTGCGTTGTGATGGTGATGCCTTCTTCGACGGTGGCCGGATAATGCGTGCGGATTTCGGAGCCGACGCGGTCTTTGAGCGGAGTGATGATTTTTCCGCGCGCCGTGTAGTCTTCAGGATTCGCGGTGAAGACCAGCGCGATATCGAGAGGCAGGCGCACGGGATATCCTTTAATCTGAACGTCGCCTTCCTGCATGATGTTGAAGAGACCGACCTGAATTTTTCCCGCGAGGTCGGGCAGTTCGTTCACGGCGAAGATGCCACGATTGGCGCGGGGCAGAAGGCCATAGTGCACTGTGAACTCGCTGGAAAGTTCATGGCCACCGCGAGCGGCTTTGATGGGATCAATGTCGCCGATGAGATCAGCGATGGTGACATCTGGAGTCGCGAGTTTCTCGACAAAGCGTTCTTCCGGCGTCAGATATGCGATGGTGGTGGCTTCGCCACAATGGGCGATTAGGTCGCGGCAACGGCGGCAGATCGGAGCATAAGGGTTGTCATGAATCTCGCAGCCAGCGATGTAAGGCGTGTGGGGGTCGAGCAGAGAAGTGAGAGCTCGAAGGATGCGGCTCTTGGCCTGGCCACGCAGTCCAAGAAGAATGAAATTGTGACGCGAGAGAATTGCGTTCACGATCTGAGGAACGACCGTGTCGTCGTAACCGACGATGCCAGGGAAAATCGGACCGTCTTGTCCAAGCTTCGCAATCAAGTTGTCGCGCAGCTCGTCTTTCACACGGCGAGAGCGCAATTTTTCTTCAGAAAAGGGGCTTCGGCGCAACTCGCCGAGGGTGAGGGGAAAACTCATCGCGGCACAACTCCAAAAGCTCTCAGCTATCAGCCGGAAACAGCGGCGGAATGTTTTGATTATACGCCCGCGTGGAAGCAGGCTTTCGGCGGCGGGCGTCAGCTAGGCACTCGCACCCTGTTGATTGTCATCCCGACGCTGACGTCCGAAGGACCGAGGAGAAGGACCTTTCGATGCGTCTGGACCTGCAGAGACGTTGAGAGGAATAGGTCATATGTTCGCAGCGTGGTATTCCCACCGGCTGTATTGCCAGAACTCGCTGACGTAGGATCCCTCTCTCGCCCGCTTTTAGCGTGCGAGTTCGGGATGACAACACATTGAATTGAATTCGAGATTAAGAGATTTTGCGCGATCCGCATGTCTGAGCATGCTGCCCCATTAATGCAGGTGCCCATTTCCGCCGGCGCGACGTTTGGCGACCGCGTTTCGTTGCAAGACGGGGAGGATGCGCTCGAAGAATGAAATGACGGCGCGAACGCGGTCGGCTTCGGAGTTCATTTCGAGCAGGGCTTGCTGGAAATCGGGATCGAAGGGCAGGGAGCCGGCGAGGCGGTAGGCAAGCTGCCCGCCGGAAATTTCTGTTTTTTCCGGCTGCGCTCCCGCTAGTTGCATGATTTCGCCGTGCAGACGGACGGCTTTTTCCTGCTCGGCAGAGAGCGGCAAATCGTTTTCATCGTCATCTACGAGATAAAAAACTTCCGCCTGAAGAAATGAACGCTCCTGATTGACCTGAAGCACCTCGAAACGCTTTTGGCCTTCGGCGAGGATGTTCATGCGTCCATCAGCGTACGTTTTTAGGACATTGATGATCTCGGCGGTGCAGCCGACATTCACAAATCCCTCGTCCTTGGTGCGGACAATGCCGAAGGAACGCTTCTGCTTCAGACATTCGTTGATCATCTCTTTGTAACGCGGCTCGAAAATGTGCAGCGGAAGGGGCGCCCCGGGAAGCAGCACCACATCGAGAGGGAACAGGGGGAGGAGCGCGCTCACGATCTACGAATTGTACGCCGCGCTTGACTTGACGGTTGGAGCAGGATACAAACCCGGCATGGCTTCTGAGTCGAGTAAAGTGCTTGCGGGAAAAGTTGTGGTGATAACCGGCGCCTCAATGGGAATTGGCGAGGCGATTGCAAAAACGTTCGTCGAATGTGGCGCGCAGGTAGTGCTGTTATCGCGCGACTCCGGACGACTGGAAGCGGCACGCGCGCGGATTGGGCATGCGGAGCAGACGCTGGCGCTGGCCTGCGATGTGCGGCATCGCGAGGAGATTGATCGCGTAATCGGTCTGACCATGCACCATTTTCAGAAGATTGATATATGGGTCAACAATGCCGGGCATGGAATTCTGGATGGCGTGGCGACGGTGAATATGGCGGATGTCCGCGAGACCTTTGAGACAAATTTGTTCGGCACGATGGAAGCGATGCAGGCTGTGACTCCGATCATGAAGCAGGCGAGGTCGGGAACGATCATCAACGTTTCGAGCGTGGCAGGACATATTCCGATTGCGTTTCACGGCGTTTACAGTGCGACGAAATTTGGCATGAACGCTCTGGGAAAAGCGGCGCGGATGGAACTGGCGCGCGATGGGATTAACCTGCTGACGGTTTGTCCAGGATATGTGAAGACAGATTTTGCGGCGAATGCGATTCAGGGAGTCGAACCGAAGCGGGTGCGGCCGAAGACGGCTCGCGGAATATCGGTTGAGAGAGTTGCGCGCGCGGTGCTGCAAGGATACCTGAAGAACAAACGAGAAGTGATCGTGCCGTGGACGATGATTCCCGTGGTGAAGCTGTATCAGTTGTTTCCGGGTGTGGTGGAGTGGGGCATGATGAGGATGGCGAAAGGAAGCTCTTAGCTCTTAGCTGTTAGCTCTTAGCTGTTAGCTTGGACTGTGGCTCTTCGGGGAATCGGGGTGCAGCGAATCGGAGACGTAGCAAGCTACGTCTCTACGAAGTGATTTCTTCCAGCAGTGCCTGCATCTCTGATTCTGCGTGGGAGTCGCCTTTGCGCTGGGCGGAGGCGATGCCGTTTTCGAGCATGCTTTTTGCTTCATCGGGACGGCTGGCTTTGACTAGCGTTTGAGCAGCCATGTGGTATCCAGCGACGTAGTCGGGATGGGCGGCGAGCAACTTGCCGAACTCATCGAGCGCGCGATCGAAGTCTCCGGCATTCGAGTGTTCCAGGGCGAGGCCATAGCGGGCGAAGGCGTTGTTCGGGTCTTGGGTGAGGAGTTCTGTGAGCGCGGCGATGCGATCCATCCAGTTATTCTCACCTAAAACTTGGTTTGCGACGGACAAAAGCTTTTAACCGCAAAGGACGCAAAGAACGCAACAACTGCAAGAATTATTTGGTCGGGTTGGTGCCGATGCGTACAATCATCGCAAACCTGCATTTCAAGGAAACTAACTTTGGCTTGTCCATTCTTTGTGCCGACCGAACGGGCGGACGATCTTGCGTTGCCGCATCCGGCGAGGCTGCCGTTGGGCGCGGCTTGGCGGGGATCGTGCGCTGTGCCGGGACACGAGCAGGCGATCCTGAACAATAGCGAGCTCGAGGGCTGCAATTTGGGATATGCGAGATCGTGTCCACGGCTGCCGGAGCCGCGCAACTGCGATGCGATTCGGTTTGGTGTGGTGAAGGAGTCAGGAAGCCTGATCTCGTTGCAAGTGGTATTTGAGTCAGAGTATCGTCCGGCCGGGCAGGAGTTTCTGGAGTATGACAGCAGGACAGGCGGGCCGGCTGTCCCACGAGGCCTGGGGAAGGATTGGAGTTCCGCGCATTCCGAATCGAGTGTACAGAAGCAAGCGGAGTGTTTTCTCCAGACATATTTGGAGCGAAGAGACCGTTAGGGGCGGCAAGCATGAACTATCGGCATGCGTCGAGCACGGCTCGACCGGACAGCCGAGGGCGGCTGTCCCCACATGATGCGGAATTGGTGTAGCACTCCGGTGCGAAGATTTGTAATTATCAGGAGTGCGGACGAAGGCGAATGCGTGCTAAACGAAATTCCGGAAACACGAGTCAACGACAGATTGAAAACTAGAGTGGACGACGACGATGACGATGAATATGACTGAAAAGCATGATTCGTTCCTGCCGCGGCCGGTGCGCGATTCGCAGTCGGAGATGAATGAGATTGTGCTGCCGAACGACACCAACCCGCTGGGCGCGCTGCTTGGCGGACGGCTGATGCATTGGATTGATATGGCTGCGGCCATGGCGGCGCACCGGCATTCGCACCAATACGTGGTGACGGCTTCGATTGATCATCTGGATTTCTGGACGCCGGTGCACGTGGGTGATCTGGTGGTGCTGCGGTCGTCGGTGAACCGCGTGTTTACGACCTCGATGGAGGTCGGGGTCACGGTCTGGGTCGAGAATTATCTTGCCGACGAGACGCGTCAGGTCAGCTCGGCGTATTTGACGTTTGTGGCGGTGGATGCGGCGGGACGGCATCTGAAAGTTGCGCCAGTTATTCCCGAGTCGGATGAAGAGAAGCGCCGGTATGAAGATGCAGGGCGGAGAAGGGAACTCAGGAGAGCGGAGAGGGAGAGAAGGAAGGCGAATTTGAGGTGAACTCCTCCGGCGCGACTGGAAAGTAGTGATTTGATAAAGCGGCTCGTAAACCGGCTTGGTAGTGCAGCTTACGGTTCTAAGTTGACCGACCTGATTCGGGGGTTTTGAGTGCCTCTATAGAGATTTATCCCAACTGCGAGTCGGCGGCATTTTCGAGCACGTGGTTTAGGGTGACTTGAATCGTGCAACCGCACCGAGCAAAGCGGATTCACTAGACTTGCTCGGTCGGAAGTCGTTGAGAGGAACTCTCCAAAGCTGCCGTCCGGCGTTGAATGACGACAGCACCGCAAAATACAAGGACACCCACAACATATTCTGCTGCGGCATGGTGATCCCACGGGACTCGATCGCGGTAACTCCCATGCCCATTTCCCAGCCGAATCGCTTCCATGGTGTCGCACCAAACGTTTCCTGCGTGAACGAATACAGCTCCCATCAGAAGAGCCGTGTACAGAAGAATGACTTTGGTGCCAAGAGACTCGTAATCACGACCGCGCAAAATCCGAAATGCCACCGCATTAGCGAGCCATACGTAAATGATGAAGAACGAGATCATGCTTGCCGCATCCAGTTCTGGACGACGGCGGGTTAGCGATGCGCGGATTTCGTTTTCTGTAGTTCCGTAGGCGAGTGCAACCACTTGGAAAAACTGTGCCATGCATTCATCTCGTCTTCGGCCATACTCTTCCATACTTTCGAAGTGCCCGGAGCGAGGACCGCAGCACGCGTCCGCATAGCGGATTGCGAGATCTTCGGCAAATTCTGCTTCATGGGTCAATTGCCGCGCGCTTAAGTGCTTAGCCGGATAAAGGGGCACGCCGCTTAAGAGGGCCTGGCATCTTGAATGCGGATCGGGACGTTGTGTCCAGTAGCCCGACGTGACTGCGATCGGCAGAAGGCAAGCGAAGAAGATTGCGATCGCGGCTTTCTTGACAGAACTCACGCTTCTCATGGCCAGCAGCATGGCCCATCACACAGCACTCTACGCCTAGTCGTCGCCGAAAAACCATAGTTGTTGAAATCAGGCAACTACGCTCAAGACTCCACCCAAGGTCTAAGGCTGACGCTAGCGACCTCATCCGGCATCGTACGGCAACGTCAAGTCTTGGCTATCTCATATAATTAATCTTTGGACACTTCCTCTCGGGTGATTTCTTGAGCGCACACATGCCGCAGCGACCTGGATCGATTCCTCCCACGCCTCAGCCTTTGCCGGGAGTTGGCGCAATCGTTGCTGTTGGATCTGGCAAAGGTGGCGTCGGTAAAACCACACTCGCGGTGAATCTGGCGCTGGCATTGGCAAAGCTGGGGCATAGGACCGGGCTGCTGGATGCCGACGTTTATGGGCCCAACGTGCCACTGATGCTGGGGACGAGCGCGCAGCCTAGAGCCCTGGGAGAAAACAGGATTGAGCCGCTCACCGTGCACGGAGTCAAGGTGATTTCAGTCGGCTTGCTTAATCCGGGAGACAAGCCGCTGATCTGGCGCGGGCCGATGTTGCACTCAATCATCCGGCAATTCCTGGGATCGGTTGAGTGGGGACTGCTGGATTACCTGATTGTTGACCTGCCTCCGGGAACGGGCGATGTTGCTTTGTCGCTGATTCAGACGGTGCCACTTACTGCGGCCATTGTCGTTTCGACTCCATCTGATGTTTCTCTGCAGGACGCTCGCAAGGCGATTGAAATGTTCCGGCAGATGAAGGTGGACATCGCGGGCATGGTTGAGAACATGAGCTACTTCGTTTGTCCGCATTGCCAGCATGAGATTGATATTTTTTCGCGCGGCGGGGCCGAGAAGACGGCGCGGGAGTTTGGTGTGGAGTTTTTAGGGAGCATTCAGCTTGATCCGGAGATACGGAAGTCCGGGGATGAAGGCAAGCCG
Organism: Acidobacteriota bacterium; assembly: GCA_003224755.1. Lineage (GTDB taxonomy): Bacteria > Acidobacteriota > Terriglobia > Terriglobales > Acidobacteriaceae > Gp1-AA145. The sequence continues at coordinate 10,758 of QHZR01000051.1, forward strand.
GCGGTGCTTGAGGGTGAAGAGTCTCCTCACGCGAAGGCGCTGTTTGAGTTTGCGCGACAGGTCATGAGCCGAGTGGAAGAGATTAAGGCTCAAGCCCCGGAGAGCGTGATCCAGATTCAGTAAATCGGTCTCACCCTGGCCGGAAATATGTGGCTCTGTCGCCCCTTCGGGGCTTGCCCATTTCCCATGCGGAAACCCACGGCTTGCGCTGCGGGCTGCATTCTAATCGCCCAGTAAGGGATGTTCCGCACATCGAGCTGAAACTCGCTTTCTCTCATTGCGCGAATCAACGCGGCCCCGTCTAATAGGAATTCCCACCCTAGCCGCAACAAACGCGGCTAGAATGGGGCACCCAGGGGAAGTTGTGATTCACATTCAGCTCGGACATCAAAATCCCTACGCTATCGCAACGAGGCGATAAGGATGGGGCACCCCCGTCTACATTTCAAATCCAACAGATTTTGTTGAACCCACCCTAGCCGAAGAGCGCGGCTAGGATGGGGCACCCAGAGCGGATCAACGGGACCGAGACGCAAGCACTGGAAGGCGTGATTCAAATTCAGTAGACGTCAAAATCCCCACCCTATCGCAAAGAACGCGATAAGGAGTGGGGCAACCCAATCTCACAAATCCAACGGATTTTGTTGAACCCACCCTAGCCGAAAAGAGCGGTAGGATGGGGCACCCGGGGTTGGATCAAATCCGATGGGGTTCCGCAACTCCGAGTCAGGTCAGCCCTGCCAATCATCTAATGACTGGCATCTTTCGGGTACTGACAGAGATGTGCCGAGCCGTTAAAATCAAGACCGCAGAGCCGAGCTGCGTGAAAGCCGACCATCAGGCTGTAAGCCACTGTTTCCAAAGCAATTGCGTGGTATCGGTACCTACAACGTGGGAATCGGTCTGTGTCGTCCAACCGTTCGAAAACCACGAACGGGTGGGGCAGCCTCAGAATTCTGGGTATCCCACTTCTCGAAAATCGCGAGAAGTGGCCAGCGCCTGTGTGGGTTGTGTTTAGGGAAACGGAGTATATAAAGGAAGCATGTCTTCGGGGCAATCCATAGGTGATCGGGAACGCGAGATACTGACGGCAATCGTGGAGACGTTCATTTCCACGGGAGAGCCGGTCGGTTCGCGGATGATTTCGCGGTCGAGCCGTGAAGGGCTTAGTCCGGCGACCATCCGGAATGTGATGGCTGACCTGGCGGATGCCGGATTTCTTGAGCAGCCCCACACTTCGGCGGGAAGAATCCCGAGCGCTTCGGCGTATCGCTATTACGTGGAGCAACTGAGCGGGAAAACGCAGCTTTCGCAGGCGGATGAGGGCATGATCCAGGAGTCGCTGCAGGGCGTGACCGATGTGCAGGAATTCATGGAGCGGACTTCGCACGTACTGTCATTGATTTCGCGAAATGTGGGCGTGGCGGTGGCGGCGAGCGGACCTAAGAACGCACTGGAACACGTGTATTTCTCGCGGTTGGGAGATCAGAAGGTGCTTGCGGTGGTAGTGACGAAATCAGGCGTGGTGCGCGACCGCGTATTGCGACTCGATCTGCCACAATCCGATCTGGATGCCGCCGCGCGATTCATTAATGACAATTATCGCGGCTGGACGTTGAAGGATGTTCGGGCGGAGATTGCGCGGCGATTGGAACAGGAACGCAGCGAATACGACCGGCTAATGACGTCGGTGGAGCAGCTTTACAAACAGGGTGTGCTTTCGGGAGAGGACTCGGCGCATGTTGTGTTCGTGGAAGGCGCGGCCAATCTGGTGGCGAGCGAGCAGGACCGGCAGCGGCTGCAAGAGTTGCTGCATGCGCTGGAAGAGAAGCAGCGGCTGGTCGAGTTGCTGGGCGCATACCTTGATGCCAAACAGGAAGCGGTGCGCGTGGTGATTGGGCTGGACGAGGCGCAACCTTCTATGCGGAACCTGGTGTTGATTGGGACTCCGGCGCGCGTGGGCGGCGAGGTTATGGGATCGCTGGCAGTGCTGGGGCCGCCGCGGATGGATTATCAACACACAATTACAGCCGTTTCTTACATTGCGCGGTTGTTTGACAAAGTTCTAAACGAATCTGAGTAAAGGTTATGGCAAGAACAAACGGAAAAACTGAAGTGGAAGAGCAGGGGCTGGACACCGAGCACGAGCTTCCGGCCGCGGACGAGAAGGAGCAGGTCACCCCGTCTGCTTCAGAAGTGGACCAGTTACGGGCGGAGCGGGATTCGCTTTTGGGCCGGCTCGCGCGAATGCAGGCGGATTTTGAAAATGCGCGTAAGCGTGCGGCGAAGGAGCAGCAGGAATATCGCGACTATGCGTTGGTGGACGCGATCAAGACGCTGATTCCTGTGCTGGACAGTTTTCAGCGGGCGCTGCAGACCTCGCCAGAAAAATCTGAGTTCCACGCCGGAGTGGAGCTCATCCATAAACAGTTGCAGGATGCGCTGGCGAAGATTGGCGTGCGCGAGATCTTGGCGAAAGGGGAGCAATTCGATCCGCGATTTCATGAGGCGATCGAGATGGTGGACACCGAGGATGCGGAAGATCACCAAGTGCTGGAGGAGTTGCAGCGCGGATACAAGTTGAAAGATAGGTTACTGCGGCCCGCCATGGTGAAGGTGGCAAGAAACTCGCGGCGGTGAAAGCTCTTAACCGCAGAGAGCGCAGAGGACGCGGAGAAGATCAGAGGCAAGAGCTTTTAACCGCAGAGAGCGCAAAGTTCGCAAAGAAGAGCGCGCCAGCGGAGGGTTCAACAGAAGTAAAAATGCAGATCCCTCGACTGTGAACGTCCTCCGCAAGCGGAAGACGTACTTCGCTCGGGATGACAGAAGTAAAGGACGAACACGAAGTAAAGGACGACAGCAAGTAGAGAGAGAAGGGAGGAGGAAGTTCTGCCGAGTAACTTAAAACGCGACTATTACGAAGTGCTGGGAGTGCAACGCGGCGCCACTGATCAGGAGATTAAGAGTGCGTATCGCAAGCTGGCGATGCAGTTCCATCCTGACCGGAATCCGAACAATCCGGACGCGGAAGAGAAGTTCAAGGAATGTAGTGAGGCCTATGCTGTTCTCGCCGATGTGGAGAAGCGGGGGATGTACGACCGTTTCGGTCACGCGGGCGTTGGCGGAGCGGGTGCAGGCGCAGGCTTCGATCCCACCGTATTCCACGACTTCAGCGATATATTCGGCGAGTTCTTTGGCTTTGGCGATCTTTTTGGCGGCGGACGCGGTGGCAGGCGCAATCGGGCGCAACGGGGCGCGGACCTTCGCGAAGATATCAATCTGGAATTCGAAGAGGCGGTGTTTGGCGCCGAGAAGAAAATCACCTATCGCAAGCAGGAGAACTGCGAGGTTTGCGGCGGCTCAGGCAGCGCCGGCGGCAAGGCTCCGGTGAGTTGCCGCACTTGCGGTGGACGCGGGCAAGTGCGATATCAGCAGGGCTTCTTCAGTATTGCGCGGACGTGCCCAGCGTGCCAGGGCGCGGGCAGCGTGATCGGCGATCCGTGCACAAAATGCAAAGGCGAAGGACGGGTACTGCAGCCGAAGACGATTGACGCCAAGGTCCCGGCGGGCGTGGAAGATGGCACCCGCATTCGCTTCTCCGGAGTTGGCGAGGCGGGAATTCATGGCGGACCGGCAGGAGATCTGTACGTCATTCTGCACGTCAAGGAGCATCCGTTCTTTGCGCGAGAAGGGAATAATCTCTATTGCGTCGTACCGATTTCGGTAACGCAGGCCGCACTCGGGGCCGAGATTCAAGTGCCAACGCTCGAGTCGGAACATATGCTGAAGATTCCCGAGGGGACGCAGTCGGGTACGGTGCTGAAGATTCGCAACAAAGGTGTGCCGGTGCTGAATGGCCATGGCAAGGGCGACTTGTTTGTTGAAGTTCGGGTGCAAACTCCCACGAAGCTGACCAAACGTCAGCGCGAACTGCTGCAGGAACTGCAGGGGATAACGCCGGTTGAAAACAAACCGCAACGGCATTCGATACTGGACAAGATGAAAGACGTGTTCGGGCAAGCGTGAGCAGGCAGCATTCGTTGTGCTTCCTAAAAGCTCTTAACCGCAGAGATCGCCGAGAACAGCCGCAGAGTTCGCAAAGAAGACCACGCGTAATCCAAAGAAATCCTTTCAATTCATGACCCGCCGCCGCTGGATTGCTGACGAAATCTCAGGAGAGCGGGCATTTCTCACTGGAGATCATGCACGGCACCTGGCGCAGGTTCTGCGCGCAAAGGTGGGGCAGGAGTTCGATATTGCGACTGGCGGCGAAGTCAGGCGCGGAAGCGTAGTCAGTGTTAATCCCGAGCGCGTGGAATTTGAGCTCGGCGTGGTTGTGGCGGAGGAAGCTAGTGCCGTCGTTACTGTTGCGATATCGGTTTTTAAGTTTGACCGTATGGAGTGGGCGATCGAGAAGTGCACTGAATTGGGGGTTGCGCGAATTATTCCTGTGATCGCTGCTCGTACAGAGAAGCACTTGGCCGCGGCGGCTTCAAAGCGGGTGGAGCGCTGGCGCAGAATTGCGAAACAAGCGGCGGAACAGTCCAGGCGCGTTACCGTGCCGGAAGTTGCGGATCCAGCAAGATTGAACGAAGCACTCACGCTAGGGGCGGGCGCGCGGATTGTGCTGTCGGAAGCAGAGAAGGATCTGGATTTAAGAAATGCAGTTGCGGAGGGAGCGGATTCTGTGGTGCTGGCGTTTGGCCCTGAGGGCGGCTGGAAAGAAGACGAACTCGCGGCTTTCGGCAAGGCTGGATGGGTTTCCGCGTCATTAGGGCCGGCAATTCTTCGAGCAGAGACGGCGGCGATTGCGGCAGTGGCGGTGACGGCGTCAATTCTCAATCAATAGATAACGAAATCCTTTCTCGCCTGTGCATTCGGTGCGGCGGGTGCACGCGGGTCGCAGTAATTCCGAAGACATCAATCACAAACGACACCAAGGTTCACGAAGGACATCAAGCTTCGCTTCTGTGCCAAAAGCACCTCAATCCTTCCAGTCTTTTCCGCTGAGCACTCTGGTATGCTCCACTTCAATGGCAGTCTCAAAGAGGGTTTCTACCTCCTTCCAACCTGATTCCCAGCAGCGCGAGGCGATTGAACACGTCCACGGTCCCTTGCTGGTGGTTGCTGGCGCGGGCACGGGCAAAACGACCGTGCTCACGCGAAGGATCGCGCGGTTGATCAGCAAAGGGCACGCGCGGGCGGATGAGATTCTCGCCCTGACCTATACCATCAACGCGGCCAATGAGATGCGGCAACGAGTTGAGGGTGAGGTTCGCGGAAGTGACGTTAAAGGCCTGCGCGTCTGCACGTTTCACGGGTATTGCAATGATCTGCTGATCCAAAGTCAGCGAGATTTCCAGGTTCTGGACGACCCCAAACTGTGGATCTTTTTGCGGCGAAATATCCGTGAGCTAAGGTTGAACTACTACATTCGCGCCGCCAGCATTGCGGAATTTCTCAAAGACCTGCTCGAGTTCGTGCGGCGTTGTCACGATGAGCTGGTCGGGCCGGAGCAGTACGCGGAATATGTCCTGCGAATTGAGAATGGCGAACTGCCGCTACCGAGGGTGGCGAAATCCAAAAAATCAGAAGAGATCTCGGATGAAGAGGCGCTGGGACGATGCCGGGAAATTGCGTTGGTCTTCGAGACGGTTGAGCGGATGCTGCACGAGCGCAACTTTGGCACCTTCGGACACATGATTCTGCGGGCGCATCAGCTTTTGCAGGAAGACTCCGCTTTGCTCGAACGGGAGCGTGCACGGGCAAGATTCATCCTGGTGGACGAATTTCAGGATGCAAACTATGCCCAGATCAAAGTCCTCGAAAAACTCGCGGGCGAGGGCGCCCGCGCCACACAGAATATCTTTGCGGTCGGCGATCCTGACCAAGGGATTTACCGGTTTCGAGGCGCTTCGAGCGGTGCGTTTCAGCTCTTTCAGAAACACTTTGCAGGTTCCAGGCTGGTTGTGTTGAACAAAAACCGCCGCTCCACCACTCCGATTCTGAAGTGTGCTCACGCCGTGATTTCTGAAAATCCAGAGCCCTTGACTGACGCTGTAATATACCGCCGAACTCCGCTAATTTCAGCACGCGACGAGAGCGAAGACATCAAGTCGCAACCGCGGATTTCGGTTGATGCAGTGCTGGTCAGCGGCAATTTCATGGAGGCCACGGACCTGGTATCCGCTGTTCTCGAGCGCCGACGCCAGTCGCGCTGCGGATGGAAGGACATCGCAGTCCTCTATCGCAGTCATTTCCACCGTGACGAAGTGGCGGCGGAGCTCTCCAGAAACAACATTCCGTTTTCGATCGAAGGGCTGGATGTGCTGGATGCACCGGAGGTCCGCGACTTGCTGGCGTGCCTGGGCGCGGTGGTGTCAGACGGCGACAATGCGGCCATTTTTCGCGTGGCGGCGCTGGCGCAGTTCTCAGTAGATCCGAATGAGCTTAAGACTGCGATCAAGGCGATTCCTCGTGATTCCAATGCGCTGTTGGCTACGGTGTTGTCCGGCGTAAAAGGCGGCAGGCTGGTGCTGGATACGGTGCGGCGTGCAAGGCAGCAGAGTGCGGGCAACAAGGCTTATTCGACGTTGCTCTCGTTGATCCGCGAATTCCAACTCGTGCGCGGCTCTGCGATTGACGCGCTGGTGCAATTCTGCAACGAATGGGAGAAGTCTCCTATTACGCAGACCGGAGAGCCGGGAGAGTTCCTTGAATATCTCGATTACTTTCGCGAGGCGCGCGGGACCATTCCTCTGGCCGCGAAAGACCAGGAGAATGCGGTCAAACTGATGACAGCGCATTCTGCCAAGGGCCTCGAGTTCGATCATGTGTTCATATTGCGGGCGGCCAAGGGCAGCTTCCCAACCTACTATCGTGAGCCGCTGATCGAATTTCCTGCTGAACTACGCAATTCCGGTGAGGCGGACGATGAAGACGAGAAAAGAGTTTGCGACCAGGAGGAAAGGCGGCTGTTTTACGTGGCGATGACCCGGGCTCGCGATACTTTAACGATCTACGGACAATTTGGGCGGGGAAAAACCGAGAAGACGCCCGCCGGCTACCTGCGCGAGCTCATCAAGAACCGCGAGTTGAAGGGTTATCTGAAAGAGCGGACCTGCCGTGAATTTCAAACTGAGATTTTTGGAGCCGCAGAAGCTCCGGCGATCTCCCGGCTGGGAGAATGGATCGGCTTGCCGCCGGCATCAGATCTTGCTTCGACGCTGAGCGCAAGCGCCATCCAGCATTACGAGACTTGTCCGCTACAGTTCAAGCTGGAGCGGGAGTGGCGGATTCCTGCCGAGGCGTCGGCGGCGTTGCAGTACGGAGCGTGCATACATCGCGTGCTGCTGACCTACTACGATTCTGTACGCTGGGGACGCAAGCTTACGGAAGCGGAGCTGATTGAGCGCTTTCGTGCGGAACTCGAAGCCGCGGGTTTCTCCGACCATTATCAACGCGAGCTATATCAGGAAAAGGGAATGGAAGAGCTGCGTCAGTTTGTCGCCGCAGCAGAGTTGTCCAACCCGGAGGTGCTGCATACGGAAGAGCACTTCAGCGTGAAGGTGGGATCGACGAAGCTGGTGGGGCGGATTGACCGCATTGATTGCGTCTCGGGAGATGCAGTCGTGATTACTGACTACAAGACCGGAAGGCCGCGGTCACAGGAAGACGCCGATGACAGTTTGCAGCTGGGGATCTATGCGCTGGCGGCGCGTGAAACGTGGGGATACCGTGCGGAGCGCCTGGCTTTCCATAACCTCGAAGGCAATACGACGGTGAGCACCTCGCGGAGCGACCTGAAGATTCAAGAGGCAAAACTCAAAGTTGAGGACATCGCCGGAAAAATTGCCACCGGGAAGTTTGAAGCGAAACCTGGCTTCCATTGCGCGTGGTGCGCCTATCGCGTGCTTTGTCCGAAGACCGAGAAACGCATTCCGGAAACGCTCGCGAAACCTGCAGTGGCGCAAAATTAGGGTCTCGTCTCGGAGCCACAGGGGCTAAAGCCCGTGGTCATTTCGAACGAGTTAAGCGGCGCTGAAAGCGCCGCTCTTCCACGGTGGCGCATGCATTCACGATTCTATCGGCAGGCTCTGAAGGCCTGCCTCCTCCGGAATTCATGAGGTCGCCAACCAAAAAGCATTTAACCGCAAAGGACGCAAAGGTCGCAAAGAACCCCGAGAATGAGTTATTGGTCAGAATTCAGACCGGTCCGGAGTCAAAAGCATTTAACTGCAGAGGTCGCAGAGATTACGCGAAGTTGGCAGAGAAAATCAACCGGATTCTTGACCTTCTGCGCGGAGCTTCAGATCGCATGACCACCCGCGTTAGTTCCCGCAAAAACTTAGGGGACGCTTTTGGCGTCCCCGTGGTCTACTTTGCGACAAGCCAATTAATGCTTCTTGGCTTTTTTCGCTTTCTTTTTGGTTGCCATGTTAACTATTCTCCCTTTCCATTGTTCATGGATAATGCAACGGTGTTTTGTTGCGACTGTCTGAATGTATAGAGTCAATAAAAAGCGAAGTCAAGCAAAAAATGATGTTTGAGGAGGATCGAAGCGCAGTACGAAAGTCATGGTGAGGTGCAGAGAGAAAATTTATGGCCGATGTCGCCCGGAATTTTCCATGCACGAAATCCGGTTTCAGGGTTTCAAGGATTCAAAGTTTCAAGGTTGCGCCCGAGTGAGATGAAACTGAAACATCAAAACGTTGAAACATTGTGAGGCGGCTCATGTAAGCGCGGAAGCTCTCATCTCTGTCGCGGCATCTATAATTTTGGCGCATAATTCTTCGCAGGAGTACACCATGGCTGATCTCGACCAAGTCGTCATTCTTTCGGCCTGCCGCACGGCGGTAGGAAAGTTTCAAGGATCATTGTCCGATCTGAGCGCGACGCAGCTTGGGGCGATCGTTGTCCGTGAAGCTGTGAAACGCGCCGGCATCGAGCCTGCAAGCGTGGATGAATGCATTATGGGCAACGTGATTTCCGCTGGACTAGGGCAGAATCCGGCACGCCAAGCGGCGATCTATGCCGGACTGGCTCCTGAAGTCGGCGCGATGACGATCAACAAAGTTTGCGGCTCCGGACTGAAAGCTGTAGGACTCGCCGCACAAGCGATACAAACCGGGAATAGCACAATAGTTGTAGCCGGAGGCATGGAGTCCATGACCAATGCGCCTTATCTTCTTCCGCAAGCTCGCAAAGGATATCGGCTCGGCGATGCGCAGATTGTCGACTCGATGGTCCGCGATGGACTCTGGGACGTTTACAACGACTACCACATGGGCATGACGGGCGAGAACGTTGCCGACAAATACGGCATCACGCGCGAAGAGCAGGACGAGTTTGCGGTGAACTCGCATCGCAAGGCGGTTTCGGCGATCAAAGAATGCCGGTTCAAGTCGCAAGTGGTTCCGGTTGAGCTTCCCGCAAAAAAGAAAGGAGCAGCGCCGGTCATTTTTGATAAAGACGAGTCTCCGCGCGAAGACACGACGATTGAAATCTTGCGGTCGCTCAAGCCTGCATTCAAAAAAGATGGAACTGTGACGGCGGGCAATGCTCCGGGAGTAAACGATGGCGCGGCTGCGGTGGTTGTCACCAGCGCTGCCAAGGCGAAAGAGCTCGGGGTGAAGCCGATGGCGCGCATAGTGGCGCAGGCGACAAGCGGCATCGATCCCAAATGGGTGATGATGGCTCCGGTCAGCGCGCTACGCAAACTTTGGGAAAAGACCGGCTGGAAGAATGAAGATGTTGATCTCTATGAGCTCAACGAAGCGTTCTCCGTGCAGGCCCTGGGAGTAATGCGGGAGCTCGGCCTCAATCTGGAGAAAGTGAACGTGAATGGAGGCGCAGTAGCAATCGGTCATCCGATTGGCGCGAGTGGTGCGCGCGTTCTGGTGACGCTGATCTACGAGATGATCCGCAGAGATGTACATCGTGGGATCGCGGCATTGTGTTTGGGCGGGGGAAATGCGGTGGCGATGGCGGTGGAGAGATAGGGATTTGCCGAGGTCTATGCGGCTGCGTGGGTTTCGGGGGCAGCTTATGCGGAGGTTAGTGAATGGTCTCAGCAGAGTTTCCCACCGTGCGTGAACGCGCGTGCCTCGGTTCGCGGTAAGAAAACTGTCCCGTCCCTGCGGGACTCGGGTCATTCTCTCGGCTTACCCGGCACTGCCGTGCCGGGCTGTCACATGCCGTCGCTTCGCGACTAGGACATGCCCGGCTACGGCACGTTCGCAGTCCGCAAACGGTCGCATTCTTGATTGAAATTCGCGAGGCAATGCTAATCGCAGGATTTGACGTCACGGGGTGTGACCTCAAGCTGGCGTCCAAGGCGGAACAGGAAAGTGTTAAGAATGCCGTACTAAGGAAATTGCTCTGCCGTTCACCTTCCCAGCCCTGGGTGGAGTCTGAAAGCCGATTCTGCGCGTCCACGCCGCATTGAGAAACTGCGGATACGATATCCCACTCACCCATATAACCATTTTCATACGGTCGGCCCCCCGGATGCCGCCGTGCGCGAAAGTCGCCGCCCGAATCTATTCCAACGCGCAGATGACGCCGCGCAACATCCGCACATTCTGTGACCTTTCGCCAGATTGTGAACGCCTGCTCGAACGTGCCATGACTCAGCAGGGCCTCACGGCGAGGGCACATGACAGGATTCTGAAAGTGGCGAGGACGGTGGCCGACCTGGAAGGCTCGACAGCCATTCAGCCGAAACACATAGCGGAAGCCATCCAGTACAGAACACTAGATCGAACATTCTGGGCGTAATTATCTTTCTGGTCTGACCTTGAATCCAAGTGCCGCATCCAAGAGATGTGACTTGGGTGGGACTACGGCGAGCTCTCGCAGCCACCTACCGCGACCTGTTGAGTCACCACACCCTGCAGGTTTCGGCGGCGCTTTCCTACTATCTTGTGTTGTCGGTATTTCCGGCACTCATCTTTCTTTCTGCCATGATGGCATCCCTGCCACTGCCAAACCTTTTCGACCGGGTATTGGCTTTGATGTGGAGACTCTTGCCTGCCGACAGCATGCGAATGATTCATTCGGTGCTGGCGGACCTACTGGCAGCCAATCGGAAATCGTGGCTGTCGGTGGGCATGATTGGGACGATCTGGGCGGGAACAGCAGCATTCGATGCAATGATCGAGGCGCTCGACATTGCGTATGACACCAGCGAGACGCGCCCGTGGTGGAAGACGCGGCTTTTGGCAATTGGACTTTCGGCAATGGCCGCCGTCTTGCTGCTCTCGGCGTTGGCCGTGATGATCGTGGGACCGCGGTTCGGCGGATGGCTGGCGGCCAGGATTTATCTTTCCCGCGAGTTTGTCTTGCTGTGGCCAGCCGTCCATTGGGCGATTGCCATCACGTTCACGCTGTTTACGGTGGAACTTTTGTATTTTTTTGCTCCGAACGTGAAGCAGCGTTTCCTGGCAACTCTGCCGGGAGCCATTCTCGCAGTGGCATTCTGGCTTGGATTTTCGTATGGGCTGGGATTCTATTTTCGTCATATCGCAAATTACAGCCGCATCTACGGCACTCTGGCGGGATTTATCGCGTTTATGACGTGGTTTTATTGGAACTCGCTTGCGCTTTTAGCCGGAGCGGAACTCAACGCCGAGTTGGCCAAAGAAAGCGCTAAGGGACAGTTGCAAAGGAAGGAAGAATTGGGTGGGGAGGAGCTGGACCGGGCTGCTTGATTCAGACCTAAAACACCTGAGTATCTTTTTTGGCGGAATGTTGCTGCTCTTGCAGAACTTGTCTTTCTCCCCTTCGGGGCTAGCTCGCGTTCCAAGTCGCCCCAGGGCTGACGCCCTGGGCTACATTCTTGCGCCGCTTCGCGGCTTGGCTGCGGGGCTAAAACCACGAATCTCCCCAAATGTCTTAGGCAGCGCTAGAAACGCTGCGCCACCCAAAATCGATCTCTTACGCCCGCTTTTCCGGCGTTGAAACGGCGGGGCTATTGGCATTCGCCCGCGCTGCGGGCTTGGTCCGCTTGGTCCGCCCGTTCGTGAGGCACGTTGCATGCCCTGAAGATGCGAAGTGAGCACGAGACTGTTCCGCGCGTCAGAATGTGGAATGGAAGCGCCCGTCCACGGACACGCCTCCGAGTTGGTCACGTGCCACGCTGACCGACCAGCGCTTATTGATCTTATAGTCGCCCTGAACCAATTCGCTGCCGGGTTGGGAGACGTCGGTAGAAAATGTAAACAGGAAATTTTTGGTGACGCGCTGCTGTAGGGCGATCCTCGCTCCGGGGTTCTGATTGTTGCCGCCCAGCAGTGGATCAATTTGCAGGCTGGAAATTCCCGCGAGCTTCTGTATCCCACCACTCACTTGGCTGACAGCCTGGGATGCCACCATGGAATCTGTGCTCTGGCTGGACGCAGCCGATTCCGAGGTGGTTTTACCGCGTGCGATCAGGTTGATAATGTCCGCGGTGGCGAGCGGAGGATCGGAAGAATAGGCGACGGTCAAGGTTTCGAATGGTCCGCGCATGTTAATGGTGAGGTTATATTGCTCGACGATAGTGGAAACTGAGACGTTCAACACTGGCCGGGTTTGGCTTGGGTTGTCGAAGGTAATGACTCCGCGCTGTAACTCGTAACGAACATTGCGATAGAAGAGTTCCCCGGAATTGAGGTCGGTGCGACCCGTAATTACTGGGTTGGCAGCCGTGCCGCCGACACGCAGGTCTGCATCGCCTTCCAGGCTAAGCTGCGAGGTGTTGGCGCTGAGAGTTCCCTTGGACTGCACAGCGATTTGTAGACTGATGGTGTCGGCGAATCCGGGCTCGGCAGGGGTGGCAGCGTTCGCGCTGAACTGATCGCCAAAGCTGGCGAGATCGAAATCCGGCGTGAACGAGAGAGAGCCGATGAGGACGCGTCCATTCAGGTTCGAAGCCTGCATGTTTCCGGTCCACGCGAAGTTGCTGTCGAGCACGGTACGGAGACCGTCGGGATATCGCAGGCGAACAGATTTGCCTTGAAGCGCGATGTTGAACTGCAGACTGGGGCGGTAGGAAACGGAGCCTCCCGCAGTGAGCTGGCCGCCACCGACTTGCGCCGTGACGTTCGAAATCTGCACCTTGTCATTGTCGATATCCAGGGCACCGTTAAGGTTCTGAACACCGACTGGCGCGGTGGTGGTAGAAACGGCGATATTTTGCAGGCGCACCTGGCCGCGTACCTGGGGACTGTTGGCCGAACCGGATGTGCGGACATCGAGAGCGACGGTTCCGGAACTTTGTAGATCGGGATTGGCGATGCGGAGAATTTGAGCGTCGATGGAACCTTGCGCCGTCAGGTTGGGAGCCTCGCTGCCAGCTAGCGGAACAGATCCCTGTATGCGCAGCGAAGTTCCGGTCCCACGAATTTCAGCGGGCTGGATAGTGAGGGTGGAACGGGAATAATCGACGCGGATTGGCCGGACGGCTCCGATCTGCAAGGATTGGTAGCTTGCATTCAAGGTTGGGATTGCAAGATGCGCTTCGAGTCTGGTCTTGTCCTTGAGCGGGCCTTTGACGCTGGCATGAATTTCGGTCTGCCCCTGAAATCCCTGCGGTACGGTCGCGTAGGTGGCCATCAATGCGTCGAGCGGAATAGCAGATGTGTCGAATGATGCATCAGTTTCGTAATCCCCCCGGAGGTTGAGG
>QHZR01000197.1 GCA_003224755.1 Acidobacteriota bacterium
CAGACCTGTACGCGTGCTGCTCGAGAATATTGATCCGGAAGAAAACCCGCATTACTTCCTGACTTCGGTCGACCGTGGGTTCGAGATCGTCAAAACCGTCAATCACCCGCAGGTGCAATTTCTCTACGATTTTTTCCATGAGCAGATTGCGGAGGGAAACCTCATTGAAAAGCTGGAGAAAAACATTCAATACGTAGGCCTGGTCCACGTTGCCGATGTTCCCGGGCGCCATGAGCCCGGCACGGGTGAAATCAATTACGAAAATATTTTTCGCAAATTGGCCGAATTGAATTACAAGGAAATAGTTGCAATGGAATTTCGGCCAACCGGCGATCCAGTCGAGCAATTGCGCGCAGCGCGTGAGATGGCATTGCGTGCTGGCGCAGTGAGAACAGCGTAGGGCCAACCGTTAGTGGCGCGTAAACCCGTCGAAGACCGTAATCACCGGCAGCGCGTTGTACTGATCGTCAAAAAATCCACGAGCGGTCAGAGGTCCGCGAACCGCGGGTTCCCACCAGAACACGCCCTTACCTCTGCCGTTGGGCGTTTCCGTAACCACGCGGTTCAGTTCGTCCAAAAACTCTTTCTGGCCGGCTGGAGATTCGGGGAACGGCGCGGACTTGTTCAGATAATTCCCGGGCTTCCAGTTGTACGCCGCTTCGACCACGATGATGTCCTTCTGATACTCGCGTGCCATGAATTCCAGATTCTGGCGAAGCTGGTTCAGGCTTCCATGCCACCAAGGATAATAAGACTGGCCGATGATGTCGTAAGGAATGTCGTAGGAGTTCAGTTTGTCGAAGAATTCTTTGGTGCGCTTAAGATCAGCGCCGCGGTCAATGTGAATCATGATTTTCGGACGCGGATTGTTCCCGCGCCCGGCATCAACGCCATTTATGCCCGCATAAATTAGTTGCGCGAAATTGTCCCAGTTCTCTGGCAGTTTACCGTCCGGCCACAACATGCCGTTGATGACTTCGTTGCCGACCTGCACTATGTCAGGCGGTGCGCCGGACTCTCGAAACGCGGCGATAGTATCCCGCGTGTATTCGAAGACGGCCTTGACCAACTCTTCGTGCGACTTACCGTGCCAAGCCTTTGGGATCGGCTGCTTGCCAGGATCCGCCCAATCATCCGCGTAGTGGTAATCGAGCAGAAACTTGAATCCCAGCTTCTTGGCGTCCTTTGCGAGCGCAATCGTGTATTCGAGATTATTGGGCAACTGCGCCGGGGTGTGAAACAGCCGTAAACGGACCCAGTTATAGCCGTGATCTTTCAGAATCTGAAGCCCCGGCTTGGGCACGCCGTTATCTTTGAAAACTGCGCCATCTTTCTCTGCCTGGGCGAGAAAAGAGATATCCGCACCGACGGCGTAGTCTTGCGCCTGGATTGTTCCGGGCAGCAAAACTGCTACAGCCAGCAGCAAGGGAACGTGCTTCATGTTCATTTGAGGTGGGCCACGTTCGTTGCCGGATTTTCACGAATCGGCTCTGCCCGGATCTCAGCCTTACTCGCGGTCAGCCCGTCACTGCTGGCGGTGATATGAATGTTGCCGGCGCGGTTCTCGGAGCGCACGATTAACAAGGCCAGACCGTTGAATGCGGCACGGTGGTCGGCGAAGAACGGTTCCGTGGTTGCGGCATTGCCGTTATCCACGGCTTTGATTTCACCCGCACCGGTTACGTCGAAGTGGACAGTGTTGTCGGCCATCGGGCAAAGGTTTCCGTCCTTGTCTTGCACGCGAACGGTTACGAACGAGAGGTCCTCGCCATCCGCGTGAATCACATTGCGATCAGGGACGAGCACTAGCTTCGCGGGAGGTCCAGCGGTGTGTACTTCGTCTTCCGCGACTTCTTTGCCACTGGAATAAGCGACTGCCTTCAAAGTGCCGGGCTGAAATGGCACCTGCCATAACAGCCGATATTTGGTGTAGAAGTTCAGGTCATGACTCACATTGGGACCGACGGGTATGTCCACCGGATCGGAGAAGCGTTTCTTCTTGCCGAGGGATTTTCCGTTCAGGAACAATTCGACCTCGTTGGCATTGGTGTAAGCCATCACAGGTATATTTTGGCCTTCGTGACCCTCCCAATTCCAATGCGGTAGCAAGTGAACCATCGGCTTGCTGGTCCAAACACTTTGATACAGGTAGTATCGGTCCTTAGGGAACCCTGCCAGATCTACCATCCCGAAGTAAGAGCTGCGCGCTGGCCAATCTTGATCGTTATTTCCTTCCCAGCCGAAATAGGGCGTCGGCTCGCCGATGTAGTCGAACCCTGTCCAGACAAATTCACCGAGCACACTGGGGAACTGGTCTTGGTACTTGAACTCCACATCCGGGCAATATGCCCACGGCGGAGCAATGATGTCGTAACTGCTGAGCTGGCGGGACGGATCCTTTTCATATTTCTGAATGGGAAACTGGTAAACGCCACGCGAACTCACGCATGATGCTGTCTCCGATCCGAAGATCACCCATTTAGGGTGGTCTTTCATGATCTGCTCGTAATACATCGGCTTGTAATTGAAGCCCGGGACGTCCACCTGGTCCGCCATGTGGTTTTTAATCGCATAGTCCCAATCGTTGAATCCAGATGTTGTGGGCCGAGTCGGGTCTTCTTCGTGGAAAAAATTCACCAGCCGCTTGGCTTCTTTCCAGCCATCAGCCTGCTTCTGTTCAGGGATCTCGTTTCCAATGCTCCACAGAATCACGCTTGGGTGATTGCGATCGCGCCGAGCCATCTCGCGCAGGTCACGCTCGGACCACTCATCGTAGTACTTGCTGTAGCCGTTGGGGACTTTTGGGATGCGCCACATGTCGAAGGCTTCATCCATCACTACAAGTCCGAGGCGGTCGCAGAATTCGAGTAGCTCCGGGGAAGGCGGATTGTGACTAGTGCGGATGGCGTTCACCCCGGCTGCCTTCATAATCTGCAGTTGCCGCTCCGTTGCGCGACGGTTAACCGCCGCGCCCAGGGCGCCGAGATCATGGTGCATGCAAACACCGTGAAGCTTCCGAGTCTTGCCATTGAGTACAAATCCCTTTTCTCGGTCGAAGGCAATGGTGCGAATCCCGAATCGGGTCGAGTATCGGTCCACAACTCGCTTTCCTTCGAGCACCTCAGTGACGAGCGTGTAGAGATACGGATCGTCAATGTCCCACCGGTGCGGCTTAGCCAGGTTTTCAAGGTTTGAGTTGAGGGTCCGAACCGCGCCTGCGGAAACCGCCTCGGGTCTGCCAATTTTCATGGAGACTTGTTTGCCTGACGCGTCAACCACCGTTGTCCGAAGAGAAACCGTAGCTTCGGTGGCGAGCTCGTTGCGGATTTCCGTTTTGACAGACACTGTTGCCATGCGGTCCGAAACTTGCGGCGTTGTGATGTAGGTTCCCCATTCAGCCACATGCACCGGGCCAGTGACGTCGAGCCATACGTTGCGGTAAATGCCCGCTCCGGGATACCAGCGCGACGAGTGTTCTTCTGGCGCGAGACAAACGGCAAGCAGGTTGCTCTTGCTTCCATAAAGCAGATATGGCGTCAGATCGAATGCGAAGCTCGAATAGCCGTATGGGCGCTTTCCCAACTCATGCCCATTCAACCAGACTTCTGCGTTCGACATGGCTCCATCGAACACGACGGTGAAGTAGCGTCCATGAGCATCTTCCGGCAGAAGAAATGACTTGCGATACCAGCCTGTCCCTGAGATAGGCAATGCGCCGGTGTGGGGATTTAGTTTCGGATCGAATGGACCGTCGATCGCCCAATCATGGGGCAGGCGAAGGGTGGTCCAGTGAGAGTCATCGAATGCGGGATCTTCAGCACCTTTAACATCCCCTTTGTAGAACCGCCAATCCTCATCCAGGCTAATGCGGCGCTCGCCGGAGATGGTCAGTGCAGTACCGGGTTGGTCGCCCGAAGCGGTCGCCGCGAACGACGGGATTCCTGCAAGTAGGACAACAGCTAGCCAATTTGTGGCTCGGATCATGCTTTCTCCTGCGTGCTTGGAAGTGTCTTGGTATCTTATGAGTCCAGCCCGCCTAATTGCATCCGACTTAAGTATGGTTTATTAGAGCTTGAAGGTCTCTGCCTTAAATGTGAAAATCTCGTACTAATTGGCGAAAGCCGCCTGGGTCGAGTCTCTTTTTTCAGCTTTCAGCCAGTCCGCCATGATGCAGCGTACCTCATTCCTGCTTCGCGCGACCTTCGTCCTCGTGGCAACGTGTTTGCCCGCGTTCGCGTCGGGTTCGAAACCCGCTCCTCTGGCCTTTGCGGAGCGCATATGGGGCATGCAGGACGGTCTGCCGGAGCAGGTGGTACAAGCTTTTGCGCAGACCAACGACCGTTACCTGTGGATCGGAACCACGGGTGGTTTGCTTCGTTTCGATGGCGCTCGCTTTGTTCTGTCCGACCGCGAAAACACTCCAGCTTTTACCGACAACAATATCTTTTGCCTGACTGTGTCCCGCGACAACACCCTGTGGATTGGCAGCGAGGGCGGTGGCCTGATCCGATACAGAGAGGGAGAATTTCACTCCTTTTCCGCAGCCGACGGATTGAGCAACAGTTTCGTGCGCACGATTTTTGAGGACCACACCGGCAGGATCTGGGTCGGCACGGACAATGGACTACTTCGTGTCAACGGCGACCGGCTCGATCGCATAGACGATACGCCCGAGTTCCCCGTGATTGCGGTCCACGCTATTTACGAGGACAGTCTGGGAGGTCTCTGGGTTGGAGGATCAAAGCTCCTGCGCCTAGCCGGCGGTCACGTTACCGAATTCCACTTGGAAGGAAAGGGCAGCGAGAATCGGGTCAAGTCGTTAATCGAGACTGCGAACCACACCGTTTGGGCTGGTACCGTTTCGGGGCTGCATCGGCTGATTCCTGCTCACAATTCCAATCGATTTGAGCGCGTGACCCAGGTGCACGGCACAGTTCGGTTCCTGCGACAGACCTCCGATGGGACCCTGTGGATTGGGACGATTGGGCATGGCCTGTTTGCCGATCGTGCGGAGAAGTTTTCTCAGATGACCGCGCCGGAGAAGTTGCCAAGCAATACCATATTGAACCTCTTCGAGGACGTCGAGAAAAACATTTGGGTAGGTACGCAGGCGGGAATGCTGCGTTTGAGCAATAGTCCGGTTCGCACGGTGGCGCTGCCGGATGCATCCGATTCGGACGCCGAAACCGTTTACGAGGACCACGATGGCGGGCTTTGGATAGCGGCGGCAAATTTATTTCGATTACGCGATGGCAACGCCAGGCCGTTCAATTTCTCTGGAGTTGCAGGGGTCAGGATTCGCAACCTCTTCCGCGATCACGACGGCGCCCTTTGGATAGGAAGCGAAGGGCGAGGCGTCTATCGCCAGGTCGGGCAGAAACTGATTCATTACACGACCGAATCTGGGTTGGTGAACAACTTCGTGCGCGCCTTCCTCCAGAGCCGAGACGGAAGTATTTGGATCGGTACGGACGAGGGCGTCAGCCGCTGGAAATCTGATGGTTTCCATAGCTATCAGATGAAAGATGGTCTGTGTTACTTCAGCACCCGATCACTGCTGGAGGACAAGGACGGAAACATCTGGATCGGCACCGATCGTGGGATCAGCCGCTTACGAGACGGTACTTTTCAGAGTGATGGCGTCACCGACGCTCTAAAAAGCGAAAAAGTTTGGGCCATACACCAGGATTCGGATGGCGGACTCTGGTTTGGGACCCGCACCGGCGGGCTCTACCGCTGGCGATCAGGCAAACTGAATCACTTCACAACCGCGGACGGTCTGGCCAGCAATAGCATTTACGAGCTCGTCGAAGATCCCCATGGAACGCTTTGGATCAGCGGTCCTAATGGCATTTCAGAAGTGAGCCGCCGTGAGTTGGATGAACTCGCCGAGCATCGCGGCCGGCCGTTGACGCTCACTCTATACGGCATTTCGGAGGGACTCGAAGCCTTGCAGATGTGCGGGGGAGAAAAGCCCGCCGGCCTGCTTACTTCGAGTGGCGAAGTTTGGTTCCCCAGCAGCAAAGGGCCGGTGCGAATCAGTATTGACCAGCCAAAGACATCTGATCGTGCCCCCGTCTTAATCGACCAGGTGGTCGCCGACGGGGTGCCAATGTTTCCGGGGCACGAAATTTCTCTAGGACCGGAAACCACGAAACTCGAACTTCATTATGGAGTCGTGCTGTTGCGGTCCCAGGAGCGAGTTCGATTCCGCTACATACTCGAAGGATTCGACAAGGATTGGAACGAGGCGACAGCTGATCGGGTTGCGCATTACACGAACCTTCCCGCCGGGCGATATCGGTTCCGAGTGGCTGCGTTCGACATGAACAATCCCGAGCAGATCGCCGAAACTTCGCTTGATTTCGCACAGAGGCCACACTTCTACCGAACTGCATGGTTTCTCACTCTATGCGTGTTTGCGCTCGCTGCGATTGTCTGGAGTGTCCATCGTTTCCGCCTGGGCCAACTGAGAGCACGGTTTCAGGCAGTGCTCAGCGAGAGAAACCGCCTGGCGCGAGAGATGCACGACACGCTCATCCAGGGATGCGTTAGCGTTTCCGCGTTGTTGGAAGCTCACCTGAGCCTGGGACATGGGGAAGCCGACGCCAAGCAGGACCTCATGAGCTGCGCTCGAATGCAGTTGCGCACGACTATTGATGAAGCTCGCCAAGCAGTCTGGAATTTGCGCCAGCCGTCGCCCACGGCTGCGAGTCTGGGCCCGCTGCTGCGAAAGATGACCGAAGAAGTGACCCATGAATTTGGGATTCCGGTCGAGTGCAGCGTTATGGGACGAGCATTCGATTTTGAGCAAGAAACGGTTCATGACCTCTTGATGG
>QHZR01000198.1 GCA_003224755.1 Acidobacteriota bacterium
CTTCCGTCGCTTCTTAAAGATCCTGAGGCAAGAAAGGCTTACGACAGACTCGCCTCGGCTAAGTTCCAAAGACACGATTGTGCCACGCACCGACCCGTCGTGCCCCTCGATCTCGACAGCTTCATTAACCGTACCAAAGGGCTAGTGATGCGCGGTTTCACGCCCAAAGACGCGGCTGAGATCGCCGCAAGGGAGATCACGATGATCCCGACCTCGCCAGGAAGGTGCAGATTGAAGTGAAGGATTTCCTGCGCCGAGTGAAGGAAGGATTGACTTGAGGCTGCCCCATATAGAACAGTGATTCAAGCTCTCCGCTGAATCAACGTAAACAGCACTCGCAACGCCTCATCAATCTCATTGCGTTCCTCCATACTCAGTGTCCTGTTTTGTTAAGTAAACGTATACTCAATGAAGAATTAGTCGTTTCGAAACAGCTAAACGGAGTACCTGCTAAGAGCAGCCCGGAACCCCAGGACTGACCGGAAAAATGCAAAGGCCTGTCAAAATGCTTTGAAGAAGGAACACTCCCAAGAGGTCGTCGGATAGGGATCGATCACCGTTTGAATGCACGCCTTGGAAACCCACATCGGTTCCGTTCAGCGTTCCCTACTATCGGTTCCTGAGAGGTAACTATGCCGTTCTTGCCAAGACCATCGTTTGTGCTGCTGGCCTGTGTTTTAGTCTTTTGGCAGCAGCTTCCGAGTTCTCCTGTAACGACACCATCAAATCCGCAGGAGCAGGAAGCGCCACAAAAAACTCCGCCCTCACCGCCTGCGAATGCTCCAAAGCAGGTGCCTACGGCATCGACAGAACCGCGTACCCTCAAAGAGCAAGCTTGGGAAGTGCTGCAAACTGGAGCAACTGCCGACAAAACCAGCGATCGCGCTGCAGCTATTCAAGCAACAGGCTTAATCCCAAGTGATCCGCGAGCACGGAAGATAGCCGAAATAGCGATACAAGACGATGCTCCTGAAGTCCGTTCCGCCGCGGCGGCGGCATTGGGAGAGATGCATGCGCGGCGCAGTATTCCGAAATTGAAAGCCGCTACTGAGGACAAAGATCCATCCGTCGCGTTAGCCGCCGCACACGCATTGCTCCTGCTCAATGATGACTCGGGATACGATGTTTATTACGAGGTCCTCACCGGGGACCGCAAGACAGGAAAAGGCGCACTCTCCCAGGCAGCTGAGTTCAAGGATCCAAAAAAACTGGCCGGACTGGGATTTCACCAAGCCCTGGGTTTTATTCCCTTTGCTGGCCTCGGCTGGAGAGCTTTTAAGGTGGTCAAGAAAGACGACAGCTCTCCCGCACGCGCGGGGGCAGCCACAGTATTGGCGAAGGACCGTGATCCGAAAACTACAGAGGCTCTTGTTAATGCGGTCGGAGACAAGAATTGGATCATACGTGCAGCCGCCTTGGAGGCGCTTGCAAGGAGGGGGAATCCTTCGGTTCTTGGCACGGTCGAGCTGTATCTCTCCGATGAGGAAGGTGATGTGAAATATACGGCCGCCGCTACTGCTCTACGGCTCATTGCAATCAAACAATCGAGGACTATGGCCAAACCTCCAAAGAATTAGCCCGCAGCGGTTCCGGCCCGGGATGACCCGCCGTTAGAGCGCGTCTCCGATGTATTTGCGCACCGTGGCCAGAAAGGCATCGCTCTCTGGAGGAGGGCGCACTTTACCCTCTAGAATACTGATAATCGGAACATAACGCCCATACAGCGCCACGGTCCCATCCTTATCCTGCTTAACGGCAGCGCCCTTTAGGTTGATCCCTGCAAAAGCCCCACGAGATTGCGAGTAGCTGAGAATCTCCGTTTTGCGCCAGTCAGTGTCCTCATTATGTTGACCGATCGGACCAGGACTGCCGGCGACGTCCGCGCCAATCTTGAATTTGCTCGAAAGCAGCCGCTTAAAAGCACTCTCATCCAAAACCACCAAAACGACATCAACAGTTTGACTGCCGATCTGGAGACCGATACTACCACCACTAATACTGATGGGTCCAGGTGCACTCCAGCCATTTGCGACACGGCAGGTCGCCACTCCTTTGCCATGCCGGCCGCCAACTCCCAAAGCTAACTTAACCAAGGATGGAACTACCGCAATGCACTTTGCCTCGGCGAGAACCTGACTAGGAATGCTCATCTCTCGTGAGGACATAATTTGGTTCAGAACATCCCCCGATGCGTTCAGGCGCTTCGCGACATCGCTCTCCTTTGCATCATCGGCCGAGCCGAGACCCGCGAACAGAAACAAAGCCACTGCGCCAGTGGCGAGAAGATCATGGATGAGTGGGTTACGTGAGCGCGACATGGGTCAGCTGATTTCCCTTGAACTCATATGATGTGCCAAGTTAAATGCGAAGTTGCTTTGGGAGTTCAGCATTCGCCCGTATCCTCCGTCGCCCGCCAGCCAATCCGTAAGAATCTTCCTGACATGCGGAAGCATTCTCTTTAATACTTCAACGTTGCGCTTCCGGGCAGGAGAATTCGTCCTTCTTCTCGACGGGTATTGAGAGCGCGGGAAAAACTAACTTATCTTCTTCAAGCCGCATTGGATGGCTGTTCACTATTCTGTACCGACCGGTTATTCGCTCGGGGGAGCTTGTCGGCCTTCAATTCTTCATCGATCAACCGCTTCGTAAAGTCTATATGGTGAGAGACAATTCCCCAGTCCGGGCGATGCGGTGGATGGGAGACACAGCCACTACGTAGCACTTTCAGCAACGTTTGGTAGTTCGCCTCATCATCGTCAGAAAACAGACGACCAACAAAAATGGAACAGTTCGCCCGACGTGTATGCACTCTTCACCTGCTGTTTGCAATGCTAGCAGGTTACTGGAAGAGCAATTGTCCTCAGAATGCCGCGCGTGCGGATGCGCCCGCTTGTAAACGTCTTTCATCCGGCCAGTGGACCGGCGCCAGTCTTTCTTTACCGCCGCCCTCCCCCAAACCAAGTGCGCTCTCCCTGAGAGCCTGGACAATCAGATCCTCACGCCGTGAAGCCTGCATTTGCACTCGCTCAATTACTCACCACACCTAATTGGCTTGGCTGTCAGACGGCAATTTTCGCAGCATAATTGTCAATGATCGCTCGCGCCACTCGTTCACAAGTATTCACTTCCGCTTCGGATGCTGTTCTGTGCGGCCCTGGCGATTCTCCGGGATGCCGACCGTTCAATACATAGGGATTATTGCTGATTCTCGCAAGCGCATCGAGTTCATCGAATGTCATGTTCAACGCTTTCGCAGCATTCTTGCGCCCGCGATATAGCCGTTCAACTACCTGTAGCACGTCATAGAGCGGATGCAACCGCCCATCAGGATCGCTCGCATATCTGGACCGATGATCCAGCATGTCACGAAGATTTGGATCGAGGATGACGCGCCTTGTGAGGGTGGTTAGGCGCTTCCGTCGTTGGATTGCCGAACTGTTTATTACGTTACCGTCGGAATCGCGCACCTCAAACTCAGCACTGGCAAGCATCACCGACATAGCGGGAATTCTGGCGACGACGTGGGCGCTTTTGCTTCCAGTCGGAGCCTCTTCTTCATATCCGCCATATGCGACGTCGAACCGCGAACTGTGCTCATACGACAGACTTCTAGCCACGTCGTGTGCCACTTCATTTGCTTGATCTATTAGCTGCGCATCGGCTGACTTGGCTCTAGTCGTAAGCGTGATCGTGTCCCTTCCTATCACAACATCGAACGGAGGAATCGTATCGGCATATTCGACGGTTGCCGATGGAGAGATGGTCCAGAAGAACGTGTACTTGTTCATCGTTTCGGCTGCAATTAGCCCTCCTCCTCTATGACGATATTTCCTTCCACGGTAGTAGTGATATCCGCTGGCCCCTACGAAGCGTCTTTATTTTGCGGATGGTCGGACTGTGAACCCCCATGATCTACCCAATCCGCCGCAGCAAAGCGGCTACCGGAACAGACACACCGCAGCAATTCATAAAAAAAACGCGCGCCGTGCGCCCCCGCTTGCCGGGTCGCTACGTGGCACATTTCGTGAAGTACGACTTGCTTACCATATCGGTCTGCCGGAATCTTTTCTGGCCGGAGGTCAAGGTACAGCCGCATACTTCGCTCGGTAGTATCTCCCGATTCCCCTTTTTAAACGGCGGAGCACAACGCGATACTCGGGCAATTCGCCGCGCCAATAGTAGGTGTTGTAGTAGCGGAATAATCGCTGCAATCGGGATTGAGTCCAAAGCGTGGTTTACTCGTATTCCTGTTCTTCCTCATCAAGCCAATCACCCGTACAAATATCCGCCCAATCATCTTCCGGCACTTTCGCGGCCAATAACCGCGCAAGCTCCGCGATACGCTTATAGACCTTCTTATCCTCACACTCATTCTGCTTGCCGATTTTTGCCAGGTTGAGGATCGCGATGTTTTTCCAGTTCGGGCTTTTGCGCCGTTGCTTCGGGCTAGCGGGTACTTCGATTTTGACCGCTGCACCGCTCCTTTCCACAAGGTACTTTTCAACGACGGTCTTAGGGATTCGCAGAACGCGATAGCGCCGGTTGCGGCGTCCATTATTGGCGGTGCCAAGGTCTATTATGCCCGTGCGTTTCTCAAAGCGCCTAACAACGGTGTCCTCGGAGCACTTCAGCACAAACGCGACTTGTGCGACGGTTAGTAATTCAGACACGGGCACCGTCCTTCCAAGTCGCCACTACCAGCGAATCCAGCCGATCCTGCCGAGCGGATACCCACGGGGAATAAGATTTTTCAGTCGTCTTGACACTGGTATGACCGAGCAGTTTTGAGACTTCCTCAAGCGGGATTCCGGCGCTCAACCACTCCACCGCTGCGGTATCGCGTAGGCAGTGCGGCGTGAAGTTGGTATCGTTGCCGAAGGCAGCGCGAAATAAGGCCCGAAGATCGTGCTGCCAATTAGTGACCGCCGAAGTTTCAAGCCCGCTTCCACTCCAGAAGACGTAACGGGGATTGCCATTGAGGGCGGTCAGAACCTCGGCAGCAACATCCGGCGGTAAAGGAACCGATACGGGCGTACCCGTCTTTTGCCGAGAGGTTGCAACGCGATGGATCTTCTTTTTCGTATCATGGACAAGTTCACTGCGCTCTAGCGTCACCGCATCCCGAATTGCCAGCCCCGAATGCCGCATAAGCTGGATTAGCGCCCGAACCCGACGGGCCTTCTCACCGTCGAATGTCTTAGGGACGGTTTCCAGCAGCGTTGCATATTCCTTTTTTGAGAGGGGCAGCGTAGGCGGTTCATCTACCTTGATTGGGCTTAATTTCGGCAACCGCTCAAGCCAGCCGGCCTCATGGCAGAACCGCAGGAAAGCCCGTAGCCGCGCCTGGACCATCTGTTGGGTCTGAGAAGACGGGTACAGATCGCCCCAAGTCGCGCGGTATTCCGTGAGCACTTCCTTGTCAATATCGGAAGGAAAGAACTGAGAGCGGTTTTCGAGAAACTCCTTAAACCGTCCCAACTCCCGCGCATACTTTTTCAGAACGGCGCCGTTAACGCCCTCGGTTTGCTTTTCCGATAGGAACAGTTCGACAGCGCGGGCAACCGTCTTGCGAGCGTCCGCAGCGATTGCAGTGGGCTTGCCGCCCTCCTGAAACTGCATTTCTAGCTTGCGCCGGGCTTCCTCGGCTTGTTTCCAGGAGCGGGTCTTGGCCGACCGCTTATATTGCCGCGTTCCGTCCCACCAACGGAGATGCTTGCGGCAAGTGCAGACCTTACAGGTCTCGTCATCGCGGTATTTGCAGGTTGCCGCGTGCCGGACAAAGATTGTGATGGACGGGATTTGCACCGTACCTCCCCTTTACTGGGAGGACAGTATCCCAAAATTAGCACAGTTTCAAGATAACTTTGGTAATCAGCAGTAAAAATGCGGGGTTGAGAGTGGAGGCGCGGGTCGGAATCTAACCGACGTATAAAGGTTTTGCAGACCGTGCAAGGCGATTTGTACCCATTAACGGTGTTTGGTAGGTGGTAGCAAATCCAGGCAATTAGCGGCTCTCCCTGCTAGCGCGCACCAATCAATCTAAACGGATGGCCGCTACAGTATCCGCTACATCCGTGGTTGCCTCCGGGCGGACGCGTGTGCGGCCCGCGACGCCTACGGTCACCTGGTATGGCAAGAACGGCAGCCGTGCTTGCTTCCGCTGTGGGATTAAGACTGGGCCGGGTAGTCAGTGGCGCTGTCCCGGTGTCAAACAGGAAGGAGTATCCGCATGACCCCGAACTTAACGAAGTCGCTACTAGAGGATTTCCGCACCCGGTGCGATGAGTTTGTCTCCCACCCACACTTCCGCAATTTGCTAGACCAGCGTGGTCTACTTTGCCACCTAGCGTTGGAGTGGTTTCTAGAAGCGCACTCCGCCGTTCGCTGGCCTTCGTGGCAACACTTTGTAGATCAGGTCCCGGCTATAGAGGCCGAATACAGCCGCGAGGTAATCGCATGAAACCAACATGGCTTATCAAACGAGTTGACTCCCGGCTTGCCCGCCTAATAGAGGCTCTTGAGCAGCTGGTGAAGCGGGAGAAGCGTAGACGAGTCTTTGTCCGTATGCGCAAAGGCTACGAGCGCGACAAGAAGCATTGTAGAACTCCACCGCAAGAACATGCGCGCCTACTGGGACCGCATCACTCACGCTGAAAAGAAGCAGCACCTTCTGCAATTGTGCGTAATCAATATCCGCACCGAAAGCATTTTCTACCGCGTCCAAATAAACCTGTCCGTCAGTTGCGATCTGCACGCGATTGCGAATCCGGCTAGCACAATCTTCCATGAACTCATGCGCCCATCCGCCATCCGCCCGCCGACTAGATAGGAAACGACCAGCTTCGTATCCGCGTCGATTCCTTACCCACGTCCAGATATCTCCCCATCCTTCCTGCTTCTTTTCCGCTCTGACATTCTGGGACTCGAACCCCTCGGACACTCGATTCAGTCCGCGATCGGCAAGGAATACGATCCATCAGTCTAGGGGCATTTGAACGTCATTCTTGCTCTAGGATTTCCTAGTAAAACCTTTGCCGAAATTGCCCCAGATCGCCGAGAATCGTCCCGAATCGGTTTTCGTAGGATATCCGGGCACAGCCCTCAAACTCGTATCAGCATTGAACTTTCCCGGTATTACTGGTATTTTCAACTGCCCTTTGGAACCGTGGGAATAGATTCCACCTCCCGGCACCAAGCACAAAAGCCGCGTCGGACGCGGGCCGTCTGAGGCCATTCTGAACCGAACCACCCCAAATTGTCTCCGGAAAGATTGTTGTGACGCCGTTGTGACGGGAAGAGAACGCACGCAAGCGAACTCGAAGGCATAACCCGGCTTACTTCTCTTGGGATAAAGACCTTTCGCACGGGATCGTAGGCAAATTCTTAGGTCACGTCGGGTAGGCTGTGTCAAATGTGCGATTTCCCCCTTCGGTAGGAGCACACCTCACCGCTCG
>QHZR01000613.1:0-1695 GCA_003224755.1 Acidobacteriota bacterium
GTACAAGACTGCGTGTCATAAGCATCTCCTATTTGTTTTTTCTTTCGCTTGGGTTCCAGATAAGGTGTTGGCGTGCTCTGTTTGTAATCGGCATCGTTAATGCCATAAATATTTCGCGAAGCACAATACGGAAGTTTGTGCATTTTTGGTGCATTTTCGGGGTAGAAGCACCTGAGGGCAGTAAGGTCGGCCATCGAACTGAATATGGGGACCCGATTTCAGTCCAAGCTCGTGACTCCGTTGAAGCTGCTCTTCAATACGAAAGGGGCAAAGGTTTTGTTACCGGCTTTAAGCCCTTTTTCGCTCTCGGCGTTCCCCGTGAGCGGGCTTCGAGTGCTGCGCTCGATGGAAGAAAAAGCATGACGGACAGAAGATCGAGCGGCATCCGCCACAGGTTTCCGCGTGGGACTCGCACAACTCACTGCCACAGTCAGAGCATATTGCGTGCTGGCCGTTCTTGAACAGGGATAGCCGACCGCATCTGCCGAATTTCTCATTTCAACGACTTCACAGCGTCCTGGCACAAAGTATCCTCGGATGGCATTCGTGTGATCTGGCGTTTGCCAGTCTCAAAGCTGCCGACGCATGCCCCCGCAAAAAATTTCATAGGCGTGCCGGAGTAAATCAGCGGGATTCAGTGGATTCTTAAGCCACGTCGCAAAACTGAGTAGCCGGAACTGGGTCGCGTAAGTTTCCTTATTAAGCCATCGAGATGAGAGTGGTTGGGTTGGACATCGCAAAGAATGTGTTCCAGGTCCACGGCGTCGATCGTCGAGGTGAGACAGTTCTGCGTAAGCGGCTTCGGCGATCTCAAGTTGGAGATTTCTTCCGGCAACAGATTCCATGTTTGATCGGCATCGAGGCCACACAGGGTGCTCACTACTGGGCTCGTGTGCTCAGAACCTTCGGGCACGAGGTTCGGTTGGTGGCTCCGCAGTTTGTCAAGCCCTATCTGAAGTCACAAAAGAACGATGCCAACGATGCCGAGGCGATCTGCGAAGCGGTAAGCCGTCCGAGCATGCGTTTCGTGCCGAGTAAATCCATCGAGCAGCAAGACCTGCAAGCTTTGCACCGGATACGGAGCCGCATGATCGGTTCCCGCACGCAGCTGGGAAACCAGATTCGCGGCCTGCTCGCCGAGTACGGCATTGTGCTTCCTCTTCATCTCAGCCAGGTGCGCAGATCACTCCCCCGGTTGATCGAGGAAGACAACCCGCTGTTGAGTGGATTCGGCCGACAGCTTCTGGCCCCTCTATACGAGGAACTATGCACGTTGGAACAGCGCATCGCGAAGGTGGAAGAGCAAGTTCAGCAGATTCATCGGGGCAATGCCCTCTGTCAGAAGATCGCTGCTGTGGAAGGCGTTGGGCCAGTCACTGCAACTGCGGTGGTGGCGGCAATTGCGGATGGGCGGACCTTCCACAACGGCCGGCAGTTTGCGGCATGGGTCGGACTCGTCCCAAGACAACATTCCAGTGGCGACAAGCAGCGGCATTTCGGAATCACCAAGCGAGGCGATCCGTACTTGCGCATGCTGTTGATCCATGGCGCGAGATCGGTCGTGTACCGTGCGCCCACCAAACAAGACAGCCGGAGTCGATGGATCACAGAGAAGCAGCGCAAGCTAGGTACAACTAAGACTTGCGTCGCGGTAGCCAATTTTGGGGCAATCCCGACTCAGACTGGAATCAGATT
>QHZR01000613.1:1748-2428 GCA_003224755.1 Acidobacteriota bacterium
TACCCAGCAAATTTGGCGGCACAATTACGCCCTCAAAATTCCAAGAAGCCGTTCTTTTAAGTAAATTATCCTATGAGGCATTGGGGAACGCGAACCAACGTCGGGGTAGAATTGCAACTGCTAGAATCGAGACACGGCTGGTTGCTACGTGAGTCATGCATTCGCCACCTCGCTCTAAAAGTGGTGAACTGTCTGAGCCGCGCCCGCCCTGAGCAACACACGCCGCGCTCGACGTAAACTGTTTGCGCTTGCGGGAGGATCAAGCTACTTGACTGCCTCATCTCATCATGGCAAGAATGTGCCGGGCGCTGCTGCTCCTTCTACCACGGCGGGCGCACGCTTCTTTGAGACCGTCACAGATCAGAATTGTGTGCTCGTCAGTGTTGTCATTCCTGCCTACGAGTCCGCTCGTTATATTTCTCAGGCTCTGGATTCTGTTTTCGCACAGACTTTCACCAACTACGAGATCATTATGGTAAATGAGGACTCCCCAGATACCCACGCCCTCGAACAAGCGTTGCATCCATATCGGGATCGAATTTGTTACCTCAAGCAGCAGAATGGCGGTCCCAGCCGAGCTCGAAACGCGGCCATCCGGCAGGCGCACGGCAAGTATGTCGCTTTCCTAGATAGTGACGACTTTTGGTTGCCGGACCACCTCAACAACCTATCGACAATGC
>QHZR01000613.1:2439-2990 GCA_003224755.1 Acidobacteriota bacterium
TCTACTCCGACTCTATATTGCTTAGAGATGACGTGATCGTCGGCAACGTTTTTGAGCAGCAACCACAGTCTTCCCCCGTAACTTTCGAAGCGATCCTGGTCGAGGGTTCTACTATCACCACGTCTTCTACCGTGGTGAGGCGCCAAGCTGTGCTGGACGCGGGACTTTTTGACGAGCGTTTTAAGCGCTGCGAAGACTTCGACCTCTGGTTACGCCTCTCTTTCGCCGGCGCGCGCATGAATTACGATTGCCGCCCCAGCCTATATCATCGTGCTTCCAATGGATTGGCCGCGGATGGATATCTGCTCAAACGTGCGCGCGGCGAAATCTACGACAAGGTCGTCCGCAGCTTACCCCTTTCCCCATCGCAGCGGAATTTAATCTCGGAGTTGATGGCAAAGAATGAAGCGGACTGCCAGGTCGATCTAGCCAAGCGATTTCTGCAGACTGGTGAGTATGACAAAGCGCTGGAGGCCATAACACGTGCGAGCACGGTTATTCGTACGCGGAAATTGCGTCTTGCCATGTTCGGATTACGCATTTTCCCGAGG
>QHZR01000052.1 GCA_003224755.1 Acidobacteriota bacterium
TTCGCCCACAGCTGGATTTCATCCTCCAATAAGGGACGCAAGTCTGCCGAGGAAAAATGCCTAAGATCGAGAATCTCCAATGCGGCTCCTGAAAGGACGCGACCACCGCGCCAGAACTGAGTTTAGTGGCAGCCAATGATGACGGGCAAACTCCGGGAACAAGGAACGGCAACGGGAAAGGGCAGCTGTTGGTCGGCTGTTGGTTCACTGGCTGTTGACTGTTAGGCGTTGGCTCTCCCGCTCGTGCTGTACGGGTTTCGTGCTGACCAATACATCCAGTGCCGAAGGCACACATTAGAAAGCCCGGCATGGGAATGCCGGGTCAGGCGTTCACAAAGACCGAGTCCCGCAGGGACGACACACTACCACGCCGGTACATAGAAAAAATCAAGCTTCTGTGCAGCAAAATTTCCCAGGAAAATCGCCTTCCTTCCCGCCGCTTTGCTGATCCCGTTCGGATAACCGTGCGCCGCAACCACCATGTGCTCGCCGTCCGGCACTTGCCCCAACTCGTAACGCGGAATGACTTGATTCCGATAGAACGCCAAACCAAACTCGGTTTCGCGGGGAACCAGAAACGCAGCAACGGGCAGATGATGAGGACCGTACTGCGCAAGTGCATCAACCACAGATCGCGCCGACAATGCGTTATCCATCGGAGGTGACCCAAAACGCAACACAATCGCCATCACGACGATGGCGGGGACTAACGTTGTGATCCGTAGCATTCTCCAACCGCCTTTCCCCCACAGCAGCACACAAATAACCAGCGCCACAGCGATTGTTGCAATCAGCGGAACGACAGCAGGGCGGCCCCACAAGGCCTGGCGGTCAAGCAGAAAGTACTGAATCATTAGAGCCGGAAAAATCAACGCAGACGCTGTAAGCGCATGTAAACCTGCAAGTCCTGCCGAGGGCTTCTGACTCACTCGTTGTTGGAGCCACTGTGCTGCCAACACCACTCCGGCCGGAATTGCTGGAAGAACATAGCCGGGAAGCTTCGATCGCGAAATCGAGAAGAAAACAATGACGAGTGCGATCCAGATCAGGAGAAATGTGTTCACTCGGTCTGAATCCTGACTTCTCGTGCGCCGTATTGACCAAGTGAGAGCCGCAATAACGAGCACCGTCGATGGCATCCACCCCAGGAGGCTGACCGGAATGTAGTACCAGAACGGCTCGGGATGGTGATAGAGATTTGTGCCGAAACGCGCGAGATTATGCTCCAGAACGAATACGCGAAAGAATCGTGGATTGCGAAGCTGTACCAAGATGAACCAGGGGAGGCCGATCGTGCAGAAGAGCGCTATGCATGGGAGCCACAGTGTCCTCTTCACAATCGCAATGCTTTTTTGTGATACAGCAAACAGCGCGATGAGCAGCGCCGCGAGAAAAGGAGCGACCGGCCCTTTCGCAAGCATGCCCAGCGCCAAGCCAGTGTAGAAAACAGCCAAATATTTGCGGCTGTTGCTTTCAAACCAGGCATACCACGCCAGCATCGCAATGCTGAATGTCGCCGCCAAAGCCATGTCCATAGAGGCGGCACGCGCGTATCCCACCACGCCGGCGCTCGTCGCCAGCATCAGGGCACCGTTAAGCTCCATCCCCAGGCGGAAGCGCCGCAGAAACCAATAAACAGCGAGCACCAGCAAGAGAGCATCAAAGGCGGAGGGTAGCCGAGCTGCCCAGTCGCTCACCCCGAAGATGCGATACACAACCATCGCTTGCCAGTAGTACAGAGGTGGTTTTTCTAGCCATGCGGTGCCGCCGAGGGTAGGCGTGATCCAATCGTGCCGCGCCAGCATCTCGCGGGCGACTTGCGCGTAGCGAGGCTCGTCGGCGCCGATCAGGCCGAATGAAGACAATTTCCAGAAAAAGAAAAAGCCGCAGACCGTTAGAAGGAAAAGCCAGTCCGGAATTCGAATGCGAGGGTTCAAGTTAGTGACTAGTGGCTAGTGGTCAGTGGCTAACTTCGCGGATACGGACAGTGCATAATGGAATTGATTTCGCTTTCGCATGCTGCTAATTACTCCGACAACTGACTAGTTGCAATCAGAACGGCAACTAGTCACTAACTACTAGCCACTACACCACGAATCTTCCCCAGCACGCTCTCTACCGCTGCGTGCAGCGGCCCGTCCACGGAGCAGCCGCTAGCGCATGCGTGTCCCCCGCCGCCGAATTCTTCCGCAACGTGCGCAACGTCCAGCTTACCTTTGCTCCGCAGGCTGACGCGAAAACGTCCGTCCGGCAGCTCGCGAAAGAAAAACGCAGCCTCCACGTCGCCGATCGCAAGGGCATAATTCACCAATCCCTCGCAGTCCTCTTCCTTCGCGCCGGTGCGTTCCATCTGCTCCTGTGTGGCCCAAATCCAAGCCAGAGGGCCTTCGCGCTGTAGCGCGGAAAGTGCCAGTCCGAGCAGGCGCATTTTGGCAGTCGAATGACCGAAATAAATCGGACGCGCGCACCGTACTGGGTCCGCGCCGGCCAGCACCAGTTCCCGCGCCAGCTCAAATGTATGCTGGTTTGTGCCTTCGAACATGAATGCCCCAGTATCGGTTAGTACGGCAGTGTACAGGCAGGTCGCCATCTCAGGAGAGATTTTCACTCCCGCCTGCTTCGCCAGTTTGTACACCATTTCGGCAGTCGCGACCGCTGTCGGATCAATCCAGTTCACGTGCGCAAAGGCGCGGCCGCTGCGATGATGGTCAATGTTGATGAGGAACTGGTTTTCAAGACCTTCAAGCCGCGTGCGTTGAACGCTGTCGCATTCGAGCAATATCGCCGCGTCATAGTTGCCATTCACCCGCTCAGCGTGAAGGACTTTTTCAGAAAACGGCAGTGATTGATAAACACGCGGAACGCCGCCATGCAGGACCAGATCCGATTGTTTGCCCATTTGACGCAAAATTTCGCCGCACGCAAGTGTTGAGCCCACAGCATCGCCATCGGCGCGCGCGTGCGAAGTAAGCACGAAACGTTCGCGGCGTTCAATCTCGGTTAGGACTTGATCGAGCATTTGGACAGCGTCATTTCTTTTTCTTGGTTCGCTTCAGCAGTTCATCGATCCGGGAGCCCAGTTTTTCGGACCGATCTAGATAAAAGGAAATCTCCGGAGCGCGCCGCAGATGCAGCCGGTCGGCGACTTCATGACGAATGAAACCGGCAGCCGCCGTAAGCCCTTCCAAGCTGAGCTTGCATTCTTCATCGCTCCCTTCTATAGAGACCAGTATCCTGGCCGAGCGGCCATCTTCCGCCAGTTCGACCGTGGTGACGGTGGCCAGACCGATTCTCGGATCAGCCAGTTCCCCTTCCACCATGGTCTCGATTTCCTCCCGCAGGGCTTCTCGCATGCGCTCACGGTGATATTTCGCCCCGCGCTTCTCCATACTGAACCTCGGAATAAAACGAATGAGAATATCAGAAATTGCGCTTAGGGGTTTGTCAAAGGAATGGTGCGGAGAATCAGGATTTTGCCGCCGGCGTGGCAAGGTAAACTGTGGCATAGAAGCGCGCGTGAGTCGAGCTGAAATGAATCAGACTGAATCACCGGCGTCGACACCATCAAGCCGTTCGCTTCTGACGGTTCGGGGAATCCTTCTCTACGGCATTCCGATGATTGCGTCCTATTCGTAGCAGGCGCTGTGTTCATTCCGAAATTTGATAGTTCTCGCCAGAATGCGAATGAAGCGTTCGCAGTAGCCAAGCTACGCCAGCTCAACACACTCCAGGAAAAGTATTCGGCTGATCACCCGGGCATAGGATTTTCGTGTGCGCTGCAGCCTCTATGGTTTCCCAACCCAGACGGTCCCAATGATTACGATCCCTTAGGTTTTTTGATATCTGGCACCACGTCCGGATACAAGTTCTCACTCAGCAGCTGCAGTGCCGGTTCCGATGGCAGGATTGTCCATTACCAGGCTACTGCCTTTCCGGTTTGGCTTGGTGCGAGCGGTTACCGAGCTTTCTGCACCGATGATTCTGGACGCCTCTGATATGACCACGGCGGTTCCGCCAAGGCCTGCTTAGGGTCAGGACGACCGCTTCCATGATGCGAATGCCAGCTCTCATGACATCGCTATAAGAGCTCCACAAAAGAATCCGTCACCTCATTCCGGAGTTGGTGCTGGCAATGACCACCCTCGAAGGTTTCCAGCGCAGATCTCTGTTGAATCTCGATACACTGACTGCAGAATGGACACGTTTCCATCTTCTCCAAAACTTAGCACGATTGTATGATCCCGCAGTCCCACAATTTAATGTCATCCCGAACACGCCGGCTGAAGCGGGCGGGAGAGGGAACCTTACGTCAGCTTGCAAATTGTGTGCAGTTCGCGGGACTGCATCCGGCACAAGCAGCATCTCCGATCCCATCTACGCCGCTGCAAAAACGCACGCGCAACGTAAGGTCTCTCTCGTGCGCGCTTAAGCGCGCCCGTTCGGGATGACAATCATAATTTCTGGGATTGTTTATAAGAACTCCACAAAAGAATCCGTCACCTCGGCCCCCGCGTTATTCGCAATCCGCATGGCTTGGTGTTCGACGTTCTTCATGAGTCCATCAAGATAATCGCGCGAATCGGAGACGCCGACGACCCCAATTGTCGCGCGGTTCCATAGGCCGGATGAATCCAACTCGGCGGTTGCGACATTGAAGTGCGCGCGCAGCCGGTCTTTGAGGCTGCGCACAACTTGACGTTTGTCTTTAAGAGATTGGGCGTGCTCGATGTGGAGTTCGAGGGTGAGAAGGGCGACCATAAACCCGTCGTTGGTCATTGGCTGTTTGTCGTCGGCCAAACCCATCAAAGCCAACGACGAACGACCGAAGACCAACGACAGCTTCTAAGCAATCACTTCCGCGGCCACGCGCTCGGTCACAAATGCTTCAATCACGTCGCCAACCTTGATGTCGCCGTAATTGGCGATCGATATGCCGCATTCCATGCCGTTGGTCACCTGGCTGGCGTCATCTTTAAAGCGGCGCAACGAGCCGACCTTGCCTTTAAAGATCACGACATTGTCACGCAGCAAGCGTACTTCGGAGTCGCGCTTAAGGAGGCCATCGGCAACACGGCATCCAGCAACGGTCCCAACCTTGGGAATGCGGAAAGTGTCGAGCACTTCAGCTCGGCCTTGGTAAGTCTCTTTGATCGTCGGCTCAAGCAGCCCAGTCATAGCGCGCTTGATCTCGTCTTGCAGCTCGTAAATGATCGAGTGCAGGCGGATATCAACTTCTTCCTGTTCCGCAAGTTCTTGAGCCTTGCGCTCCGGACGAACGTTGAAGCCGATGATGATCGCGTTCGACGCCGACGCCAGCAACACGTCGCTTTCGGTGATTGCGCCAACACCCGAGCGGAGCACCTTCAGCCGAACTTTGTCGGTGGACATTTTCCCAAGCAGATCGCTGAGGACTTCCACCGAACCCTGAACGTCGCCTTTCAGAATGATGTTCAGCTCTTTTATTCCGGCACTCTTCAATTGCTCGGCGAGGCCTTCGAGCGAAACGCGCGAGCTCTTTGCCAGCGTGGCCTCGCGGGCCTTTTGCTCGCGATAATCGGAGATGCCGCGGGCCTTATCTCGATCGGCGACAACCAGGAATTGATCTCCAGCCTGCGGCAGGCCTTCCATGCCAATAATCTCAACCGGAGTGGAGGGCGGCGCTACTGTGAGCTGGTGGCCACGATCATCAAACATGGCGCGAATTTTTCCGTACACGTTGCCAACAATGAAGTTGTCCCCGGTACTCAAGGAGCCGTTCTGTACGAGAACCGTTGCCACCGGTCCACGACCGCGATCCAGTTTTGCTTCGAGCACCACGCCGGCTGCGGGACGATCGGGATTGGCCTTCAATTCCTGCAGGTCCGCGACGAGGCAGATCATTTCGAGCAGAAGATTCAGATTCGTTTTCTGCTTCGCGGAAACATCTACGAAGACGGTCTTGCCTCCCCAGTCCTCCGGCAGCAGTCCGCGATCGGCGAGTTGCTTCTTCACGCGGTCCGGCAACGCACCGGGTTTATCGATCTTATTAACCGCAACGATGATCGGAACTTCCGCAGCGTGCGCGTGATCAATTGCTTCCAGAGTCTGAGGCATCACGCCATCGTCGGCTGCGACTACGAGCACAACGATGTCCGTGGCTTTGGCACCGCGTGAACGCATGCGGGTAAACGCCTCGTGACCAGGCGTATCCAGGAACACGATCTCGCGTCCGTATGCGGGCGAATCTTTATCCTGCATGGAAACTTTGTAAGCGCCAATGTGCTGCGTAATTCCGCCCGCCTCGCCTTCCGCAACACTGGTCGAACGGATCGAATCGAGCAGCGTCGTTTTGCCGTGGTCCACGTGACCCATGATCGTGACCACTGGTGGGCGTGGCACGCCTTCGGAAGCCGCACCTTCTTCACCGGCGGCGGTTTCGGCGACTTCCTTTGCCGCCTGCTCTTCAAAACTAATGACATTTGTTTCTGCGCCGAAAAAGCGCGCCATCTCGCTGGCAAGCTCGGCGTCAAGAGTCTGGTTGATAGTCGCAAACACGCCTTTGGCGAGTAGCCGCGCTATGAGATCTTTCGCGCGAATTTCGAGCTTCTCCGCCAGATCCTTGACGCTGATGCCCTCGGCAATCGTAATGTTCCGCGTGATCGGCTGCGGCTCGTTCGAAAGCGACAGCCTCGGCGGCGGAACAAAGCCCTTCATCGGGCCTTCTTTTACACCGCGAGGAACGTAGCGCTGGCCTGGCCGTCGCGATGGACCACCGGGACGGCTACCCGGACGTGTTGGACCCGGAGGCGGAAGCCCTGGACCAACACCGAGGGGCCGAGGACCCGCCGAACCCGTACGCGTGGGATGCATTGGACGGCGTTCTCCGGGGCGCAGAGGCGGTCTGGCGCCGGGTGCACCTGCTCCAGGTCGCGGACGCTGAAAAATTGGTTGCCCAGGAACAGGTCGCCCCGGAACTGGGCGGCTCGCGATTGGCTGACCAGGTCGCGGGGCTACCGGAGGCGGAGCTTTATATACGGGACGCGGACCGGTCTGCGGAACAATCATTCGCGGACCGGGCGCCTGCGGACGTGGCGGCTGCATTGGCACCGTTGAATGTGGAGGCCGCACACCCTGATTCGGAGGTGCAGCACTGGCAGCTGGACTAGGACTTGCCGGAACATTGACAACAGGAGGAGCAACCACACGCGGTGTGGCTGCTGCTGGTGGAACAGAAGGTGGCGATACAACCGTCGTGGCACTCGCTGGCTTGGCCGGTATTGCAGGAATGGCTGGCCTCGGCGTGGGTGCGGCGGGCGCTGACGGCGCCGGAGCAGCAGGTTTTGCGACCTGCGGCAGAGCTGGCTTTACTTCCTGAACTGATGTAGGCGTAACTGGACGAGGCGGAGCAGGCGGTGGCGCCGCAGCTGTCGCTTGTTGCTTCCCGATAATCGCTTTCAGCACATCCCCAGGTTTCGAGATGTGGGACAGGTCAATTTTGGTCTTGATGCCATCCGTTTCGGGGCGACTTTGGCGCGCAGATTTCGCCGCAGCCGAACTCTCTCCGGAGGCGCGGAAGTGCGCGCGAACTTTGTCGGCTTCATGGTCTTCCAGTGAACTGGAATGCGTTTTCTTCTCAGTGACGCCAACTTCCGTCAGCACATCGAGAATAGCTTTGCTTTTTACTTCCAGCTCCCTGGCCAAATCGTTAATTCGAACCTTACTCATCCGCCTCTTTTTTCCTCCGGACTATCCCGCTAAGTCTTCATATCAACCTCACGGATAATGTCGAGACGTAGCTCGCTACGTCTTCTTGCCCCTGCCGTACCGTTGCAAGCAACGCCACGACTATTCGTTCTTTTCTGCAGGCTCAACCGTTTCATCGAGAGCCGGCTCTTCCGGAACTGATTCTTCTGCTGCGTTGTGCTCGGCCGTAACTGCGCTGTCTTCCGTTGTTGTCTCGGCGCTTACTTGGTCCGTCGGAGCAGTTTCCGTATCCGCAGGCTCAGTGGAAACTCCCTCACCTTCATTCTCGGGAAGGGCCACCGTTTCTCCGCCTTCCAAGCTCGCGAAGTAATTATTGACTGCAACACTAATTTTTTCCACCGTCTTGGGGCCGATTCCCTCGATGGCCTCCAGTTGTTCTGGCGTCATGTCGGCCAGGGCCTCCACGGTCGAAATGCCTGCGCTCTTTAACTTCTCGACCAAGCCTTCGCCCAACCCCTCCACGCTCTCAAGTGGGGTCGCGGTTGCTGACGTGAGTTGCGCCATCTGCTCTTCCACTTCCTGGCGCTTCTCCTCTTCGCTCTTAATATCAATCTTCCAACCGAGCAACTTGGCGGCGAGGCGGACATTTTGCCCCTTCTTGCCGATAGCTAGCGAGAGCTGACTGTCGTCTACCACAACCTCCAGGTGCTTCTCCGACGGATCAATCACCGTTACGCGGCTCACCTTTGCAGGCTGTAATGCCTTCTCTGCAAAGGTGACCGGATCTTCGTGGTACTCGATGATGTCGATCTTCTCGCCGCGCAGTTCGCGAATGATCGATTGCACGCGCATGCCCTTCATGCCGACGCAGGCTCCGACTGCGTCCACCTCTTTGTCTTTGGACAGGACTGCGATCTTGGTGCGCTCTCCAGCTTCGCGCGCAGTTGCGCGGATCACCACCGTGCCGTCGTAAATCTCAGGAACTTCGGTCTGGAACAAGTGCTGCACAAGTTCCGGCGCGGCACGCGAAACCACGACACCCGGGCCTTTAGAGGCTTTCTCGACGCGCGCGATAACCACACGAACGCGCTCGCCGATTGCGAATGACTCGAGCCGCGACTGCTCCTTGCGCGGCATTCGCGACTCGGCTTTGCCGAGATCGAAAATCACATCTGGACCTTCGATGCGCTTCACGCTTGCATTCACGATCTCGCCTACGCGGCCGATGTACTCGTTGTAAACGGTGTCACGCTCAGCTTCGCGGACCTTCTGAAAGATGACCTGCTTCGCTAATTGCGCGGCAATTCGTCCAAGAATGCCTTCAGTGGGTTTCGGAATTTGGAGCTCGCCGCCGACCTCGGCGCCGGGATCAGACTTACGCGCTTCGTCGACCGTGACCTGCAGGCTTGGATCTTCCACCTGCTCCGGCGCCTCGACAATGGTCTTCACGGCAAAGGCGCGGATCTTCCCTGTATCTTTATCGAGCTGCGCGCGCAGATTTTCCTGGGTCTTGTAATACTTGCGCGTAGCGACAACGATGGCGTCTTCCACCGCGCTGACTACAATTTGCGGATCAATTCCCTTTTCCCTGCTCAGAGCATCGATTGTGTTATAAAGCTCGCTTGCCATAAGTGAATCCGAACCCAGCCTTTAGCTGTTAGCTTTTAGCTTCAAGCCAACTCCTTGGATTCAAGCTAAGAGCTAAAGGCTAAGAGCTAATCGCTCTTCTAAATTTCCGGAACCAAATTCGCCTTTTCAAGATTGGCCAATTCAATTTCCAATTTTTGCGGCGCATCCGTACTCGCGCGAAACTTTTTCCGTGCCTGCGCCAAATCCAGTGTCAGCCGTCCAGACTCGAAGTGTTCAAGCCGGCCTTCAAAATGCCGATTACCGTTTACCGGAGCTTTCGTAGTCAGCTTGATACGGCTGCCTTGAAATCGCTCAAAATCACCAGGCTTGACCAGCTTGCGATCCAACCCTGGCGAAGAAACCTCCAGCACATATGATCCGCCGGGTACTGCATCCTCTACATCCAGTATCGTGCTCACTTCCCGGCTGAGGTTTGCGCAATCTTCATGCGTTACGCCGCTCGGTTTATCAATGAAAATCTGTAACATGCGCGACTTGCCGCCGCCGCGCAGCTCGATCTCCACAACTTCCACACCCAGCGAAGCAGCCACGCGCTCCGCAATCGCATGTATGTGATCCAGGTCAACTGCCATAAAAACAGCGGTTTAGCCAGTCCGCAGTGTCCGCGAAAGGCCGTGCAAGTAAAAAGTGGGCTTGCGCCCACTGGTGTGTTCCGCCAATCCTGGTACTACACAGCAGTTCCAGTAGCTAATATACGCTGGCACAAACTAAAAGACAAACTAGGCGAGGATGGGAAGCAGCGGATTTGGAAGAGAAAAACGCAAGTCGTCGGAGAGCAAAGCAATGTTGCGTCAGCCAGCAGAAAACGGCCTCAGTGGGTCGCCGTTGAAGCCTCAAGCTGTTCCTGATTCGGCAGTTCCAGATTAGTTTCTGCGCGGTTGCGGCCGTTGCGCTTGGCCTGATACATGGCAGCGTCAGCCATAGTGACCAAGAATTCAGGATCGCTCTCGGCGGTCCCCAATGTCGCTCCCAAGCTGACAGTGACTGTCGTGCTGTCGTTCCCAAGATCTATCACTTCGTCACAAACTGCGGCGCGAATGCGCTCAGCCAGTTTCTGCGTCAGTTGCAAGTCGCATCCTGGGGCAAGGATGAGGAATTCCTCGCCACCGTATCGGCCAATCACGTCATACGGCCGCAGCGTTGCCGAGATACGCTGAACTACTGCCACCAGCGCCGCGTCTCCTGCGCCGTGTCCATAGTGGTCATTGATTTTCTTGAAGTGGTCCACGTCAGCAACGATTACACCGAGTGTGTTGCTTTCGCGTCGGCAGCGCGCGAGTTCCCGACGCAACACGTCCCGAATTGCACGCCGGTTCAGGATCCCGGTCAGCGAATCATGCTCAGCATGAAAACGCAGCGATTCTTGCGCCTGCAAAAGCTCGGATTTGGCTTTCTGCATTGCGGCCAGCATAGCGTTGACGGCGCCCGCAAGCCCGCCAAGTTCGTCTTCGCCACTCAATTCCAGCCGGAGAGACAGGTCCCCACTGACGGTGATTTGTTTGATCCGTCGATTCAAAGTTGCAAGCCGCGACAAGAGATTTTCTTCGAGAACCAGCAACAGCACGCCGCAGTGAACAACTCCCGCCAACATGAGGAGCAGGAGCAGATAACGCATTACCTTCTTGCCTTCTGAATGCAGGTCGGAGGGAATCCGGGCGACCAGTAGCCGCAGAGTAGCGCCCGACATGTCTTTGATGGGAACGTATCCCAACATCGTCGACTCACCCTCAAGTGCAACCGAGTTGGTCCCGTCGCTCCAGGCTGCCTGCAAATTGCGGCCCGGCGATTGGTCGGGGGGTTCAAGCCAGACAGGCAATCCGGCTGATCGGGAAATAGCCAAGATCAGCTTCTGATCGAGCTCCCGCCCCATCACCAGCGTTCCCCTGGAAACGCCATTTCCACGACTAGTGAGGATTTCTTGATAGGCAAGCAACACCACCCGCCCATTTAATTCCACAACTCCGTTTTGGCCTGAGTCTCGCGAGTTCCCGCTCCGTTTCGAGCTCGGACGAGCGGTTGCAATGGCTACCAGGTCGCCCGCACCCAGGGACCATTTTTCTCCGCTCTTTTGCAGTATCACTTTTCCGGATCGGTCCAAGAGGGCAAAGAAGTGAATGTGAATGATATTGAAAGCCGCGTCGGTGAGTTCTGTCCGGACATATTCCGGATTCCGGCTCTCCATGTAGTCATACGTCCGGTCCCATTGGGCGTAGTCGCGCGCCACAATTTCCAGACTTGCCTGCTCATTTTGCAGTCCATTTTGCAGGTGGCGGACACTCTGGCGTGCATGATCGTTCTCCAGACGCGCGAAACCGTTCAACAATGCAAATCGGGAGGCAAAATAGACCGCAGCCAGAAAAGCGCCCAACGCAAGGGCGGAAAACAGCAAAATCTTCTTGCGGATAGTCATAGACACAGGTCCCCAGAACAGCGGCGCGATTGAATCGGACTGGGTTCCAAGGTCAAAGCGCCAAAATCCTACTTACTGATTCCTTTACTCCCTCGAATCTCTACGCTTTTTGCTACCTCCGTGGCTTTAGGGGCGCGACCGCCCGGCAGAATCTTGCTCGCCAACGCGTTCCTCAACATAGCATTTGCAGCATCTGTTTCCCCGGACTTCGAACCTTGTCTGAGCACTTTGGTAACCTCGGGCGAAGGTGACCTGAGATTTGCGCCTGGTCGGGCATGGCAGGTGAGGCAGCGCATTTGCCTCCGCTCCGGAGGCTCTCTACAATGGTCAATTAATCCAAAAACATGATTCACTTTCCCGTTCCTGAAGCTCTCACCTTCGACGATGTGTTACTGTTGCCGGCCCGGTCCGATGTCGTCCCGACCGAGGCAAACACACAAACCCAGCTCACGCGAAATATCCGGCTGAATATCCCAGTCATCAGCGCCGCAATGGATACCGTAACCGAGTCTCATATGGCCATTGCCTTGGCGCAGCAGGGCGGGCTGGGTATTATCCACCGCAATTTGACGGTTGAGCAGCAAGCCGAAGAAGTGGACAAGGTGAAACGTTCCGAGAGCGGGATGATCGTGGACCCGGTGACGATGAGCCCGGATGACAAAGTCTCCGATGCACTCGAGATGATGCGGAAGTACAAAATTTCCGGTGTTCCAATCACAAAGAACAAAAAACTTGTCGGGATTCTCACCAACCGCGACCTGCGTTTTGAAAGCCGTTTCGATGTTCCTATTAGTCAGGTCATGACCAAGGAAAATCTGATCACGGTCCCGGTGGGAACCACGCTCGAAGGTGCCGAGAAAATTTTGCATAAGCATCGTGTCGAGAAACTGCTGGTGGTGGACGATCATTACAACCTCAAGGGTCTGATCACCGTAAAGGACATTCAGAAGAAACTGAAATACCCGAA
This sequence comes from Acidobacteriota bacterium, assembly GCA_003224755.1. Classification (GTDB taxonomy): domain Bacteria; phylum Acidobacteriota; class Terriglobia; order Terriglobales; family Acidobacteriaceae; genus Gp1-AA145. Next base: position 12,711 of record QHZR01000052.1, read on the forward strand.
TGCCGCCAAAGACTCGCACGGCCGCTTGAGAGTAGGCGCTGCGATTGGCGCAACTGGCGATTTCCTCGAACGGGCGGAAGAGCTAGTGAAGGAAAATGTGGATGTTCTAGCCATTGACAGCGCCCACGGTCACTCTTCGCGCGTGCTGGAAGCGGTCAAGGCGGTTAAGGCAAAATTCCCGGAAGTCGATCTTATTGCCGGCAACGTCGGCACCTTCGACGGCGCTTGCGAACTGGCCCGCGCAGGAGCGGATGCAATTAAGGTCGGAATAGGCCCTGGATCAATCTGCACCACGCGCGTGGTCACAGGCGCAGGTGTCCCACAAGTTACGGCGATCGCCGAGTCGTATCGGGCAACGAAAGACGCTGGCGTTCCAGTTATTGCCGACGGCGGAATCAAGTACTCGGGCGATATCACGAAGGCCATAGCCGCCGGCGCCAGCGCTGTGATGATCGGCTCGATGTTCGCCGGCACTGACGAAAGCCCGGGTGAACTGATCCTGTATCAAGGCCGGACGTTCAAGTCGTACCGAGGAATGGGTTCGATCGGCGCAATGGCCGCCGGATCGAGCGAACGGTACTTCCAGAGCGCGTCTGGAGAAGCATCCGCGGCGGTACCGAGCATGGGCGTTGATCCGAATCGGCTAAAAAAGCTGGTTCCGGAAGGAGTCGAGGGTCGGGTGCCATATCGCGGCTCCGTCTCAATGATTCTTTATCAAATGGTCGGGGGCCTGAAATCAGGCATGGGCTACTGCGGTTGTGCCAACCTTCCTGAGTTGCTGCAGAAGACGCGTTTCGTGCGGATCAGTGGCGCTGGTCTTCGCGAGAGTCACGTGCACGATGTCATGATCACTCGAGAAGCCCCGAACTACGCGGCGGAGTAGTTTCTCAATTTTCACAGGCTAGTTATCTCTGCTTGAGGTATCGGTTCAATGCTCAGTATAGCGAGTCGTATTTCGTGACGACCCATTCGCTCGATCGGCTGTCGAGTGTCACCGAAAGCAGCTCTTCGTAGCTGGAGCTCTGGTTGCGCCGTTTCGCCTTGTATTGCAGAATTCGCAGCGGTGGCCGGTCCTCCCAATCCACAACACTCCAGGAGAGCAGCGGATGCTTTGACTCCGAGTCGCAGATAAAGGCGGCATACTTTTTGCGGTAATCCTTCTCCCAATCGGCCAGCTGCTGCTCGCATTGGCCGTCGCGCATGCCGCGCAGGAACTCGCTGGCCGCGCGTTCGGAAGAACGGTCGCGCAAAGGATTCAAGTCGATAGAAATCGGGACTTTAGTGAGCGGATCAACTTCGGGTGACTTCGCAAGGACGGGGGGCTGGCCGTTCAACCACATCAGGTAGATAAAGAAGCTCAACAGAACCAGGACCCCGGACCCGGCGGCGATCGCGATTTGGACCTTTGAGAACCTCATGGCGTTAAGCAGAGTTTAGCCCGGAAAACCCTGGTGAAAAGGTTACTTCCGTGACGCGACACAGCCCTGTACCTGCGGACATGGGCGACCTGGAGTTGGTTCAAGCTACCTGGCGGCTAGAATTAGGCGAAGTGGGCGACATCGGACAATTCGACGATCCGGTTCTCGCATATGATCGGCTCGCGCACAGCTATGCCGAGTTGGCGCACAGGCGCGAAGGCTATTTGATTGCCGTCGAACGGGAAATTCTTGAACGAGTGCCTGCCAACAGCAAGTCACTGCTGGACATCGGCGCCGGGGATGGCAACCGTGCTTTCCGTATTGCTTCCCAAGCTGGAATCAGGCGGATTGTCCTCGTTGAACCAAGTGAAAAAATGATCGGTCAAACTCCCGATGGCGCGGAGATTTGGCGCACTCGCGCCGAGGAGTTGGGAGGCCGACCGAGCGATGAAAAGTTCGACGTCATCACCTGTCTGTGGAATGTGCTTGGACACGTCCGAGGAAAGGCGCATCGAAGTCGGGCGCTTGGTGCGGCGCAGAACCTGCTCTCGGATGAGGGCAAGCTTTTCCTGGATGTGACCCATCGTTATAACGTGGGTTCCTACGGGCTGGTTCCAACAGCGGTACGTTTTCTCTACGACTCCTTCGCACCCAGTCATGCGAATGGCGACGTGGTGGCATCTTGGGACATCGGCGAAAGCTGCATCAGCACTTACGGTCACGTATTTACACATCGCGAGATCATGCACCTCGCGTTGGCTTCCGGGCTGAAACTGGGAGAACGCGTTGTAATTGATTACCAAGACGGCCAAGTCCGGGCCAGTGCGTTTCAAGGGAACCTGCTCTACGTCTTCCGCAGCCACTTGTGAATTGAGTCCTCAAGTTCGCTGCATACCTGTTCAACCTCGGCTTCGGTCAACTCGTTGAAGAAGGGCAAAGCAATCACGCGATCGGCGACGGATTCGGTGTTCGGCAGTTCCGTCGTAGTTACCCCGCAATTTCGCAGCACTGGCTGACGATGTAGCGGAGCAAAATATCTTCCCGTAGCGATACCCTCGCTCGCAAGAGAATCGCAAATCCAGTCGCGGTCGGCACGAGTGAAGCGATCGGAAAGCCGAACTGGATAGAGGAACCAGCTAATCCGGCCGATAACACTGCTCAATGGCGGGCGCACCAGATCGGCGATTCCTTGCAAGCGCCGATCGTAGCTTTCGGCCAAATGTTGGCGCTTCTCAGTCACATATTCCAGGCGTTTAAGCTGCGAAATTCCCAGCGCACAGTTCATGTCGGACAGCCGGTAGCTGAAGCCAATTTCGGCATGGTCCTCCCAACTCAATGTCGGATCCCGCCCCTGGTTGCGCAAAATTCGCGCCTGCCTGGCAAGCCGCTCGTCGGACGTAACCAGCACTCCGCCCTCTCCGGTCGTAATTTGTTTGTTGGGATAAAACGCAAATAAACCCGCATCGCCGAGTATTCCCGCCTTGCGACCTTCGACTTCTGTTCCTAGCGCCTCACAGGCATCTTCAATTACTTGAATCGTGTGGCGCGGGCGCCCCGCCCGTGAAAGACTGCTGATCGCGCTTATGATTCCCGGAACGTCCGCCGGAATTCCAAACGTGTGTACTGCAATTACCAGCTGGGTATCTTCTGTAATGGCTGCAGCGATCAACTCTGGAGTCGTGTTGTAACTCTCTGGGTCAATGTCCACGAACTTTGGCCGCGGCCCCTCCTGCAAAATCACATTCAACAGCGCGGAAAAAGTGAACGATGGCAGGATCACCTCAGCTCCAGCATCAAGTCCCAATGAACGCACCGCAATCTGCAAAGCCGACGTCCCGGAATTGACTGCAACGGCATGTTTGCTTCCCGCGTAGTCGCAGATTGCCTGCTCGAATTCCTGCACCTTGGGCCCTGAGCTCAAGTTCGGAGTGCGGAGAACTTCCATCACCGCTTCGCGGTCAGCATCCGTGATCTCGGGCTTGGCCAGCGGAATCCGCATCTTCATGGCGCGGCCCGCTTGAATAGGAGTTTCTTGCCGAGCGGCGCTTTCAGCAGAACGTCGGTCATGATCTTCGCAGCCTCGCCATCGCCATAGGGGTTTTCCAGTCCTTGAATGCTTCGACGAAATCCCGGCGAAAGACCAAGGTCAATTGCCCTGCGGATCGCCTTGCGCTCGGCGGGAACATCAATCACATTGGCAGCGTGTTCGCGCCCCTGTTGGCGGATCCCCACATTCACGGCAGGCACCTCGAGCGAAGTAGATTCGATGATGCCGCTGCTGGAATTTCCCACCAGAACACCAGCATTCTTAAGAAGGCTCAAATACCTCAGGTGCTCAAGGTTTACCAGTACTCGCGCACGGTGCTTGGCTGCAAAAGCCTCGGCCCTCCGAATCAATTCCCTGCTGCCGGCATCCGCATTTGGATAGACGAAGATGATCGGCGGCTGCACGTCCGCTAGCGCAGCAAATAGTTCATCCGCTTCCTCAGTGGTTTTCTTAAGCAATGTAACCGGATGGTAGATGCAGAGAACCGTTTTCGGCCCAAGGCTGATGGGCGCCTCATTCTTGCGCGCTCTTTGCAAAAGGGTCTGTGGAGTCGAACGCAGTTCCTTTTCGACTTGCGCCTTACTCAGCAGACGTTCCCTGCGAACAGAATCGAGTGAAAGGCTGCCGCTGAAAGTAATTCTCCATGGCTCCTCTCCCATGTCTGCAATTCTTTCGGCAGCTCGCCGCGTACAGGCAAAATGCAAGTGACTCATCTTCGTGAGGGCATTGCGAACTGCATCATCAATTGCACCGGAGGTGATCTCACCGCCCTCGACGTGCGCGATCGGAATACGCAGCGCCAAGGCAGGGTTTGCCGCGGCCAGCATTTCGTAGCGGTCGGCCATGATGAGCAAAATGTCGGGCCGCAGTCGCCCGAGCGCGTCCGCCAAGCCGAGGGTTGCGACGCCGATGGTCTTGGCCATTCCTACGTCGGTATCGGAATCGAGCAGACATTCGACCGCTGTGATTCGCGCGGCGGAAATCTCTTTACCCGTATGCCCGAAGGCCGGTGAATGATGCGGGCCCATTGCGATAACGCGCAGGTCAATAGAAGGCTGGCGCGCAAGGTCGTAGAGCAACCAGCGTAGGTGAGCGTAGTCCGCCCGTGACGAAGTGACCACAGCAATTTTTCTCTTCAAACGCTGCTCCCTGGGAGAACAAGAATTCTACTGGTTTATGTGCGCGACTGAACCCGCAGGCCGCAAACATCTACAAGTTTCGAGGAAGCAAATTACCGCCCATGAATCATTCGCCTCCTTAATGAATCATTAATAATTGGGAAAGAGCTAAGACTCTGCCCTCAGCAGCCGAACTGATAAACTAGAAGCCTTCGTCGCGGGCTTCTGATATTCGCTGTACTCCAGGGAGAAACTCTGATGGCCGTAAGCGATCAGGCAGTATTGACCGGCAAACAGCTCGACATTCTAAGCATCAACACGATCCGCACGCTATCGATGGATGCCGTCCAGAAGGCCAACTCCGGTCATCCCGGTGCGCCGATGGCATTGGCGCCTGTGGCCTACGTCTTGTGGCAGCAGTTCTTACGCTACGATCCCGCCCATCCCGTCTGGCCGAATCGTGACCGCTTCATTCTTTCAAATGGCCACGCTTCCATGCTGTTGTACTCGATGTTGTATCTGACGGGGGTGAAATCAGTTGATTCGGAATACAAGGTCCTGGATCGTCCCGCAATTACGCTCGATGACATCACGAACTTTCGTCAGCTCGACAGCAAGACTCCCGGCCATCCCGAGTATCGCCACACCTCAGGGGTTGAGACCACCACCGGTCCGTTGGGCCAGGGCGTGGGCAATAGTGTGGGAATGGCCATCGCGGCAAAGTGGCTGCAGGCGCGGTATAACCGTCCAGGTTTCGAGATCTTTGACTACAACGTATATACGTTCTGCAGCGACGGCGATCTGATGGAAGGCGTCGGCAGCGAGGCGGCGTCGCTCGCAGGACATCTCAAGCTTCCGAACCTCTGTTGGATTTATGACGCCAATCAGATCACGCTTGATGGTCCCGCCGATTGGTCGTTCAGTGAAGATGTCGCCATGCGCTTCCGCGGATACGGTTGGAACGTAACTCACGTTGGAGATGCGAATGATCTCTACGCGCTGTCGAATGCATTCAACGAATTTCTAGCCACCAATGATTGTCCAACTCTCGTCATCGTCAACAGCCATATCGGATATGGCTCTCCGCATAAGCAAGACACCAACGCCGCGCATGGCGAGCCTCTGGGCGAAGATGAAGTCAAGCTCGCGAAAAAGTTCTATGGCTGGCCTGAGGCCGCGCACTTTCTTGTGCCCGACGGGGTTTTAGAGCACTTTCAGGACGGCATCGGCGAGCGCGGCCGCGATCTTCATTCCAAGTGGGGTGATCTGTTTGGGCAATACAACAAGCAGTTTCCTGATCTCGCGGACCAGCTCTGGCGCATGCAGCGCCGCGAGCTTCCCGACGGCTGGGACAAGAGCCTACCCACGTTCCCAGCGGACGCAAAGGGTGTCGCTACTCGCGAAAGTTCTGGCAAGGTTCTGAATGCGCTGGCGCAGAACATTCCGTGGCTGATCGGCGGCGCAGCGGACCTGGCGACCTCGAACAAGACCGACCTCAAATTTGAAGGCGCGGGCGTTTTCAAGGCCGGTAACTACGGCGGACGCAATTTTCATTTCGGAGTTCGCGAGCACGCCATGGGCGCTGCGTTGAATGGCATGGTGATTTCAAAGGTGCGCGCCTTCGGCGGCACCTTCTTTAATTTCACCGACTACATGCGGCCTTCTATGCGTCTGGCGTCAATCATGGAAATTCCTACCATCTATGTTCTGACGCATGACTCTATCGGGCTTGGTGAAGACGGGCCGACGCATCAGCCGATTGAGCAGTTAGCCTCGCTGCGCGCGATGCCACACATGATCGTCATGCGTCCCGGCGACGCAAATGAGGTTGTTGAAGCCTGGAAAGCGATCATGTTGATGAAACGCAATCCGGTCGCGCTAGTGCTGACTCGCCAGGCGCTGCCGACGATTGATCGCACGAAGTATGCGCCAGCTTCCGGCGTTGCCAAAGGTGGCTACATTCTCGCCGATGCGCAAGGTGGAAAGCCGCAGGTCATTTTGATCGGCACCGGCAGCGAACTTTCGCTGTGCGTGAGTGCCCACGAAAAACTGACGGCGGAAGGCGTCCGCGCCCGTGTGGTCAGCATGCCTTCAACCGACATTTTCGACATGCAAGATGACGCATACAAGAGCGCTGTACTTCCGCCGGATATCGCAGCGCGAGTCTCCGTTGAAGCAGGATCTGTTTTCGGCTGGGAACGGTACGTTGGCCTGCAGGGAGCGATCATCGGCATGACTACCTTCGGCGGATCAGCTCCGGCCAAGGACTTATTCAAGAAATTCGAAATCACCACGGACCATGTCATCCAAGCCGCCAAAGACGTCTTGGCAAAAGTCAACTGACCCATCCTGTCGCAGAGAACGCGACAAGGATGGGTCACCCGGTTAAGGGAGGTCACTATGCAGCCCACTGGAGTACTCGACACCGCGAAAGCTACCAATCCGCTGAAAGGTCTCTTAAAGTTCGGCCAATCCGTTTGGCTCGATTACATCCGCCGCGATCTGATCACAAGTGGCGAGCTCAAGCGCCTCATCCAAGAGGACGGATTGCGTGGAATGACGTCAAATCCCGCAATCTTCGAAAAGGCAATCGCCGGCAGCACAGACTATGCGGACATCCTTGCATCATTGAAAGATCGCGCCGACCTGGACGCGAAGGCCCGATACGAGATCATCGCGATTCGAGACATTCAGGATGCCGCCGACCTGCTGCGCCCGGTGTATGACGAATCCCGCCGTCGCGACGGCTACGTTAGCCTTGAAGTCTCGCCTTACCTCGCGCGTGACACGCGAGGCACGCTCGAAGAAGCCCGCCGCCTTTGGAAGTCAGTGGACCGTCCGAACGTCATGATCAAGGTTCCAGGGACCGCGGAAGGCCTTCCCGCGTTCGAGCAACTCATCGGCGAAGGCATGAACATTAACGTCACCCTCCTGTTTTCGCAAGAGGTGTATCAACGGGTCGCCGAGGCCTACGTTCGCGGCGTCGAGAAATTCGCCGCAACTGGTGGAGACGTTGGGCGCGTCGCCAGCGTTGCCAGTTTTTTCATCAGCCGCATTGATAACTCGGTTGATTCCGAATTATCTGCGAGATTGAAATCCGCGAAGGAGCAGCAAGAAGAACAGAAGCTCAAGGGTCTGCCAGGCAAAGTCGCCATTGCGAACGGCAAACTTGCTTACCAGCGCTATCTGAATATCTTCTCCGGCCCGCAGTGGGACAAGCTCCGCTCGAAAGGCGCTCAAACACAGCGCGTGCTTTGGGCCAGTACCAGCACGAAAAATCCTGCATATCCCGACATTCTTTATGTACAGGAGATGATCGGGCCCGACACGGTCAATACCATTCCGCCGGCCACATTCGATGCCTTTCGTGACCACGGTCAACCACGCGAAACGCTGACGGAAAATGTTGACGGGGCAAAGCAAGTTATGCAGGCGCTCGCCGGAGTTGGCATTTCAATCGACCGCGTCACCGACAAACTTACCGACGACGGCGTGCGCCTGTTCGAAGAAGCCTTCGACAAGCTACTCGCTGCGGTGGAAAAGAGCACGCAGGGCGGAACGACACCGAAAATTAGCCAGCAAACTTACAAGCTTCCCGATGCGCTCGGCAAACAAGTTACCGAGACGGTGAATGACTGGCGGGCGGCGGGCAAGGTTCGAAGATTGTGGCAGCGCGATGCTTCTCTCTGGACAAATAGAGATGAATCACAATGGCTGGGTTGGTTGGACGTCGCCGAGAAACAGCTGGAGAAGAAAGACCAGTTTCAGCAGCTCGCCGATGAGATTCACAAAGAAAAGTTTAGAGACATTCTGTTGCTGGGTATGGGCGGTTCCAGTCTATGTCCGGAAGTTCTAGCGAAGACTTTCGGTCACATTTCGGGCTTTCCGAAATTGCACGTCCTCGATTCCACCGACCCCGCCCAAGTAAAGACATTCGAGAAGAAAATTGATCTGGCTAAAACTATCTTTATCGTTTCCAGTAAATCGGGTTCGACGCTGGAACCAAACATCTTCAAGCAGTATTTCTTCGAGCGGGTCAAGGAAACAATTGGCGCCGAGAAGGCAGGTAGCCGATTCATAGCTATCACCGATCCTGGCTCCAAGCTTGAAGCCGAAGCCACAGCCGACAAGTTCCGGCACATCTTTCACGGCGTTCCCAGCATTGGGGGCCGCTATTCGGCCCTTTCGAATTTCGGCATCGTCCCCGCCGCGGTTATGGGACTTGACGTTGCCAAGTTCCTCGACCGCACGGAAGAGATGGTGGAAGCCTGCACGGCTGCGGTTCCGGTCGAGAAAAACCCCGGGGTCATGCTCGGAATCATTCTTGGAACGGCTGCGAAAGCCGGTCGCGACAAAGTCACCCTTGTCACTTCGCCCACACTCTCCGATCTCGGGGCATGGCTCGAGCAACTGCTGGCGGAATCCACAGGCAAGGAGGGCAAAGGTCTGGTTCCCGTGGATCGGGAGGATCTCGCCGCATCTGCCTGTTACGGAAACGACCGCATTTTTGTGTATTTACGCTTAGAGGGAGCGCCGGATTCCGCGCAGGACGAAAAGGTTGCTACCCTCGAAAACGCCGGCTATCCTGTGGTTCGCATTTCGCTAAATGACACTTACGATCTCGGTCAGGAATTCTTCCGTTGGGAGATCGCCACTGCCGTCGCGGGCTCCATCATCGGAATCAATGCCTTCAATCAGCCCGACGTCGAAGCCAGCAAAATCGAAACGCGAAAACTGACAAGCGAGTACGAAAAGGCGGGTTCGCTGCCTCCGGAAAAACCGTTCTTTGAGCAGGCCGGGATCAAACTGTTCGCTGATCCGAAAAACGCCAGCGCCCTGGGTAGCGGCAACCTTGCTGGATATCTTCGCGCGCATCTGAAACGTGTCCGCCAGGGCGATTACTTTGCTTTGCTGGCCTACGTTGAGATGAACGCCGCGCATGAAGGGCGCTTGCAGGAGATCCGCCACGCGATTCGTGACGCTAAACAGGTTGCCACTTGCCTCGGCTTCGGTCCGCGCTTCCTGCATTCCACTGGACAGGCTTACAAAGGCGGGCCCAACAGCGGCGTGTTCCTTCAGATCACGTGTGACGATGCAAACGATATGCCGGTTCCGGGCCAGAAATACACGTTCGGAACTGTCAAAGCTGCACAAGCGCGAGGGGATTTTCAAGTCCTCGCCGATCGCGGCCGGCGAGCTCTGCGAGTGCACTTGGGCAAGAACGTTGAACTTGGCTTGTCGGAGCTGTTAACCATACTCGCCGAAGCGCTGGAATAAGAAGATATCTCAGATCTACGACAAACGGTTTGTGGGGACTCACTGATATAACAGTGTCTGGGGCGTCCGCGGGTTACTGAAAAGCGCCGTGAATGCTTGCGCTACCGTGGAAGAGCGGCGCTTCAGCCGCGTAATCGTGAAATGATCCGGGCTTTAGCCCTCGTAACGGTTTTTGCCGGCGCGGGTCACTGTGGAGGAAACTGCATGCGTCTCGGAATGGTTGGCCTGGGCAGAATGGGCGCCAACATGGCGCGGCGCTTGATTCGCGGCGGGCATGAGGTTGTGGTCACTGACCTCAGTCCCGATGCCGTGAAGGGCATGGCGGCGGAAGGCGCCGCGCCATCTTCGTCGCTCGAAGATTTCGCTGCCCAACTTGGTTCACCGCGCATTGCGTGGCTAATGGTTCCCGCCGGGGGGCCGACGGAGTCCACCGCGCAGGCACTGGCGCAGAGCTTTAACCCTGGCGACATCTTGATTGAAAAGGGCATTCATTATGTGGATGTCGGTACCAGCGGCGGTGTTTGGGGACTGGAACGCGGCTATTGCATGATGATCGGCGGTCCGAAGGAAGTCGTTCAGAAACTCGATCCCATCTTCAAGACACTCGCGCCTGGCCGTGGCGACATTCCGCGGACACCTGGGCGCGAAAAATTGTCCGGCACCGCCGAGGATGGTTATATCTATTGTGGGCCTTCCGGCTCGGGACATTTCGTAAAGATGGTCCATAACGGAATCGAGTACGGGATCATGCAGGCCTATGCCGAGGGCTTCGATATCTTTCGTAACGCGAACAAGTCTGAGCTTCCCAAGGACGAACAATATGACCTCAACTTGGCCGACATCGCCGAAGTTTGGCGCAGAGGCAGCGTAGTCAGCTCGTGGCTTCTGGATTTGACCGCAATGGCACTCACGGAGAATCCCACGCTCTCCGAGTACTCCGGGTACGTGCAGGACTCCGGCGAGGGACGCTGGACGATCGAAGCGGCGATTGCTGAAGCCGTCCCGGTGGACGTCCTCTCTGCGGCACTGTTCGTCCGTTTTCGATCCCGTGAAGAACATACGTTTGCGGAAAAAATGCTTTCTGCTATGCGACAGAAATTCGGCGGACATGTGGAGCCAGCTGCCGAAAAGAAAACTGCCTGATAACCGGAGAAACCAGCAAATGGCACAAGCGGAAGTGCTTCCCTCTACCGAGCAGCGCGCCCCTGGCCGTCCGGGCGATCCCTGCATCATGGTCATCTTTGGAGCGGCGGGCGACCTCACCCGACGCAAGTTGCTTCCTGCGCTCTACAATTTAGCGAAAGCGCAACTCCTATCTCGCGAATTTGCAATCGTTGGTGTTGCCCACAATGCCATGTCCACCGACGACTTTCGAAAGAAGCTCTCGGAAGACATCCGTCGCTATGCCGGCAGCGAGATTGATCCTGACATTTGGGAATGGTTCACGCGCCGCATCTATTACGTCACGGCCGAATTCGATGATAAGGACCTCTATTCGAAACTGAAGACAGATCTGGCAAAGGTCGATAAAGATCATTCCACTCACGGGAATTATTTCTTTTACCTGGCCACGGCACCTCGTTTCTTTGGCCCGGTTGTAGAGCAACTCGCCGCCGGGGGGCTGATGGACGAGAGCAACGGCCATCAGTGGCGCCGGGTTATCGTTGAAAAACCATTCGGCCACGATCTCGATTCCGCGAAGTCTCTTAACCAGCAATTGCTCAAGGTTGCAAACGAACGGCAAATCTATCGTATTGATCACTATTTGGGTAAAGAAACCGTCCAGAATATTTTAGCGTTCCGCTTTGCCAACGGAATCTTCGAGCCCATTTGGAACCGCCGCTACATCGATCACGTGCAAATCACCGTAGCTGAAACCGTTGGTGTGGAATCCCGCGGCAGTTACTACGATACCGCCGGGGCCCTGCGTGACATGGTTCCCAATCACATCATGCAACTCATCAGCTTGACCTCGATGGAGCCGCCAATATCGTTCCGTGCTGACGCAGTGCGCGACGAACAGGCCAAGATTTTGCATGCGATCCAGCCCTTAAGTTCAGAGGAAGTGCTGTCGAAGACAGTTCGAGGTCAATACGGTCCCGGCATCGAGAATTCGCAGCGCGTGCCCGGCTATCGCCAGGAAGAGGACGTCCCGCCAGACTCTCGAACTGAAACGTTCGTGGCCATGAAACTGGCAATCGATAACTGGCGCTGGGCCGACGTTCCGTTCTATTTGCGGACTGGCAAATGTCTCACTTCGCAAAGCACACAGATCGTGATCCAGTTCCGACGCGCGCCCTTTGTTCTGTTCCGCGATACACCAGTCGAGAACCTTTTGCCCAACCAACTCGTCCTTCATATCCAGCCCCAGGAGGGAATTTCGTTGCAGTTCGCAGCGAAAGTTCCCGGTCCGATCATGCGGTTGGGTGCAGTGGACATGAATTTCAAGTACGCTGATTATTTCGGCACTCAGCCCAGTACTGGTTATGAGCGTCTGCTGCACGATTGCATGATCGGTGACGCTACGCTGTTTCAGCGCGCCGATATGGTCGAGGCGGGCTGGTGTGTGGTCAGTCCAGCGCTCGACGTTTGGAAGGCATTGCCGCCGCGCAATTTCCCCAATTATCCCGCGGGGAGCTGGGGGCCGAGGGATGCGGACGAACTGCTCGAGCGCGACGGCAGACATTGGAGGAACTTCGACAGATGATCCTGGCTGGCGACATCGGAGGCACCAACGCAAGATTGGCCCTCTTTGATGTGCGTAATGGGCAATTCAATCTGGTAACCGCAACTATATTCCCCAGCCGAAATTATTCCGGCCTCGATCAGATCGTCACCGAATTCGTGACGACCTCTGGTGTGCATCCCGCCCAGGCTTGCTTTGGCGTGGCCGGTCCGGTGACAAACGGCGAAGTCGAAACTTCAAACCTGCCATGGAAGATCCAGTCCCGGCGCCTGGCTGACGAACTCAAAATCAATACTGCGCTACTAATCAATGACCTCGAAGCTACCGGATGGGGTGTCGGCGCGCTTTCTGCGGACGACCTCGTCGCATTGACGCAGATTTCAAGCACGACCGGAAACCAGGCCTTGATTGCTGCCGGAACCGGGCTTGGCGAAGGCGGCCTCTATTGGGATGGCTCTCGCCATCACGTATTTGCCTCCGAGGGCGGGCACTGCGACTTCGCTCCCGCGAACGAGTTGCAATTAGAATTATTTGGTTATCTGCACGCCCGCTATGGACACGTAAGCTACGAGCGGGTGCTCTCCGGGCCCGGCTTGGTGAATATTTTTGAATTTCTGCGCGACACCGGCCGAGGCAAAGTTCCGGGATGGCTTTCCGCCGAAATGAAGGTCATGGATCCAGCAGCAGCAATTTCAGCCGCAGCGATGGATGCCAAATGTCCGATGAGCGAGCAAGCCATGGATATTTTTGTTTCCATCTTTGGCGCCGAGGCGGGCAATCTGGGACTGAAAATCAAAGCCACTGGTGGTGTATTCCTTGCAGGAGGAATCGCGCCCAAGATTCTTGCGAAGCTGGCGACGCCTCTATTCCTCGATGCTTTTCTGAGCAAGGGAAGATTGCGGCACTTGATGGAAGTTATGCCGGTCAACGTCATCATTAACGATAAGCTGGCTCTGCTTGGCGCAGCGCGCTGTGCGTTGATGGAAACAGCGGCTTAACCATGCCATCAGCGCCCCTGGTTCAGGTCTTCGGTTCTGCGCAAGAGTTGTTCCGCGCTGCTGCGCAGGAATTCTGCAGCATAGGGTCGCAGTCGATTCAGGCGCGGGGCAAATTCACAGTCGCGCTCTCGGGTGGATCAACGCCGCGCGGGCTACATCAGGAATTGGTCAGCAACTTCTCTTCTGCTCTGGCTTGGGAGCATGTGTTCTTCTTCTGGGGCGACGAGCGACACGTTCCTCCGGACTTTCCCGAAAGCAACTTCCGCATGTGCAACGAGACTCTGCTTTCAAAGTTTTCCATTTCGCCTGACCACGTTTTTCGCATGCCCGGCGAGCTGCCCGATGCCAATCAAGGCGCTGCTCTCTATGAAGAGAGGCTGCGTGAATTCTTTCGTCCAGCCACGGGGGGATTTCCGCGTTTCGACTTCATCTTGCTCGGCCTGGGACCCGATGGGCACACCGCATCGTTATTCCCGGAAACTAAGGCGCTTGAAGAGAAAGAGCATTTCGTAGTTGGAAATTGGGTCGAGCAACACGGCACCTATCGCATCACGTTAACTTATCCGGTCCTCAATCAGGCGGCGAACGTGATGTTCCTCGTCAGCGGCGGCGGACATAAAGCTGAGATGGTCAGGAAGGCTTTGCAGGATCCCGCTGCCAACTTGCCGTGTCAGCGAGTACAGCCGGTGAACGGCAAGCTGATGTGGTATCTGGATCAACAGGCGGGAAGCGAACTGAAGTAGTGCTGAGTGGCTTCAAAACACCGGGGCAAGATTGTGCTGCTTCTGATAGAGCTTTCGATCTACCGTCCGCAACACATCATCGAGGCTGGTTCCAGTTACATATCCAGCCATGCCCCAGGTAAAGGACAACTGATAGTGTTTGCCGTTTTCGGCGTTCCACTGTTCCAGCGTTCGCAGTAAACGTTGCAGAGGGTTTTCCGCCTGCGGCTCGCTGGTGTCAGGCATGACTGCCAGAAATTCGTCACCGCCCTGACGAAAGAGTAGGTCGCCTCCGCGAAATACTTTCTTGAGCATCCGAGAAAACTCTCCCAGTACGCGGTTGCCTTCCATGCTGCCTAGCTTGGAATTAAGCTCGCGAAAACCGTTTAGATCCATTATCAGGATTGTCAACGGCGTGCCGTTACGGTTTGACCGCGCCAGTTGGTGCGAAATGAGTTCATTCAGCGCTCGGCGATTGAACAACTGAGTCAGGGGATCGATTAGAGAAAGACTTTCGAGCCTCTCATTAAGTACCAACTCGCTGATCAGCGCCTTGCGCGTCGAGTTCAGGGTCACGCGCTGTGATAGCAGATAAATATTGAACAACACCACCAGGCAGATAAGACCAAATACGAGTTGCGGCAAGTAGGCCTGCTCAATCCGGATGATGCGTTGCGCCCACACCAAGTTGGGAGCGATCAAAGCGAGAAAGCCGGCGGTAAGAACAAGAATGACGAGACTGACAATGGACCAAAGTTGCATGTCACGACTGGATAAATCGTGAATCTGTCTTTGGATTTCGTCGGCCCTCGCCAGCATTGACGGCTGTTCTTGCCTGACCTCCGACATCAACGCCCCTTTCGCGGTGGACACACTTCTGGTGAGCCTGCTCGATAAAGGTTGTAATCCATTTTCCGCGGGAAGTCCGTGAAAAGCCGCTAGGACTCATTACCTTAGTAAGGTGGCGGCGGGTGCCGTGATTCCACACGAGCCGTAGGTACCGAAACGGCGTTCGAGGATCTTGCCGACGCAGGAAGGCGGAAGACCGACGACTCAATGATCGCCCAATGGCTCCACGCCTCGTACCAATGCTGCCAAAGATTGCTCGTATGGCGCTCTCGCAATTCCGCGTTCGGTCACAATCGCCGTGACCAACTTCGCGGGGGTTACATCAAACGCGGGATTTTCGACTTGTACACCCACCGGGGTGATGGCTCTTCCCGCAATGTGCGTGACTTCAGTCGGATTCCTTTGCTCGATGGGTATCTTGCTGCCGTCCGGAGTCTCAAGATCCACTGTGGAAATAGGGGCCGCGACATAGAACGGAATGCCGTGCTCCTTTGCCAATACCGCAACCGTGTAGGTTCCGATCTTATTGGCGACGTCGCCGTTAGCAGCGATGCGGTCGGCACCCACGATTACGGCGCCAATTTTTCCCTGCCGCATTATGGCGCCTGACATGTTGTCGGAGATGATGGTCGTGGGGATGCCGTCCTTGACGAGTTCCCACGCAGTCAGGCGTGAACCCTGCAAGAACGGGCGAGTTTCATCCGCATAAACATGGATTTTCTTTCCCTGCTCGACTGCAGCGCGGATCACGCCGAGTGCGGTGCCGTATCCTGCCGTGGCCAGTGCGCCCGCGTTGCAGTGGGTCAACACACCACCAGACGCGGGCATTAAAGCAGCGCCGTTGCGGCCCATCTCCTGATTGATTGCGATGTCCTCGACGTGCATCCGTTGCGCTTCCTCGACCAGCGCTTGCTTGATCTGCGCGACCGAACGCACTCGCAGCGATTCGAATTTCTGCTGCATCCGGCGAATTGCCCAGAACAAGTTCACAGCGGTGGGACGCGTTTTGCCGATTAAGTCGCAAATTTCATCAAATTCGTTTTTGAGTTGTCCGACAGATTCGGTCTTGGAATTCTTGACACCGAGAGCAATCCCCATGGCCGCAGCAACGCCGATCGCTGGAGCACCGCGTACCACCATGTTGCGAATTACGTCTGCGACTTCTTGATAAGTCGTGCAGTTGACATACGTCTCTTCGGTCGGCAGCTTCGTCTGATCAATGAAGCGTACACCGCGGTCGGTCCATTCGAGAGTTTGAATCATAAGATCAGTCGTTGGTCGTTGGTCGTTGGCCAGACTCTGGTTCGGAGAAGCTTGCGATGTCGAGTTCGAATTCATTAGCACGTTGCGCTTATGCTTCTCGAACTCGTGTCGAACAAGATTGTTAACAAAATAAGGATCACAAGTGCCAAGAAGACAATATAGACGCGCTCAAAACGCTCTCCATAGCGACTCTTCCAGTACCCGGTTGCAGATACGAGCACCGCGAGTACCGAGGCTCCGACGGCAAAGAGAATTGCTTGTGCCGGATGATCGAAAATCGCGCTGACGTTTTTCTCTGCAGCAACGTAAGGGGTGAGAAAGAAGACAACCATAAGTCGCATGAGTGGTCCCAGCGGCTAACTGAGATCTTCCCTGCCATGTAAGCAGTAAAGCTTGTTGAAGACGAGGACATGCGACCTCCTTTGGCTTTCGGCTCTTATCTGACTGCTGCGTGCTGCGTGCTGAGTGCCACGTGCTCTCTTCTCACCTCATTCGCCGTGAACACCGCCACAAACGGCGCCGCCGCAGCAGCCTTTTCTACGCTCGCCCGCCCGCCAGCTTCTTCCCTCTCCACCAGGCACATCACGCCGACAATCTCGAAGCCGAATTCGCGCGCCGCTTCGATCGCTTGCACAGTTGATGATCCCGTCGTACATACGTCATCCACTATGACGATGCGTGCGCTCTTCTTCCGGAATCCTTCAATTCTTTGCGTCATGCCGTGCTGCTTTTCTGACTTGCGCACCAGGAAGCCGTGAAGAGTTCCGCTGGTCACCGCCACGGCAACCACAATCGGGTCCGCACCCATGGTGAGGCCGCCGATCGCCTGCGCATCCCATCCCCGCGAGCGGATTTCTTCGAGAAAAACTTGTCCGGTCAATTGCGCGCCGCGCGCATCTAATGTGGTGGTGCGGCAGTCGATGTAGTAATCGCTCGTTCCGCCGGACGACAACTTGAATTCTCCAAGTCGGAAAGACTTTGTCGCTAATAGTGAAAGCAATTCTTGTCGTGCAGAAGTCATGACGTTCTAAGCTAGCACCCGTTTTACTGCGTCATCTTTTCCAGATGGCGGAATCCACCGGTGGCGACGAACACTACCGCCATCTGCACTCCATTGTAAGCGGCATGGACAATGAAACATGCAGCAACGGATTGTCTCCATGCGCGCACCACGGTCAGAACGAGTCCAACCAGAAACACAATTAGCACAGGGCTCCACGAACCGTATTCCGGATAGTGAATTAGTGCGAATGGAAGCGCGGTAAAGAGAATCGCCGTCCTTACGTTCAGACGCCGGGCGAGAATGGGATACAGGAATCCTCGAAAAGCCAGTTCTTCCATCAATGGTCCAATGCTCACGGCTAGCACAGCAATGGCGTAAGCATCGAGAGGACGCGTGAAGAATTGTTCAAACGGACTCTTCTTCGGCATGGGAAGAAGATGTGCAATCGCGAATAGCGCCACAAAGCTCACAATACCTGTGAGCACCAGTCCGACAATACCGTGGAGCGGCCAGTTCCAGCGAATCGATGACCAGAACTCGGTGCCTTCCCGCCTCGTCGCAACTCGCATCATATACGCGAGCAATGCTAGATACCCAAGCATCTGCGCGACGAAATTGACAAGCGGAAATGCCATCACCACCATGAACTTCGAGTGCTCAACTTTGTCGCCAAAGCCACACCCAGCAGGCACCCAATCAACAAAACAATCGCCATCACGAAGATCTTGACCACGTCCCAACCGCTCCAGGTCGGATTCTCAGATAAGGCTTCTGGAGCGTTGAGCGGAGTCGCACTCGATTCGGGCAACATCGCATTTTCCGGCGCGCCCGGTGTAGCCTGTGGCCACTCTGAATTCGAGGACATACATTCGACTCTACACGACTGATTAGGTTTTTTCAGGAAGTTCAAGGGCTACCCGAATCGCACCCTCAATTCTTTTCATAGTTTCTCGATCAACTGCGCCAAGCGCAGGATAGACGGCGGTGGAAATTTCGATCGTTGTTACCTGGTCGCACTTCACCCACGAATCATGAGCTAGTCCGCCCTGTCCTGCTTTCAACCTAGGACGAAGGGAGAACTGCCGGTGCTCGGCTTTCGAGATCGGGACGACACAGACATCTCGTGAGAAACGGTTTAGCGCATCCGTCGAGATGACAAGCGCAGGTCTCTCCTTGTCGAGGGCAAACAGGCAGACTTCACCTCGGCGTGGATACCAGGCGGGAGGCTTTACACCACGGCGCCAAGTCATCTCGCGTCAGTCTTCGCGTGCCAAGGACCGCATGGAAGCCGCCTGAAACGCCTTGCGTTCTGCTTTGTCTCCGTCCAGCTCAGGCGCGAAAAATGCCTCCGACTCAGCATACAGACCCTGCCGGCGCTCCCATTCAAGCGCGGTCTTGAGTAAGACATTTACTCGTTCGCTGGTGGATGCCTTCCCCTTCGTCTGCTCGACCTGATGCAGCAAGCTCTCGTCGAGCGAAAGGCACTTGGTGGTTCTCATAACATAACTATTGTAAAACCTATTGCTTTGGACGTCAACGTTAACAATTGCTTCTACAATAGACAGCCGTGGTTTCTGTCGCAGCTAACTGACAGCGGACTGTTGGCTGATCAGGACGCGACTTCCGCTCCCAGCGAAATAATTCGCCAACGCCTGCCCGGTGTACGACTTTTTGTTGCGTGCCACCTGCTCCGGCGTTCCCTGCGCGACCAGCCGTCCGCCCTCTTCGCCGCCCTCGGGACCAAGGTCGATAATCCAATCGGCGTTCCTGATCACATCAAGATTGTGTTCAATGACGATGATCGTGTTACCCAGATCTGTGAGCCGGTGCAACACGTCGAGCAGTTTCCGTACATCGTCAAAGTGCAAGCCCGTTGTCGGCTCGTCGAGCAAATATAACGTGCGTCCCGTCTGCCGCTTGCTCAACTCCCGTGCCAGCTTGATGCGTTGGGCTTCGCCTCCGGAAAGTGTCACTGCAGATTGCCCAAGGTGTACGTATCCCAAGCCGACATCAACCAACGTTTGTAGCTTCTGCTTCACCTGCGGAATGTTCTCAAGGATTGGCAGGGCTTCCGAGACCGGGCTCTCCAGCAAGTCTGCAATTGAGTAGCCCTTGTACTTCACCGACAGCGTTTCCTGGTTGTACCGCCGGCCACCACAGATCTCGCAGACCACGTACACATCGGGCAGAAAATTCATTTCAATCCGCCGCTGCCCTTCTCCCTGGCACGCTTCGCACCTTCCCCCTGCCACGTTGAACGAAAAGCGTCCGGGTTTGTACCCACGCTCACGCGACTCCGGCAGCATGGCATAGAGATCGCGGATGTGGGTAAACACCCCGGTATAAGTTGCGGGATTTGATCGCGGTGTGCGTCCGATGGGTGACTGATCAATCCGGATGACTTTATCTATGCTCTCAATCCCGGAAATCGCCTTATGTTCACCGGCCGGCTCACGTGAGCGGTAGAGTGACTTCGCCAGCGCGCGATACAAAATATCGTTCACCAGCGTGGATTTCCCCGATCCCGAAACTCCGGTCACCACATTGAGCAGGGCGAGCGGGAAAGCCACATCCACACTCTTCAAATTGTTCTCGCGTGCGCCGAGAACTGTGATTGCATTCCCGTTTACGCGACGCCGCAGCGAAGGCATTTCAATCCGTGTTCGCCCTGAAAGGTATGCTCCGGTCAGCGAACGCGGTACATCCGTGATTTTCTCCGGTGTTCCATACGCGACCACCTCGCCGCCGTGACGCCCCGCGCCGGGGCCGAGGTCGATCACATAGTCTGCGCGGCGGATGGTCTCTTCATCGTGCTCGACCACCAACACGGTATTGCCCAGATCGCGCAGTTCTTCGAGCGCATTCAGCAGTCGCCCATTGTCACGATGATGCAATCCGATCGATGGTTCATCCAGCACATACAGCACGCCGCGCAATTTCGATCCGATCTGTGTGGCTAGGCGGATCCGTTGTCCTTCCCCACCGGATAATGTCGCCGCCGAACGGTCGAGCGATATGTACCCCAAACCGACGGCATTCAAAAATTGCAGCCGCTCGACGATCTCGTGCATGATGCGCCCTGCGATCTGCAACTCACGCCCGGCCAACTTGATGCTCCTGGCTTTTTCCACAGCACGCGAAACCGGCATGGCGGTGAAGCCCGCAATGGACATGCCTTCCACGCGAACGGCCAGGCTTTCCGGTCTAAGTCGTTTGCCGTGACATGCCGGACATTCGGTGGCAGACATATGCTCCATCAGCCAGTCGCGATACCCTTCAGATGAAGATTCATCCAGCGCGTTCTTCAGGTATCCAAAAATACCGAGAAAGCCAGTTTTGCCGCGTCCTTCAGGTTCCCCGTAGAAAAACAGATTCTGAATTCGCTCCGGCAATTTCTCAAACGGGGTGCTGAGATCAATTCCAAATGCGGCCGCGACGATGTTTATCTGATGAATCAAATTCTGCGAAGCTGATCCCGGACCCAATGCGCCATCCAGCAGCGGTTTCGACCAGTCATTGATGATCTTGGCCGGATCAAAGTCGTAAGTGCTGCCGAGCCCGTGGCATTCCGGACACGCGCCGTAAGCGCTGTTGAACGAAAACGAGCGCGGTTCGAGTTTGGGTACGTCAATGCCGCAATCCGGACACGCCAGCCGCTCAGAGTAAAGTTGCTCTTCCCCGCCTACAATCGCCACCTGGACTAATCCGCCTGCAAGTTTCATCGCCAGACCAACTGACATTTCTAGTCGCTGCTCAATTCCAGGCTTCACCAGTAACCGGTCCACGACCACTTCGATCGTGTGATTCTTGCGTTTGTCCAGATTGATCTCGTCCTCGAGATTGACCAATTCTCCATCCACACGCGCACGGGTGAAGCCGTGTTGTAGCAACTTCTCCATTTCTTTCTTGAATTCGCCTTTGCGTCCGCGAACAATCGGCGCCAGCACCATCACCCGGTCTTCCGGCGTAAGCGCCATAACCCTCTGGACGATCTGGGCGGCACTTTGTCGGGAAATTTCTCGCCCGCACTTTGGACAATGCGGCGTGCCGATAGATGCAAACAGCAGTCGCAGATAGTCGTAGATTTCGGTGATCGTTCCCACGGTGGATCGCGGGCTTCGGCTCGTCGTCTTCTGCTCGATAGAAATTGACGGACTTAGGCCATCAATTGCGTCTACGTCTGGCCGCTCCATCTGGTCCAGAAACTGCCGCGCATATGCCGACAGCGTCTCTACATAGCGGCGCTGGCCCTCAGCGTAAATCGTGTCGAATGCTAGAGATGACTTACCAGAGCCGCTCAACCCTGTGATTACCGTGAGCGTATTTCGCGGGATCTCCACATTGATATTTTTGAGATTGTGTTGCCGCGCGCCCCGTACCGAAATTTCCCTGATGGCCATTGTTCGACTGGAAGATGCACCTTCGTAATGTGGACGGGTCCCCTAGAGATGTTGGAGAGTGGAAGTGCGCACTTCTACTCACGTATCTTATTTGTTAACAGCAGCAAGCGTCAACGCGGGTAGAGTGAAAGCGCACCCGGCACTTTCGATAGAAAAGTCGAAATCCGGAGTCAATCCGTTGGTAAAAGCTGCTGGCAACGGGAAAGTGGGCCGAACTTGGGGAGTCTGTTAGCTGCTTTCGTACTGACGTTTACGGTTGCGGGATCGTTTGTTCTTGGAATTGCAGTAGCCTACACCGGGGTCCTTGCTTTGCTTCACGCCTTTGCCCACAGCTCACGCAAACCTGCTCCGGCCTTGGTCTTAGTTCATAGCCAGATTCAATCCAGCGGCGACTGAAACAGCTCTCAGCTATCAGGCGTCAGCTCTCAGGAATATCAAATTACTCGCCTGTCGCGTCTTAGCCATACGCAAGTAGAACCCTGCATTCCAATCAAGCGCAAATTTGCCGCCTTCAAGGAAAGACATTAGCGCGTTGAGAGGTGATAGCTGAAGGCTGAGAGCCGACAGCTGAAAGCTTACTGTGGTGGCTGCCCCGGCCCGCCTGGTGGCGGCCCATTTTGCTGTTCTTGTTGTTGCTGCTGTTGTTGTTGCAGCTCTCGTAAGAGTTGTTCCGGAGTCTTTACAACAGGTCCGTTCGCTCCCGGCTGGGGTGGCTCCTGTTCCTGTTGCTGTTGCTGCTCTTCTTCTGATGGTTGCACATCCTGAGAGGTGTCAGGATTGTTTTCCTCTGCGGGTTGTTCGTTCTCAACTTCGGGCACGGCCTGCAGATTGGGATTCTGCTGGAAGTTGGGGGCTGAAGGTTGTGTTTGCGGCTGGGGCTGAGACGGTTGTGGCCCGCTTGCCCGAGCCATGAGAAGAACCTTTTTCAGCGCCCCCGGGTCGGCAGGCGAGCCGAGCAATACGTAATCGAAATGCGATCCGTTCAGCAGTTGCGTCATAACGTCCCGTGGGGCCCCGGGCCCAAATCTTCCGACTACGCGCTCGCTGGAACTTGCGGGCATTTCGACGGATGCGCCCGTCTTCTGCTTCACGGCATTCAGCACGTCTCCCATGGTTGAGTTCCGCGCCACAATCACCAGTTGACCTCCCTGGTAATTGACTTCCGGAGGAGACGACGGTCCCTGCTCCGGCGTTGGCGGAGGAGCCTGCGGTGCGGTTGGCATCGCGTCTACCAGTTTCTCGGTTGTGAGCTCAGCCTTAGCTTGCTTCTTATGGGAATGATGCGCCTTCTTCTGCGGTACTTGCGCTATAAGCGCAGGTCCCAAAGATATGGGCAACAGTAGAAGGAAAGTGTAAAGACGGCGCATGTTTATGATATTCGCAGTCGGCCGCTCTCTGTATTCGAGAACGCGGAAACTGAATACTCTTGCGTAAATTTTCCAGCCACTGGTAGCAACCACTGGCCACTGGTTCTGATGCGATTCTAGCACTGGGAGAGGTCAGAATTACTGTTGCGGGGCGAAATATCCCTTGCGTGCCCTTACCTGCAGGTCCTTTTTGAGAGCAGTAATTTCAATGGCGCGGTACCGGCCGTCAGGATCAAAATCCGCCGGGTGATACGAGACGACATATTGGCTACGCAGCTCATCTTCAATGGCTGAAAACGAGTTTTTGATGTCCTTCATCTTGTATGGGAAAAAAGCGCGACCGCCCGTTGCGTCAGCCAGCTGTTGGAGGACTTTGTCTCCGCGCAGAATCAGCCCGCTGTCATCCGTGGAAATCGCATAGATGAGTACCTGGGCGCGTTGCGCCATCTCAATCGCCTGCTGCCTTGAGACTTCACTCTGGTTGTCTTCACCATCGCTCACGATAACGAGAGCACGCCGCATTGGCCGGTCCGAGTCATCCTTCAACAATCGTTCCTTGCATGCCGCGTAAATGGCCTGATAGAGGGCAGTGCCTCCGCCATCCTGCAAATTCTGTACACCGGCCGCTAGCAGGCTCACATTGTCTGTGAAATCCTGAACCACCTTATTACGCGCGCTGAACCCCATGACAAACGCATGATCGTAATGAGGACGAATCGTATGTTGCAAAAATCCGACGGCAGCGTCCTGCTCAAATTGAAAGCGCCCTCGCACCGAACCGCTGGTGTCAATCAACAGTCCCATTTGCAGCGGAAGATCGGTTTGCTGGGAAAAATTCACAATCTGTTGCGGCGGCTTGTGATCATCCAGGAAGCTGAAGTCATTCTGGCTCAGATCACGCACGAACTTGCCGTGCTTGTCCATCGCGATGAACAGAACGTTAACTTCATTGACGCGTTTGCGGATGGTGATTACAGAATTTGTATCAACGACGGCAGAGGCGATTGCGGGAGCGCTCGACGCTACATAGGCATTCTGCGCCGCTGCAGGGGCGTTTGCCAGCGGCACCGCCATAGCGACACAAATAATCAGTCCTATGTACTTCATTCCCAAACCATCCAAAAATTGCACAAATAGCCACGGCTAGCAGCTACATCCACCCTTTAGATGCACGTGCTATGCCGAAGACGCCCACATCCCTAACT
>QHZR01000199.1 GCA_003224755.1 Acidobacteriota bacterium
GTCTCCGGCCACCATTTCGACCGGGGTAGGACCGGTGTCGGGCGGAATTACATCGGATGGGAACTGGGCATTCATCGCTAACAGCGGGCAATCGAACCTATCTGCTTTCGCGGTCGGCGCGACCGGAAAATTAAGTCCGGCGAACACCTCGACCGTGATTCTTGCGAATCAGCCGTCTGCAATTGTGGTCAGGTGAGCTGAAAGCAAATGCGGACAAGCACCTTCCTTCTGTTTGTTATCGTCGTAATCATGAGCACCCTTGTCGGATCTCAAATGGTCGCTTCTCATACGCTCAAGGCACCTGAGGCGATCACCGATCCAAAGCAAATCACAGCTAAGCCGAGCGCCGAGGTTGAACAGGGGGAAGAAGCATTGTCGCTTCAGCGTCTCTATATGACGCGCCTGGTCGGCGATACGGCGTGGTCGCCGGATGGCAAGACAATCTGCTTTGTATCCAATATCACGGGACGAAATAATTTGTGGCTGGTTCCGGCAAGCGGCGGCTGGCCGACGCAGTTGACGGTCAGCGACCAACGCGAGAGCAATCCGGCATGGTCTCCCGATGGCAAATGGATCGCGTATCAGTCGGATTATGACGGCGATGAGCAGTGGGACATATTCTTTGTGTCGCCGACGACGGGGCAGGTGGTGAACGTCACGAAAACGCGCGAGGTTTCCGAAGAGAATCCGGTGTGGTCGCCGGATGGTCGCTATCTCGCTTACATGATGAAACCGAAGACTTCGTCGTCGTACGAGATTGACGTGTTCGATACCTTAATGCGCGAGACCCGACATATCACTACGAACACGCCAGCAGACAAGCTGAATGCGGGCCCGATCTGGTCGAAGGACGGGAGGTTCGTCGTTTACACACAGGCAGAGGCGAAGGGGACGAATTCGAACATTTTTATCGCTGACGTTAGGGCAGCCAAGAGCACGCTGCTGACGCCGCATGAGGGGGAGAGGCTTTATGAGGCGAATGATGTTTCCTCGAGGCCCGTTCCCGATGCGCGTTCGATTCTAATCACATCGAATGCAGGGAATGGCTACCAAAATGTTGGATTGCTGTGGTTCAGTAGTAAAGGGACATCGCTTACTGGCGAATTTCATCCGGGAAAGATTGATTGGCTCACAACGGACAAGTGGGAAGTTTCAGGTGGCAGTTTTTCGCCCGATGGCAAGTCGGTGACCTGGCGCGCAAACGTGGACGGCAACACTGATCTTTACGTCCACAGTCTTGTCACAGGCAAAACAACTGATTTGCCGTTGCCGAAAGGCGTGAATTCTTTCGGCGGCGCGGAATCTTCATTTTCGCGCGATGGTTCGAAATTGCTTTACTACCACAATGGTCCGAATGCGCCGAACGATGTGTGGGTGTATCACGTGGCGACCGGTAAGTCGGAGCAAATCACGCATTCACTTATGGCAGGAGTTCCGGCGGAGCATATGGTCGAGCCGTTCCTGGCGCACTATCCGAGTCGCGACGGGAAGTGGACGATTTCTGCATTCGTCTACGTGCCGCATAACATGCAGCGCAATGGACAGAACGCAGCGATTGTTTATGTACACGGCGGGCCGACTTCGCAGACAGTAAATTCATTTAATCGGTTCATTCAGCACATTGTGAATCAGGGGTACATGGTGATCTCGCCGAACTATCGCGGCTCGACCGGATACGGAAAGGAATTTCAGGACGCAAATCTGTTCGACATGGGCGGCGGCGATTTGCAGGATGTGCTGGCGGCGGCAGACTTCGTGAAAGGAACTGGGTATCTCGATCCGAAGAAATTAACGGTTATGGGCGGCAGTTATGGCGGGTACATGACGATGATGGCGGTGGCTAAAGCGCCGGAGACTTGGGCCGCGGGAGTTCCTATCGTTCCGTTCGTCAACTGGTTTACGGAAATCGAGAATGAAGATCCGGTACTGCAGCAATCCGACCGCGCGACCATGGGCGATCCGGAAAAGAATCCTGAACTGTTTCGCGACCGCTCGCCATTTTTCTTTGTAGATAAGATCAAAGCACCGTTGTTGCTGCTGGCGGGAGGGCATGATCCGCGGTGCCCCAAGGAAGAAACTATTCAGGTTGTGGACGAGATCAAGAAACATGGTGGTGTAGCGGATTACAAGATCTACGAAAACGAAGGCCACGGCTTTGCGAAAGTAGAAAACCAGATTGATGCTTATGAGCGGGTGACGAATTTTTTGAAGGCGCGGGTGCCGCCGGCGGATTGCGGCTGTAAGCTGAACGAGTAATTACTATCGATGTGCATTCACGATCGCGCGGATCAGGCCAGGAATTGTGTATTCGCCGGCTTCGATGTGAACGGGCAGGCCCAGCTCACGCAATGTGTTCGAGGTAATGGGACCGATGGAGGCAAATCGGAGTCCCGAAAGAATATTCTTTCGCCCCTTTGGGACAAGCTGACTGCCTGACTTTCCCAGGGCTAACGCCCTGGGCTGTATTCTAGCGCCGCGTCGCGGCTGATTAGGCAGGACCTTATTCCCGGAAGCACCTGAGCGGGGCGGCTCCATTCCAAGTAGCCGAGCGAAATTTCTTACCGTTGAGGAGCTAGTGAAGCACACGATGTGTGGCCGGCGTTTGGGATCGATTACCAAGTTCTGCAGCGACTTCCGCGACGACCGCGGAACAATAGTTTTGTAGGCCTCTGCCACGTCTACCTCTGCTCCGAGTCTTCGTAGCTCCCGTGGAATGACATCGCGGGCAACTTTGGCGCGCGCAAGCAGGACGCGCCTCCCTTCCACTTTGCCGCGGAGACTTTCAACCACCGATTCGGCGACGTATTGATCCGGGACGACTGCGACTTTGAGACCACGGTTTTCTATTGCAGCTCGGGTGGCTGGACCGATGGCGGCGATCTGTAGGTGCTGGAGTTTGGACGGATTCAGGCGGAGCTTCTTCATGCGGGCGGCGAGGGCGTCCGCGCCGTTGATGCTGGTGAGAATGAGCCAGTCATATTTGTCTATTTTGTTAAGGGCCGAATCGAGCGGTTTGTACGAGTGAGGCTTGCGGATTTCGATGAACGGAATTTCGATGACGTCGGCGCCAAGGGCGTTGAGGGCGCTCGAAAGTGCGCTGGCTTGGTGGCGTGCCCGGCCGACGAGGACGCGCAGTCTGGAGAGTGGCTTTGTCGTAGGTGGTCTCAATACTCGGTCGTCCCTCCGGGACTTGGTCTTTTGTTACGCCATCCCCAGCGCTGAAGCGCGGGGCTAAGATCGTGCGCCCCTCCGGGGCTGCATTACTCGCGCAGCTTTCGTCGAACCATTTTATGAGATTCGTCGCGTCCGCTCTGTCCCAAGGCCTAGCTGCCGCATCAGTACCGCGGTTCCGGCGATCGCGGAATCCGAACTGCCGGCTAGGGCACGAATTACGTTCTCTTGCTCGGCTCTCGTGCGGTTCTGGCTGAGTTTGAACTTGGTCTCGACCCTCATGGCAGTGATTTCGAAGGCGACGATGTGGCGCTGCATGCGATCGCGATATTCATCGCTGAAAGAATTCCATTGCTCGGTATAGGAGGAGTCAAATTGAGCGATAAGGTCCTCAAGTACTTGCCTGGCCGCAGATTCGTCGGTGAGGACTCTTGCCTTACCGTAAACATGGACAGCTGCATAGTTCCATGTGGGCACGCTTTCGCGGATTTCGTACAGGGCAGGCGAGACGTAAGCATGTGGACCGTGAAAAATGACCAGGGACTGATGATCCCGGCCGATTATCTGCCAATGCGGATTGGCTTTCGCGACGTGCCCTCGCAAGGTCATTTGATCGGCCGACTCGTCGATTAAAAATGGGAGATGCGTCGCGAACGGACCGCTCGCGGTGGTCGATACGAAAATGGCAAACGGGTTTGCGCGCATGAAGGCAAAGGCGAGTGCGCGATCTTCAACTCGATTGAATTCCGGGATGTACATTGAACTCCGATCAATGGAAGCTTTCAGTTCGACTCAGAACGACGGGCGAGACGCCCGTCTCCCCACAATCACTTAAATTCACGGTTGTTGAGGCAGCTCTGTGCTTTGGGCGTAAACTGCCTCAAGTATTGCTGCTCCTCCGCGTTGCAAGAGTTTCTCCGCTGTCAATTCTCCGAGACGGACCGCGTTTGACCCGGAACCTGATTCCCGCAAGACCGATTTGCCGTCAGGACTTGCGATCACAGCCTCGAGGCGCAATTCGCTATCCTGCGGCGTTGCGTTTGCCCCAATGGGAACCTGGCAGCCGCCACCCATCTTCCTCAGCAGGGCGCGTTCGCAATTGGTTTCAGCACGCGTTGTCGAATCATTCAGGAGTGCAAGCTCGCTGATTACGTCGCGATCTCCGGCGCGAGTCTCGATTGCCAGCGCTCCCTGGCCCGCGGCTGGACACATAACCTCAACCGGCAGAACCTGCCGTACAAGTTCCGTTCGCTCCAGGCGCCGCAAACCGGCCAAAGCCAGGATGATGGCATCATACTCGCCCGATTCCAGCTTTCGCAGACGTGTATCGACGTTTCCACGTAGCGGATGGACCGTTAAATCTGGGCGCACTGCTTTCAATTGCGCTTCGCGCCTTAAGCTGCTGGTGCCGATGCGCGCGGCTTGGGGCAAGTCTTCGATCGAAGAGAATCTCACCGAGCAGAACGCATCTCTAGGATCTTCGCGAGCTGGCACCGCGGCGATTGTGAATTGATCAGAGAGCTCCGTCGGCAAATCTTTCAGGCTGTGGACGGCGAGATCAATTCGATTTTCGGCAAGGGCTTCTTCAATCTCTTTGATGAACATGCCTTTCGACCCAACTTTGGCGAGAGCCACGTCGGTGACTTTGTCGCCAGTGGTGTGGATGATCTCGATTTCGATCTCGTGACCGCGCTGGCGAAGGAGTTCAGCAATGTGGTTTGCCTGCCAGAGGGCCAGCTGTGACCCGCGTGAGCCGATCCTAAGGCGCAAGAATCAGCTCCTCGGCCCGGAGCGGACACGGGCTTTCTCGGTCGGCTCACCTTCTACTGATACTTGAGGTTGCTCTTGCAAGTTGAATATTTTTCGAAATGTATCTAGGAGTGTGGTGATTTCTGGCCCGGCAGCTGCGGATTTCAGGCGAGTAATTGGGGTGTGCAGAATCTTGTTGACGATGCCGTGGCTCAGAGTTTCGACTGCTTCCTCTTGTTCCGCTGAAAGTTGCCCCAGGCGTCCGCGCACCCGATCGACTTCCGCTTGACGGATGGTCTCGAAGTGATCTTGCAATGAAACGATCGTCGGTACTACATGCAGAGTTTGCAGCCGCGCCTGGAAACGCTCGACCTCGGCGTCAATAATCTTCTCTGCGGTTTGCGCTTCCTGCTTGCGGCCCGAAACGTGAGTGGCGACAGCATCCTGCAGATCGTCAATGTCATAGACAAAAATGCCGTCGAGCTTGTTCATCGCGGGATCAACGTCGCGCGGGACTGCGATGTCAATAAAGAACATGGGACGGTTCTTTCGCTTGGCGAGAAATTTTTCGCCGTGCTCCCGCCGGAAGATCGCGACCGGAGCGCCGGTCGAGGTAATGACGATGTCCGCCTGCTCGCAATGTTCGTAGAGCTGGTCGAAACGAATGGCCTGGCCGCCGAAGCGCGAGGCAAGATCGCGAGCGCGATCGTAAGTGCGGTTGGCTACAAAGATCGGGCCAGCTCCCCGCGCCAGCAAATGGCGGGCAGCAAGTTCTGACATTTTGCCGGCACCTACCAGGCACACCTGTTTGCCTTGGAGTGCGCCGAAAATCTTTGCCGCCAGCTCGACTGCGGCGGAAGCGACGGAGACTGACGACGAACCCACTTCGGTTTCGGTGCGCACGCGCTTGGCGACGGCAAAAGCACGCGTGAGCAGCAGATCAAGATACGACTGCACGGCCCCAGCCGCTCTGGCGGTGGCGTACGCTTCCTTAACCTGGCCGAGGATTTGCGGTTCCCCAACGATCATGGAATCGAGACTCGACGCAACCCGAAAAACGTGGCGAACAGCTTCATTCTGGTGGTACTCGTACAAATGCGGCTCGTACAACGATGTGTCGAGGCTGAAGTGCTGCCGGAAAAATTGTCGAAGATCGGTACTCCCATTCGCTGTGTGTGCGAGCACTTCGACTCGATTGCAGGTGCAGAGAATCATCCCTTCGCCAACGCCGGGCACCTGCATGAGCTGATGCAATGCATCAGGAAGCTGGCGCTCGGGAATGGCAAGCCGCTCTCGTACCTCGACGGGTGCAGTCTTGTGATTCACGCCAAGGAGTTGGAAGTTCATGGGCGCGCCAACTCGTGAATCTTGCTGAAATAATTCGCCGCCCAAGCGACGATGGCCATAGCGAAGGTCCCGGCCGCGAGATACGCCGCGCGGCGGCCGCGCCAGCCCGCACTCCAACGGGTGTACAGCAGAACCAGGTAAACCGCCCACATCAAGGACGACAGCAGAATCTTTGGATCGCGGAAATCAATTTTTCCAAAACTGGTTTGCGCAATCACCATGCCGGCGACGAGGCCAGCGGTCATGAATGGGAATCCCAGCAATAACGACCTGAAACCGATCTCGTCCGTGACTTGAAGCGCCGGAAGACGGGAGAGCAGGCCTGTTGGCCGCTTGGCTTTCAGGGCGCGCTCCTGGATCAAGTAGATCAGACTGGCGCTGAAACTCAGAACCAGCGCCGCGTATCCGGCAAAAATCAGCGAGATGTGCGCAATCAGCCAGCCTTGCCGTGCAGTTTGTGAAGCCAGGACAAACGGCTCCTGTCCGCTGGCGCCGACAAATGTGAGCAGGAAGACTAACGGGAACACGATGATCCCCGGCGAGGTGGTCTGGTAGACCATGTACACGATCAAGAAGACCACCATGATAAGAAACCCGAGTACGGAGGCCGCGACCGAAAGAGACGCCAGACCGAGGTCGCCGGATTGATGTACGGCTTCGGTGATCGCGACAAAATGAAAAATCATACCGAGATAGGCGGCATGCAGGGAGAGCCGGTTCAAAAATTCTTTGGTGCGGGTGAGGGCGACAAGTACGTAGAGAAGTCCCAGGCCATAAAGCGCGAGCGCCACTCGTAGCCAAATGTTTGCCATGTGGAAGCTTTAGTTCATTATATCGGCTGGAAAAAGCGTTTAACCGCAGAGGTCGCGGAGAACTGCACGGAGGCCGCGGAGAAAGCCTTTCAATGTTTCTTGCTGGACTTCTTGGGTTTGGGAACAGCTTTCTTTGGCGGGATCTTCTTAGCGACCTGCGCAGGTTTGGCAAGCTGCGGTTTTGCCGCCACCGTCGGCTTCGCCGATGCTGGTGTGCTTGCCTTGCCAGCACTCTTGACTTGAGCGACCACTTTGCTTTGAGCCGACGTCTTTGCCGTGGTGACAGGCACGGGCACAGGTTGGGGCAGCAGCCGCGGCCTTCGCACCTCGGCCACGCCTGGGAGGCGGAGGTGGGGGAGGTGGCGGCGGCGCGAGCGGTTTTAGAAATTTCAGAATTTCCGTTCGCGAACGCAGTTTACCGTCCAGCAGCAGCATGAACACTTCTTCGGCAATTTTCGGATACTCAGGCAACTGCGGTGTGATCAGAAGTTCGGTCATTTCCGGCAACGGAATCTTCTGCTGCACCTGACGCCACTTGGTGAAAAAGTTCTTGAGTTTTTGCTCAACTGCCTGCTGCCTGGCCGTCACCGAAAGATAGAGCACCATCTCCTGACGAGCGCCGGAAAGCAGCTTCCAAGTTCGCGACGGTGTCGCTGCTTCTTTGCCGCTGAGCCGTTTGGCCAAATCTTTTGCGTTCTGGTCGAGATCGCGCCAGGCTTCGGCCAGATCGCGTCGCGGAATCGCCTTGCGGATGTCGGAAGTCTCTTTATCGTTCAATCTTGCGGTGAGGAATTCAAGAACGGCAGGCGCAGGATCGGGCGCGTAACCGAGTTCGATCATCTGCTGCCTGGCTTTCATCAGCTGTGACAGGCCGTTGGTATCCACTTTGGCGACGGTCCAATGCGTGCTCAACACTTTCAACCAGCCTTCTTTTTCAAGTACGCGAACGACGTTCAGCGGATCGTCTTCGTAGGCCAGTTGCTCGAGCTCGTAACCAATGGCGCGGTTGCTGATGTACTCGATGTAATTGTTCTCTTTTGCGGAATCGTAGCGGGCTTGGGTACGTTCCTCGAGTGGCCAGTGAAAACGGCCAGAAAATCGGGAGGCACGAATCAGACGCGACGGATCTTCTACAAATGCGTAATTGTGCAGAATGCGCAACAGCTTGGCTTCGATATCGGCGGCACCGTTGAAGGGATCCATCAGCAGGCCGCGTGAGCCGGGATTCAGCGACAGCGCCATGGCATTGACGGTGAAGTCACGGCGGCGTAAATCCTCGATGATGGTGGCCGGGGTCACAATCGGTGGCTTGCCCGTCTTTTCGTAGCGCTCGGTGCGGGCAGTACTGATCTCGGCACGAACTCCACCGGGCAGAGTCACGTAGATCACATGGGAATCGTCGTCAGCCCCGCCGATGACAGCGCCTGCCCGTTCGAATTCTTTTTGCAGCTTGAGCGGATTGCCCT
>QHZR01000053.1 GCA_003224755.1 Acidobacteriota bacterium
GGGATACGTCGAAGTTCTCGATTTCCCTGACAAAGCAGCATCGGACTACGCGAAGATTCGTGCGGACCTGAAAACTCGCGGCACGATGATCGGCGCAAACGATCTTTTTATTGCCGCGCATGCCCGCAGTCTCGGTTTGACGCTGGTGACGAATAATACCGACGAGTTCCGGCGCGTTCAGAACCTGACAATAGAGAACTGGACAATCCCCACCGAAAAGTAAAGTCCGATCCTTGAAGGATGGGACTTTCATCAACAACGCGATCTATTATCCCTGGCTGGGATGCAACACGCGGAACGTATTGCCGCCGTTCGACCAGACCAGCACCAGCGCATCTTGCCCTTTAGCAGTTTTGCTCAACTGGTCAACTGCGTCCGAGGCTGATTGCACAGCATGCCGGTTGACTTCAACGATGATGTCGCCGCGCTGTAGTCCGGCATTATCGGCAGGGCTACCCGGCTGCACATTTCCTACGATCGCGCCACGAACATCAGACGGGGTCTGAAGTTGGCCGCGAGCATCAGGAGTGAGATCTTCCAATCCCAGCCCCCAGCGCGGCTTTCCGTGCTCGGCATTGCCTGACTCGGTTTCACCATTTCGCTTATCCATGGCTTCGAGCGTCACTGGAACTTTCAGCTCCTTACCCTCTCGCAAGACATCCAGATTTATGGTCGTGCCAGGACTTTTCTGGCCCACTACAACCTGGAGTTCCCCGGAGTCATTTACGGCCTGCCCGTTAATTCCGGTAATCACGTCTCCAGTCTTGAGTCCACCCTTCGCGCCTGCAGAGTTCGGTTCAACCTGAGAAACCAGCGCGCCTTCGGCTTTCTTCACGCCGAAAAAGCGGGCATTCTCAGGGGTCACATCGTTGATACCGATTCCGATGTAGCCATGGCTTACTTTGCCGTACTTGATCAGATTGTCCACCGTCGGGCGCACGATCTGAGTCGGAATCGCGAAGCCTGCGCCTGCAAATGAACCGGAACCGGAGATCAGGAAGGTGTTAATGCCGATCACCTCGCCCCGCGCATCTACGAGGGGTCCACCCGAATTGCCAGGATTGATGGCGGCGTCGGTCTGAATGAATTGCCCAGGCTTGCGGCGGTTGCTGGCATCAGGGTTCGGACGATTCAGCGCGCTCACAATTCCGCGCGTCACGGTAAAGCGCAATCCGAAAGGATTGCCGAATGCGAGCACGGTCTGGCCGGGCCGAAGTTTGGTTGAGTCGCCCCAGGGAATGCTAGGCAGATCGGTAGCGTCGACCTTAACAACCGCCAGATCAGTAAGCGGATCAGCGCCGACTAGCTTCGCTGGCAATACACGCCGGTCGCCCAAAGTCACATTAATGTTCACCGCTCCGTCAATGACATGATTGTTGGTGACGATGTATCCGTCGGGCGAAATAATCACACCGCTGCCGAGGCCATGCTCGATCCGTGGCCTTTGCGGCATGGGCATCGGCATTCCGAATTGCCCGAACGGGTTGAATTGTTGCATGTCGTTGTCATTGGAATTATCGCCATTGTCGTCGCCGCTTTGTCTGCGAGCGTCCGTCTTCGAAGCGACTGTGACGTTTACGATCGCCGGAGTAACGCGCGCAGCCACATTCTCCATCGCGCGATCAAGGGCCAGCAATGGTTCAATGCTGCTGTCGTCGAGGGCAGCAGCCGCTGGGGCGGGCGCTGCTGCTGCTGCTAGCGCGGAATTCGCTGGCTTAGCCACCTTGTATGCGCTGAGCGACACCGCCATCAGCGCTGCCAGCGAAGGCACGATTATTTTCTTGCTCAATTTGTTCTTCAAACTATTTGTCCAACCATTCATTGTTCTTCCTCCTTGAAACTAATTATTTAGTTCTGATACTCAAAAATTTTTAGAGCGAGCTGGTTATGATCTGCGCTCTAATTGCCCGATTATCGGACTCGCGCAATGTCAACTTCCACACGCAGAAATCAGTCTTCACTTCACCATCACGGTCAATACTGGTTTGCACAAACACGACATATTGCGTTCTAGAGTCGGGAGCGAGATCGGTCTCGGTCTCACGCGCGAACAGTTCCCGTCCTGGAGCGCGTTTCTGCGCAATGGTTGCCGGAGCTGCTCTCTGCGCGACGCGATGCTGCGCAGGTAACGCGGAGTGGGACGTCGCTACCCTATCCGGATGGAAGCTTGCCTCGATTCTTACCGGCGGCAGAGCAGCTTGTTCCGGCGAAGCTTTCACGGGGGGGACAGGCGCAGCTTCCGAGCCAACCACTCGGTCCTCGAAGCCGATCAGTCTCGGAGCACCCGGTCCCGCCACAACGCAAAGCACTAGCGCCGCTGACGTCAGCGCCAGCGCTGGCAGATACGCGCGAGGCGTTGCCGACCGACTCGGATCGAGAATTCGCGCCAGCCGCAGTGCAGTACTTTTTGCATGACCAATCAGCGACTGAGCAAGCGCAATCCCATGCCGTGCAAAACTTTTTTCGGCGAGTGAGACCAAACACTCAGCGTATGCGTGCCGATTACCCGTCTTCGCCAACACCAGTTCGTCGCACGCCATTTCGCGCTCGAGAGCAAGCTTTCTTTCAACCCACCACACCGCCGGATGAAAGAAGAAGATGGCTCCCAGCAACTTCTGCGCGAGATTCGTCCAATCGTCTCTGCGCTGCAGATGCGCCAGTTCATGCAGAATGACCG
Source organism: Acidobacteriota bacterium (assembly GCA_003224755.1). GTDB lineage: Bacteria > Acidobacteriota > Terriglobia > Terriglobales > Acidobacteriaceae > Gp1-AA145. Next base: position 2,678 of record QHZR01000053.1, read on the forward strand.
CCGTCAGATCCCGTCCAGAAACTTCGGTTAGCGCCCACTCCGGAAGCAGCACCGTTGGCTTGAAGAAGCCTACTGCTGTGGGAACTCGCACCCGCGTCGAACTGCAAACCTCAACCGGACGGCTGGCCCGAAATTCCGCGATTGCCTGTTGCGCTTCGGCCGGCAAGTCTGAGAATGCAACCGGTGCAGCGTCTCGTTTGAGACTCCACAGCTTCCAAATGCCGACGAAGAGCCGCAATGCGACCAGGCCGACGACTGCTACCCAGAAACCGAAAATTGCGTCTGCCCACGCTGCCGGCAAGGTTACGCGTGCGTGCAGTGTGCCGGAAACTCCGCCGGAACCGCCAAACGACGGCACGAAGGGAACAGCAGCGATTCCCACCAACGCAAGGAACCAGACTGCAAATCGAATTCCTGAATCTTGCTTCTTGAAAGCTCGCAGGCCAACCCAGGCCACGGTCGCAATCATTAGCCCTGCTGGAATGGAATTCAGGGCCCGTTCCGCCACGATTTCGGTGATTCCCTGGAAGAACATCATTTTTGTATGCTGCCCTCCAGCATTTCTCTCAGCCGCTTCAACTCTTTGGGATCCAATCCGCGATCTTCAAGAATGTTTAACACCAACTGCTCATGCGAGTTCTTGAAGAACCTGCCCACCAGATGGCGAATTTCAGAACGGCTCGCGTCCTGCCGCGCGACCACAGGAACATAGACGTGTGCCCGCCCGTACTTCACGTGCTTTATGTATCCCTTCTTCTCAAGTATGCGGATGGTGGTCAGCACGGAGTTATAGGCCAGCTCCGGTTTGCCGGGCAGGGACTCAAGCACCTGCTGGACGGTCCCAGACCCTAAAGGCCAGAGCACGTTCATGATGCGGAGCTCGGCTTCCGTCAGAGTTGGCGATTGCTTCGGCGGCACTTCGTTCTCCTGATTGTTAGACGCGGGACCCGCGAAAAAGTAACTAATGATTTAGTTGCGGCTGAAGGATGGTTTGGTTGCACAAGGCTTGCCCGGGCGCTGAATTTCAGATGGGCCACGGGCTCACGTAGGGGGCGGGTGCCTTACCCGCCCTGCGATGCCATCGATTGCACCTCAGCAGGTGCGATCTTGAGACCGAGTTGGGGTGAATGGCGTTTTTGTGTGTTGTCCGTCGTTCGCGGAGCTTCGCTCCGCAGGGCGGGTGAGGGCACCCGCCCCGACGTGAGCGGTTTTGTTGCCCTGCGGTCGAGCCTACTTCGTCAAAAATCCGTGCTGTTTTCCCGTTGAATCGAAATACGTTCCAACGATGCCGCGAACGTCGTTGATCGCGAACGGGAATGTCTGGCCATTTTGAGTGCCCGGAAACGAAACTGTCGTAAAAGCAGGCTTCGCTTCGCCGAAATCTCGGTTCCCTCACCCAATTCGATTTTCTTAGCCAGCCATCCTCGACGGTCAAATCCCACGACGTCGGCGAAAGAGTTGACTCCCCTCACGAAGTATCGCTTCCGTTGTTTCCCGGCGGAGTATCCGTGAAGTAGTCGAGATCGCCGCCTTGCTTCAACCACGACTGGTTGAAATCGAATGAGAATCCCTGACCGACGGTGATCCTGTTATTCGAAATTCCGTTGACCGACCAGCAGCACGCGCGCCGGCGGCGGATAGCCCTGCTGGAAAGGATCCATCAGGCTGAACTTGCCGGGAAACAGCTCTTAGCTGTTGGCTCTTAGCGTCTAGGGGGATCTCAATACGGTTTGGCTAAGAGCTAAAGGCTAATAGCTAAGGGCTTCATTAAATCAATTCGCTTCACTCATACCTCAGCGCTTCCACCGGATCGAGTTTCGAGGCTCGCAGCGCTGGCACTAGGCCACTGATCACTCCGACCAACAGCAGCACCAAAGTCGAAACCATCAGCGTCATCGAAGAGATATGCAGATGAATGTCGCCGCGACCGGAGTCATCCTCGAATAGCGGGCCCATCAACGGAAGCGTGCCAACTGCCGCGGCAACCAGGTAGGAAATGACCACACCAATGGCGCCGCCTAGCAGCATGATCAGCAATGTCTCCGCGAGGAATTGCAGCTTGATATGACTTTTCTTTGCGCCTAGAGCACGGCGCAAGCCGATTTCTCGGATTCTCTCTTCGACCGAAACCAGCATGATGTTCATCACGCCAACGCCGCCAATGCCAAGCGTCAGCGCGCCTACGAATGCCAGCAGGACTTCGAGTCCAATGGTGATTGCGTCGATCACGGGGCGGAATTCGTCGCGGCCGAACATCTGAAAGGCCTTTGGATCCGTGGGCGAAAACTGCTGGCGAGTCGCTACCGCAGCCAGCACCTGCGCCATGGCCCGTTTCTCAAATTGCGGCGCGATTGGCTCGAACACCATGACCGCCGCATGGCGCGTGTTCCAAAGGTCGCCCGCAGAAGCGTATGGAATCCAAACTGATTCGTCATCGCTGGAAAAATAGTTACTCAGCTGGATTTTGCGCTGCATCACGCCTATCACTTCGAAGCGGACGCCCGCGATGGTGACAAATTCGCCAACTGCTGGCCGACCGCTGAATAGCTGCTCGCGAATACGCCCGCCCAGGAAACAGACGCGCCGCCGTTCAATTTCGTCGCTGCTACTGATCCAGCGGCCCTCGGAGGGCACTTCGTTGCGCATCTCGCCATACTCCGGGCAGACGCCACGAATTGCGGCCGTGCCAACCAGCCGGTCCTGATAAGCGATTCCCGGCCGCCGCACCGTCTCGCGACAGGCGTATTTCACCAATGGCGCATTAGCCTTGACCATGTCGAGGTCAGCTTGTTCGAGTAAGACCTTCTTTCCCGCGCGCTGGCCGCCAGGTTGCTCGCTGGTCTGGCCGGGCCAGGCGATCACGACGCTCTTGCCGAACGCATTAAATCCGCCCACCAGAATATTTCGGAAGCTGCTGCCATAGGCGATGAGAAGCGTAACTGTCGCAATTCCCCACACAATGCCGAGCATGGTCAGGAAGGTGCGCGTGTAGTTACGCTTCAGGGCGATCCAGGCTTCGCGAATGATTTCAGTAAGCATCAGCTCTTAGCCGTTAGCTCATAGCTTTTAGCGAACGCAGAAGTCACAAGTAAGAATGCAGAAGCAAGAATGCGTAAACGTGGAGCACTAAATAAGTCACCCCAAATAATCTGCATTCTGACTTCTCACTTCTGACTTCGATTCACCCTCCCGCCTCAAACCTCAATGCCTCGATCGGGTCTATCGAAGCAGCTCTGCGCGCGGGATACATCGCCGATAGCACCGCGACTCCTCCCAGCATGCCGCAAGCTAGCAATCCGGATTTCCAGGTCGGCAGGAGCCCAGCAAAGAAATCTGGCATGGGCAGCAAATCAACCAGCGCGCATAGGCCATAGGCGACACCGAGCCCCACGCCTCCACTGACCAGTGCGATGACCATCGCTTCAATGAAAAATTGTTGCAAGATTGCACGGGCCGGAGCGCCCAGGGCCTTTCTTACGCCAATCTCTCGAGTGCGTTCGCGGACCGCGACCATCATTACGTTCATCACGCCGATGCCGCCAAGGAATAGGGTCACGAGTCCGACCGCGCCCAGGAAATATTTCATTCCGTCGGTCATCTGGCTGAAGGCCTTCGCCTCCTGCACCGTGTCCCAGATGGGGCAGGCTTCTTTGTCAGTCGGATCGTATTTGTGCATTTTGCCGAGCGCGGCACGCAGTTCGTGCTTGCAAGCCTCATGCTGTTGCACCGATTTCGGCGTTACCAGCAGTTGGTCGAAGGTGCGAGAGGTTCCCGGAGGCTTGTCAGGGAAGTCCCGCCGCATTGCGGAAAACGGAACAAAGACTTTGTTCACGTCCCATCCGTCGTAGCTTGAATCCTGCTTCTTCTTTGCCATGACGCCGATCACGAGATAAGGCATTTCGTTCAGATAAACATTGTCGCCAAGTGGATTGCGGCCTTCAGGGAAAAGCTGCTTTGCGGCATCAGTGCCGAGAAACGCAACGCGGCGGCCCTCGCGCTCGTCGTCCCAATTGTAGAAGCGGCCCGAGCCGACATTGAGCGTGCGAATTTCGCCGAACTCGGGATACGACCCCGTGACGAGAAACGCGCCATTGTTGTAGTTGCTGTGAATGCGCACGTCCCCCTGCTCAAGCTCAGGAAGTGCGTACTGGCAATCAGGGGCCTCGGATTGCACAGCCTGCACATCAGCGTCTTCCCAGCGGACCAACTTCCCCGCGCGCGCCCCTCCGGCTTGCAGACTGGTGCGGCCGTGAAAGACGATCATGATGTCTTTGCCCAGTGTCTTCGATTGCTCTTCTTGCCCCTTGCGGAGACCTTCGCCAGCGGCGACCATCAGCACGATGGAAACAATTCCCCAGGCGATGCCAAACATGGTCAAGAACGTGCGCAGCTTATGCGACCACAGGGTGCGAAACACGTCGCGGATGAGGTCGCGCAGAACCATGGCTCACTAGCGCGCGGCGGGCGCCCTCGCCCGCCAAATGCAGCCGAGAAATCTTCGCACTCGCACGAGTTGGACGCTTGCCCAGCGAAAAAGTAAGCTGGGCGGAGGCGCGTCCTGTGAGTGATACGCATACCGGAGCAGTTTTGTTCACGCGAGAATGGGGGCCAGAACTATGATGTACAGTCCGGTGTCCGAACATACGATGAAAATCTTAGGTAAGGCTTGGAAGTGGTTTGATGATTGCCTCCGAAGCCGATTGGGTTGGATCCTCGCTAGCTTTCATGGGGTTTGGTTTTTTGTGGCTCTTCACGCCATGGGACCGCCATCACGCGCCGTAGCGGCGTTTAGAGACAGTTTTGAAGGAGCTGACTTTACGATCTTTGCAGGGCGATGGTTCCACTTTCATTACGAACCATTGATTGTGAACTCTCTTTTTGCGGCCGACTTGCCAGCAATGTTATTGGCAATGTTGCCCGGAATGATCGTATCTCCTATCGTTCGGTTCGTTCATCTAGGAACATTCGAGCGCTCATATGTAGACGCAGCGGAATTCCTGATTGCAGGTAGCTTGCAGTGGCTTGCAATCGGAAGCCGGCTTGAAGTTCGCTGGAGCCAGTGGAAGTCACCTAGGACGCATGAGTAAGGATTGCTGGCGAGACTTTTGCGTTCAACCAGGTCCGGAGTTCTTGCAGCGCCATCGCGCACTGCATCTTGTGTCTCAGCTGCCGATCGCGAATTTTCTTTTCCAACGGCGGAAGAAGATCGAATGTGATGTTCGCCGGCTGGAACTTCTTTGGGTCGGCGTTGGTGATGTAATGCATCAGCGCCCCCAAGGCGGTCGTGCGTGGTGGTGCCTTCGGAGTCTCCCCGGAGACAAGTGCCGCAGCATGAATTCCCGCCAGCGTTCCCGTTGCGATGGACTCGACATAACCTTCAACTCCGCAAATCTGTCCCGCAAACAAAACGTTCGGATGCGCTTTCATCTGGAGCGTGGGCGTGAGCAGTACCGGTGAATTGATATACGTGTTGCGGTGAATTTGGCCGTAGCGCAGAAACCGCGCACTTTCGAGTCCCGGAATCAGGCGTAGTACTCGGGCTTGCTCGCCGAACTTCAAATGATTCTGGAATCCGACCAGATTGTAGGACTCTGCGCGTAGGTTCTCTTGGCGCAATTGCACCACGGCATAAGGCTGGTTGCCAGTCCGCGGATCTTTGAGTCCCACCGGCTTCATCGGCCCAAAACGCAGCGTGTGCCGGCCCCGGCGTGCGATTTCCTCGATCGGAAGGCAGCTCTCGAAGTAGTTCAGCTTCTCCCATTCTTTGGCTTCGACCGAGTCGGCGGAGATCATCGCATCATAAAAGCGGTCGTATTCTTCTTTCGACATCGGGCAATTGATGTAGTCCGCCGAGCCTTTGTCGTATCGCGCCGCCAGATACACCTTCGACATGTCGATCGAGTCGGCTTCGACGATGGGGCTGATGGAATCGTAGAAATATAACTGCTTGTGTGGGTCGGACACTCCTGTCCGAGCCACACCGGCTGTACTCAATCTTGCAATTTCTTCTGCCAGCGCATCTGAGGTCAGCGGCCCAGTCGCAATAATCGTAATCTCGTCTTCGTTGATCTTGATAACCTCTTCACGGCGAATCTGGATCAGCGGCTCGCGTGAAATTGCCTCAGTGACTCTCGCCGAGAATTGCGCGCGATCCACGGCCAACGCATGCCCGGCTGGCACCGCACATTCACGTGCGATCTCCAGCAGCAACGATCCCATTCGCCGCATCTCTTCCTTCAGAAGCCACGGAGCCGTGTTCTCGCTCTCAGATTTCAGGGAGTTCGAGCAGACCAGTTCGGCAAAGTCCGAGGTCTGATGCGCTGGCGTCGTCCGCACAGGACGCATTTCATACAGCTCAACCGGCACTCCACGGCGTGCCAACTGCCACGCGGCTTCCGAACCCGCCAGACCTGCGCCAATGACTTTGACTCGATTCATTTAGGAATCTTCGTGGGACAGGCGGCTCGCCTGTCCGTAGCAATTCTTAGCAATCCTCCTCCGCTCGTGAACAGGCGAGCCGCCTGTTCCACGTGAGTAATCTATTTCAGATGCACCACGTCTTCGGCGGTCTTCGGGCCGGTGCGGCGGCCTTGTCGGGTCTTTGGAGTGCCGTACTTCGGCTTGATCTCGTGGCAGCCATTCTCGCAGTACACGCCGCCTTCGGCTGTTTCGGGCGCGGGCATCGGAGAGTTCACAGCAATCTCGCGTTCTTTCTCCAGGTAACCCTCGACCTGAGCGATCAGATTTTCGTGCTCTTGCGGAGATAGCCACTTCTTGATGTTCACCAAATAATTTTCAAAGCGCGCTATCGGATCACGCTTGCGCCAGTATTCGAACATCGGCTTGGGAACATAATCAGCGGCGTCATGGATGGCATGCCCTTTCATGCGCATCATTTTGGCTTCGATCAGCGTCGGCCCTTCTCCACGATGGGCTCGTTCCACAGCATTCCGCGCGGCATCGTAAATCTGGCAAGCGTCGGTGCCGTCCACAATGACGCCGGGAATTCCGTATGCAATAGCACGCTCCGCCAGGTCTTGCACCTTGTATTGCATTTCCGATGGAGTTGAGTACGCCCACAAATTGCTCTCAACGAAGAGCACCAGCCCGAGGTTCTGCACCGCGGCAAGATTTATGCCCTCGTAGGTGACGCCGGTCGACTGTCCCCCATCACCGATATAGGTCATCACGGCGATATTCTTTCCTTGCAGCCGCGCACCAAGGGCAACGCCCGCCAACACCGGGATGAGATCGCCAAGCATGGAAATCGGCGAGACCACGTTGCGTTTGTAAATATCGCCGAAGTGCGAGGTGCCGTCACGGCCTTTGGTCGGCGAGTCGGCCTTGGCCATGTACTGCATCATCATGTCACGCGGCTCGAAGTCGCGAACCAGCAGCGATCCTTGATTTCGGATCATTGGCGCAAGCCAGTCGTCCTTGCTAAGCGCGTAAGCTGACGCACACGAGCACGCCTCCTGGCCCAGTCCGAAATAAACGCCGCCCACAACTTTTCCCTGCTTATATAGATTCTCTAGTGCCTGTTCCATCTTGCGATTGAGCACCATCCAGCGATAAATCTCGATGCACTGCTGCTTGCTCAAATACTTCGAATCGCGAATGGGGGGGACGGGCGCAAAAAGGTTCCCGGAGACTTCATAACAACATTCTTCGCCCTTCCGGACCTGGCGAACGGTGAAACTAGGCTTCTCAAGCCGGTAATCAGGGATGGAGTAAGTGCGTTGCTGAGGAAGCGCTGTAGCTGGGCGCTTCGCACCATTCTTTGAAATTTTCGTTTGGGCGGTCTTGCTGATCTTTTTCGGCTTCTTCATGCCAGAAACAATCCTACTCCGGAACTTTAGTAGCGACCAAGGACGCCAAACTTCCGGATTGCACGGGTGGACGACGCCGTGCCTCCAAACAGGCGGAGCTAGGCTCGCAACTCCGAATCAAACTTCTCAAAGAGCTCCCGCATGATCGCCGGACTGCGCTCCTTGGTCGCATGGATTTCCTGGATCAGCCGATGAATCTTCGGGGTCATAATCAGAAGATATCGAACTCGCTCACTGGAAGGGTTCCAGTACGTGTGCGGCGTTCCTCGCGGCACCAGCACGCCTGATCCGGCACGCAGCTCTACTTCTTCATCTCCCATTTTTACGCAGAGTCTTCCTTCCAGCACGTACCACGCCTCGTCATCGTTCCGATGAAGGTGAAGGGGAGCAATCCAACGGGGAGGACCGCCTGCATCCTGCCATTCGGCGATCACGAAGTGATTGTTGGCAAGCCCCAGAACGTTTCCTGCAAGCGGAGGCGCGATACTCGGAGCACTCATAGACAGATTTTACGCGGAGGATCGCTGCGAGGGAGCAGTTTGAGCCCTCACGCCCACGCCGAGTCTTCTTCACCATGAATCTTGCGCAGGTTTTCCGGAACCGTCATTGGCACGTCAACGTTAGTGCTGAGCAGAGCGTCGAGACTGTCCAGGCACAAAATCTGACTTTCGAAAACCATTCCGAAATTTCGTGAAAGCGTGTGGGCGACATCCTGCATTGGCACCACGCGGGTGAGTTCTTTCTGTATGGACGTGACTGGCTTTGATGTAATCCCGCAGGGGATGATCAGGTTAAAGAAGCTCAGATCGGTATTCACATTTAGCGCAACGCCGTGCGAAGTTACTCCACGCGAAATGTGGACTCCGAGAGCGGCAATCTTTGCTTCAGACCCCGCGCTTAGCACTGAACCACGTGGGGACAGCCGCCCTCGGATGTCCGGCTGAGTCGACGACTCGGCATGGACTGAGGAATTAGCGGGGAGACGGGCGTCCTCGCCCGTCCAAACTCCCGTTAAGCCATCAATTCGCTTCGTCCCAATCCCAAACTCTGCACACGTGCGAATCAGCACTTCCTCTAATCGGCGCACAAACTCCACTGCACCGAGCGTCTTTCGGGTAGTGCTTGCAGATGGGAACCCCCGCAGATCGAATATCGGATACGCGACCAATTGCCCCGGCCCGTGAAAGGTGACATCGCCTCCGCGATCGCACTCGTAAACTTCGACTCCCCGCGAAGCGAGCACCTCGGGGACAGCAACAATGTTCGCCGATTTGGCGTTACGTCCCAGGGTAATGACGGGCATGTGTTCCAGCAGAAGCAGCACGTCGCCGATGCGGCCTTCCTTTCGTAATGTGACCAGCTTTTCCTGCAGGCGAAGTGCGATCGCGTAATCGACAGTCCCGAGTTGGAGAACAGAAATCAAATCAAAGCCTTTTCCCACGCAGACACCACACAATCCAGATTTAAACCCGAATTAGATTTTGTTTCTCTCCGTGTCTCCGTGTCTCCGTGGTGAAATTACATGTTTATCGCCAATCCGTACACACTATTCGACGCATCCAGCATCGCCTCCGCCAGCGTTGGATGCGCGTGAATCGTCCACATCAGGTCCTCGACTGTCGCTTCGAGCTCCATGGCAGTTACAGCTTCCGCAATCAACTCTGTCGCCTGCGGGCCGATTATGTGAACTCCGAGGATCTCTCCGTACTTGGAATCCGACACCATTTTGATGAAACCTTCGTGTTCGCCGACTATGCTCGCGCGCGAATTCGCGGTGAACGGAAATTTCCCGACTTTCACGTTGTATCCCTGCTCCCGGGCCTTGGCTTCGGTCAAACCCACGCTGCCAATCTCCGGGTGGCAGAACGTCACATTAGGAATGCGCAGCAAGTTAATCGGTTTGTCTTCCTTGCCGGCGATCTTCGAGATAGCAACAATTCCTTCCATCGCGCCGACGTGCGCCAACTGCGGCGTGCCGAGCACAATGTCGCCAATGGCGTAAATGCCCGGCTCCCCGGTCTGCATCCATTCGTTCGTTTTCACAAACCCGCGGTCGGTCTGGACTTTTGTCTTCTCTAGCCCCACGCCGTCAATATTAGGCTTGCGCCCAATCGCGATAAGAATCTTCTCGGCTTCCAGTTTCTGCTGCTTGCCGTCAGCAGTGAACGTTACCGACACGCCCGACTTCGTCTTCTCAACTTTCTCGACTTTTGCACCGGCGTGGAAGTTGATTCCGCGCTTGCGATAGACGCGTGCCAACTCTTTCGAGACTTCCTCGTCCTCAAGCGGCACCATATACGGCAACATCTCGAGAATGGTCACCTCGGTATCAAACGAGCGGAAGATGGAGGCAAACTCCACACCGACAGCTCCCGAACCGACCACGATCAGAGATTTCGGCACGCTGCCCAGCTCCAGGATCTCGATATTGGTGAGCACGCGGTCGTCCAGCTGGAGTCCGGGGATCATCCGCGCTTCCGAACCCATCGCCAGGATAACGTTTCTTGTCTTTAGCTGGGTCGTTTTCGCGCCATCTTTTATTTCGATTTTTATTTCGATCGTGTGAACGCCATTTTGGGCGGGGCCAGTCAGTTTGCCAAACCCCTTAACGGTGTCAACTTTGTTCTTGCGCATCAGGAATTGGAGCCCTTTGGCGTGCTTGTCAACGACCTTCGTCTTGCGATCTAGCACCGATGCCCAATTCAGTTTCCTCGACGCAACACCCTCGATCCCGTATTCCTTTGCGTCTTTCAGGTGGTCCCAGAGTTCAGCGTTGAATAGCAATGCCTTGGTTGGAATACAGCCAACGTGCAGGCAAGTGCCGCCAAGGTAGGGATCTTTTTCGATCAAAGCGGTCTTCAAGCCATATTGGCCTGCGCGGATCGCGGCCGTATATCCGGCGGGGCCGCTGCCTATGATGGCGACATCGTAGATGGTCTCAGGCAAAGTCGTGCTCCTCTACTGTGAATTGATGAGCCAGAGCAAACGAATGATTCTAGCAGGGGAAAGAGACAGATGACGCCGAATGAATGTGCTGGAAAGCCGCTCCCACCCGTCGACGGCTTATGAAGTATCGAATTTGGTCGACCGCTTCGGCACGATGCCGCCCTGGAACTTTCGAGTGTTACTTTCGTAAGCCGCTCGAACAACTTTATTGATGTCATAACTCTTGCTTTTGCTAGCATCCCCGAATGCGCAACACAGGCGAGGGGGTCTCGCTTCTGTTCGTTTTACGAGCGGCTCTTTTCGCGGCTCTCGCTTCCACCGCCGTCTTTTGCGCGGAACCTGCCAAGGAATCCACAGCTAACTCGCCGAAAGTGACGGCAGTTATTCAAATCACTCACGATGGAATCAGCAAAGCAAACCTGGTATCAGACGAATCCAATCTCTACGTGACGGAATCTCCTGCATTTGGCCATCTTGTTACCAAGCTATCTCTCCGGAACGCTGAGCGGGTGGTCATTTCCGGTGCTTTCCCGGACGTGCAGGCGCTCGACATTTCCGCGGATCGCACGAAGCTTCTCGTGTCCAGACTCCAAGGAGCCGCCGGGGAGAACGAATTTTGGACGCTGCCAATCAATGCCGGGCTGCCGCAACGGCTGGCTGATTCTACCGGCCGCTACGCAACTTGGTCTCCAGATAACAAGCGCTTGGCATTTGTGAAAGGCTCAACCATTTTTCTGGCGAACGCGGACGGAAGTGCCGCGCGTGAGCTATACACGGCCAACGGGTCTGTGTTCTCGCCTCGTTTTTCGCCGGACGGAAAACACATTCGTTTCAGCATCGGCAATACCGTTCAGAACACAACTTCGATTTGGGAAGTCGGCATAAACGGTTCACATTCTCACGCTGTGCTGGAAGGATGGGAGCACGCTTCCGCCGCCTGTTGCGGCAACTGGACAGCTAACGGCGCTTACTACATTTTCCAGGTAACGCAGACTAGCCCCTCGAATTTGACTACACTCTGGGCGATCGCAGATCCCAATTCATCGGGCAAAGCCACACCATTGCAGCTCACCAAGGGTCCCATTTCGTTCGGAAACGCCTTGCCTTCTCGAGATAACAGAAGGGTCTGGGCACTTGGCGTGCAGCCAACGGGCGAAGCCGTTAGGTATGATCCCGGTCAGCAAAAATTCATCCCGCTACTGTCAGGGGTCTCAGCCACAGACCTGGACTACTCGGCAGATGGCAAATGGGTCACCTATATTTCAGTTCCAGACGGCGTGTTGTGGCGATGCAAAGCTGACGGAACAGAAAAACTTCAGCTCACCTCGCCGCCAGAGCGGGCGGCACTGCCTCACTGGTCTCCCCTGGGAGACCGTATCGCGTACGTATCATTTCGGCCCGACAAGCCTTCTCAGATTTATTTGGTGTCACTGAGTGGAGGAGATGCGCAAGCCATACTTCCCGAGAAACGCGGCCAGATCGATGCCAATTGGTCGTCCGACGGCACTCGCATCATGTTTGGCTATCTGCACGATGCTGAGGATTTGAATATTGAAATCCTGGATCTGAAATCACGCAAGACTAACGTCGTTCCCGGGTCCCGGAATTTGTTCAGCCCACGATGGTCGCCAGACGGAAGATATGTCGCCGCCCTATCCCCGGACTTTACGAAAGTTTTGCTATTCGACTACAAAACAAACAAATGGTCCGTCTGGTTGAGCGAGCCGGCAGGCGGTGTGAGCTATCCCGTCTGGTCTGCCGATAGCAAATATATTTACTTCGATGACCTGGTCAGCGACGAAGAATCCATCCGCCGGATAAAAGTCGGCGAGAACCGCGCCGAGCGCGTGTTTAAGCTGGAGGGCATTGAACGTTACCCTGGTCCGTTTGGCCTCTGGAGTGGCCGCATGGGGGATGGTTCGTGGATGTTCGTGCGCGATCGCAGCACGCAGGAAGTGTACCAGCTAACGCTGGAACTTCCGTGAATCACAGCTTCACAGCAAGGCTAACTATGAAATACAGCACACATGGCCAGGAGTCACATCGCGCAATGGCATCGTTTCTTATTGCAGGCGTGCTGTCGATTGTCATGTGCGGATCCGTAAAGCCTCTTGCGTCGCAGACCCAGCCAAACGCGGTCGAGCGAAAAATCGTCACTCGCGTCGAAGCTGAATATCCCGAGACTCTGAAGCGGCTTTACATTGGTGGAGTGGTACGAGTGGAGGTCGTCGTCGGTCCCAACGGCACGGTTCAGACTACTGAGCTACTCGGAGGGAATCCGATCCTCGGCCAATCTGCCATGAAGGCGATCAAGCAGTGGAAATACGCGTCGGCTGCGGCTAAAGAGAAACTCGTTGTACAGCTGGAGTTCGACCCCCACAGGTAACCAAGGTTGTGAACCTTCCCACGTTCAAGAGCTGTCTTTTCAAGGAAATAAACAACTCCCTAAAGAACGATCCAAGTGGTTTCGAATTGTTTACCTAACAATTCCGGAAAGAGTTCGGAAAAATTCGGCAGGTGTCGCGATGTGAAGAGATGCCCGTCGGGCGACTGCCCTCGTAAAGTGTTTTGTATTGTGGGTCAACAACCAGTCGGGTTTGCTGGCGATGGCAGAAAGAAGCACGGGAACATCTGCCTCGTGCCGAATAAGATGCCGGTTCGCTCGAACAAGGTCTTTGCTGGGATAGGGCACAACCTCAGGGTCAGTGAGCTTGATTAAGTGATGGTAATCCTGAATCAGTTGATCCGAGTCGGCTGACCGAAGGCCTTCGGCGTGAAGCAGGAGGTTCTCCTCGACTTCCTCTCTAACTACTTCGGCCAAGACCAGCTTGCATATTTTGGCAGCACACAGCGACAGCGTTGCCTTATCAAGGCCCCGGTCGGAAACGATCCCTGCCATTAATACATTGGAGTCGAGAAACAGTCGGATTCTGCGTCGAGCACTCACTTTTGGCGGTGAGTGCGGGTACGCCGGACGCCAGCCCTGGGTTTACCGTAATGCCGCGCATAGACGCGATTCCGTACTTCGTCGAGTGAAGCTAGCGCGTCCTTTGGCTTTAGACCAGCGTCGGTGAGCTCAGAGCTGATCCGCTTGCACAGTTGCTCAAATCGGTGTTGTTCCGGTAGAAGGATTAGGCCGTCGCCGAGTCGCAATACGGTAAAGGGAGCGCCCGCTCCTAACCCGAGCTCGCTGCGGAACTCTTTTGGAACAGTAAGCGGCCCCTTTTCGCCTATGCGGGTCGTCGCGAGAAATTCGAGAGCTGGGCTGTTATTGGGCCATGGTAGGAAAATCCTACCACAGGTTATTGCTAATGCAACGCATCGGGTGTTCTAGGACTTGAGATGTAGGACTCGACACAGGCGAATTACCAGAGCGGTTTGCCATCGTTAGAGACAGGCGAAGGAAGCAATGAACAGCCCGTCCTTAGATCGACTGCGAAGCGCATTTCGTCAAGACTCGTGGGATCGTATCCCACCCCTTCAATCCAGTCGCCGGCCAAGGTGAGAATTTTCAATTCATCCCAACAGACCCGCAGACTTCGCCATACCAGACCATTCCGGCCGTATGCCGCCAGTCTCGTAAGGTCAGCGAAGACCAGAAGTTGGTGCTCTGAAACAGGCCGAACGTCACACCCAGGCATAATGGGGATTTCCGCCCAGAGATCGGGCTGGTCCGGTTTCACAATATAGGCGCCCATTGAGACGATACACACACGATCGGGGTCAGGTGTGCTAAGGACGCGTGAGATCGCTGGTGGCTCCGCGTAGCCGAAACCGAAAACGCCGACCCAGGATTTCCCACTCCTAGGGCGCACCTTCAGCCACAGGCCATCGTGCTCCGGCCGAGTCTTGGTAGCCCGTGTAAAATAAAACACAGGAACATCGAACCTTCCTCTTCCCGGCAGCTCCGGCAGTTCCTCGACTTCGTACGTACCAGGGAATGTTTCGTCAATCTGGATGGCGGGCTTCACTCTTCCTCGCTTCCACCACATGCAGCCGCATGAAATTGGTTGAGCCGCTCGCCATTTGCGTTCCGGCAACCACTCCGAGCACGTCTCCCGCTTTCAGCCTCCCGGACCTCAGCAACTCCTGTTCGGCGGTGCCGAGCATTTCTTCCGCGCCCAAAACATGGTCACGACGCACCGGCTGCACTCCCCAGAGCAGATTCATGCGATTACATACAGCTGGAACATGGCTAAAGGCGAAAATCCGCGACTTAGGCCTGAACTTTGAAAGCGTACGGGCGGTGTTGCCAGTTTCTGTGAATACTGCAATTGCTGCCATGTCCAGGTCTTCTGCGGCATGCGCCACCGATTCGCAGATCGTCTCAGAGATGGAAAGGCCGCGATGTTCACGGCGGCGGCGCGGCTGCATGAATTCGTCCATGTTGCTTTCCGCCTCGACTATGATTTTTGCCATCATGCAAACCGCCTCGCGGGGATAGCGCCCGCTGGCCGTCTCGGCAGAAAGCATCACTGCGTCGGTCCCATCGAAAACGGCGTTGGCCACGTCGCTGGCCTCGGCGCGTGTCGGCCGCGGATTCTCAATCATGGACTCGAGCATCTGCGTCGCAATGATTACGGGCTTGCGCCACTCCGCTGCGCGCCGGATCACGTGCTTCTGAATGACCGGGACTTTCTCCGGCGGCATCTCGACCCCGAGATCGCCGCGCGCGACCATCACTCCATCAGAGACTTCCAGAATCGCTTCCAACTCATCGAGGGCCTGCGGTTTTTCCAATTTGGCTATCACCGGAACATGTTGCTTATACGCGGCGATTATTGCCTTGACCTCGCGGACATCGTTTGCCGAGCGCACAAACGACAGCGCCACCGCATCGACTCCGTGCTCCAAGCCAAATTCGAGGTCCTTGCGGTCTTTTTCCGTCAGCGCCGGAATCGAAAGCGCCGCTCCAGGCAGATTGATTCCCTGATTTTCAGCAAGCGTGCCGCCGTTAACAATCTGACATTCGATGTCTTCGCCGTGCACTGCCTTGACGCGCAGCTCAATGCGCCCATCCGAAAGCAGGACACGCGACCCGGGCCTGACCTCCTGCGGAAGACTTTTGAACGTAGTTGAGATCAGATCAGCCGAGCCCTCGATCTCCCTAGTGGTAACTGTGACGATAGCACCGGCCTTGAGTATGACTGGCTGATGGTCCCTCAGCGCTCCCGTGCGAATTTTTGGGCCTTGCAGGTCTTGCAGTATGCAAATCGTGCGGTCCTCTGCGGCGGCAACCTGGCGCAAAGTCTCAATGCGGCGGACGTGGTCTTGTGGCGATCCATGCGAAAAATTCAAACGCGCAACATCCATGCCAGCCTGCATGAGTTCGCGTAATGCCACTTCACTGTTGCAGGAAGGCCCGATCGTGCAGATGATTTTGGCCCTACGGGCAGAGGCTTCGGGAGGACACAAGGATTGAGTTCGAGGCGAATTCTCGCTCATAGGATGGGTGCGGATATTGTAAATGGAGCGTCGTCAGTCGTCGGCCGTAGCTTCTTGCGATTCTCGCAGCGTAAATGTCCCGGAGGGACACATGCCAATAGACCGCCACTTCAGTGGCGGTTTGCCGTGCGCCGAATAGCAGTGACGGAGGCACGGCTGCGTTCAGCCGTCCCTTCGTCCATTCTGGGACTCATCGCATTACCTACCCACGACCTGGCGCTTGAAAGGCCGGGCTATTGGAATTTGTCCCTTCGGGGGCGAGGCGGGGCTTCCAGGCGAACATGCATAACACCCGCGCGGGCTTCTAACGCGAATTCGCTGTGCCGATTCTCAACTCACTCCCCAGCAGCGATCTCGGAAACAATATCGCATTGAACTCCGCGCCGATCAGGATTACCAGAGAGATGAGATACATCCACACCAGCAGCGCAATTGCTACGCCCAGCGAACCGTAGATCACGCTGTAGTCGGCGTAATGCTGCAGGTAAAAGCCAAAAAGCATGGTCACGATGAACCACATTGCCGTAGCCAGAGTCGCTCCAGGAAGAACGCTGTGCCAGGGCTGCGTACGCGGGACTGCATTGTGGTAAACAAGCGCTATGACCGCCACACTGGTCACCATTGCGATCAGCCAGCGGATCAGCATCCACATCAAGTACACATAAGGGCTGAATTCGTGCCCAATGTGAAACAGAATGCGGGTTTCAATCCGGTTTCCAAACGCGACAAGAATCGTGGCGCAGCTCAAAGGAATTCCTGCGAGCACTACCAGCGATAGCGCGACCAAACGTTCTTTGACCAGTCCCCACAGCTTGGGCAGTTCATAGCACCGCCTGAAACCTTCCATCCAGGAAATCATCACGCCGGAAGCAAGCCAAAGCGCCAGCAGAGATGTACTGAAGAGCAATCCCACCGAACGGCTGGTGCTACCCCTGAGATAAGCCTGAGCTGCAGAGGTGCCAGCGGGCATGATCTTGGCAAGAGCATCTGAGATTTCGCGCAGAAAAGGTTGCGTATTTCTGCGCGCGGCAAGTACGGAACCGAGGACCAGCAATGTGGGGAAAAAAGTAAGGATCGACGAGTAAGCAGACGCTTTGGCGATGGCAAAGGCGTCATGCTGAAAAGCTCGCCAGATTGACCTTCCCATCAATTTGAAGAAGCGCAGGATCAACGGAGTCAGAGTAGAGTCGCCCGGCGCTTCAAGCAAGAGGAGAGTGGGCCCAGGTTCTTCACTCGGCACTCGTTGTGGGTTGGCGTGCATGGATTCGATGCGGAGGGCTTGGGCTGTTCTCTGCGAACTTTGCGACGTTCTTCGCGATCTTTGCGGTTAAAAGCTTGTAACCGCAAAGAACGCAAAGAAAACCCGCAAAGCGGCGCAAAGAAAAAGGGCAGCCCGTAAGCTGCCCTTTTTCGTTCCCATTACTCCGCTGTGAGTTCCTCCGTCTCGCCTTCGGTACGCATGAGTTCGAGCGCGCGCTCGGCCTCTTCGTATGCCTGTGAGACTTCCTCCTGCACCTTGGCCGCGGCCTCTTCCATCTCTGGCGAGAGACGCACGTTGCGGTAGTACTCCATGCCAGTGCCGGCAGGAATGAGGCGTCCCACGATGACGTTCTCTTTCAGACCGCGCAGGTGGTCCACCGCTCCCTGAATGGAAGCTTCAGTGAGCACTCGCGTGGTCTCCTGGAACGACGCCGCCGAAATGAACGAGTCAGTCGAGAGTGACGCTTTGGTGATGCCGAGGAGCAACGGCCGTCCGGTTGCCGGCTTGCCGCCTTCGCGAATCACGCGTTCGTTCTCTTCGCGGAAGCGGAACTTGTCCACTTGCTGCTCGAGCAGGAACTGTGTGTCGCCCACATCTTCGACTTTCACCCAGCGCATCATCTGGCGGACGATCACCTCGATGTGCTTGTCCGAGATGTTGACGCCCTGGAGCCGATAGACTTCCTGGATTTCGTTCACCAGATAGGCCTGCAGCTCTTTCTCGCCAAGCACCGCCAGAATGTCGTGCGGGTTGAGCGGGCCGTCCATGAGCGGTTCGCCCGCTTTCACGCGCTCGCCTTCCTGCACGTTGACGTGAACACCGCGTGGAACCGAGTACTCCTTTTCGGTCCCGTTGTCGGCCTGCACGTAGAGTTTGCGCTGGCCTTTTGAAACCTCACCAAACTTGACGCTGCCATCAATTTCGCTGATGACCGCAGTCTCGTGCGGCTTGCGGGCTTCGAACAGTTCGACCACACGCGGCAGACCACCGGTGATGTCTTTGGTCTTAGTGGTTTCGCGCGGGATCTTCGCCAACACGTCGCCCGGAAACACCGTATCGCCTTCTTGTACCATCAGGTGCGAACGCGACGGCATCAAGTACCGCTTGCTGCTCTTGCCCTTTATGACAATCGCAGGCTGGCGCTTTTCATCAGGCGAGTCGCCGACCACGTGACGCGAGAGGCCGGTAACTTCGTCCACTTCTTCATGCAAGGTGACGCCTTCCTGAAGGTCCTTGAACTGGACCGTGCCGCCGATTTCGGTCAGGATTGCGAAGGTGTAGGGGTCCCACTCAACCATGACTTGGCCGAGCGTGACCGGATCGCCTTCGTTCACCTTGAGCCGCGCGCCGTACACAACCGAATAGCGCTCGCGCTCGCGGTTTTTGTCGTCCACCACCGCGATGGAACCCTGGCGGTTCATGACCACCAGATCGCCGGACTTTGACTTCACTGTCTGCAACCCAATGAAGCGAACACTGCCGTTGGTGCGCGCATCCAGGCGAGATTGCTCGGATACTCGTGATGCCGTACCGCCGATGTGGAAGGTCCGCATCGTCAGCTGAGTTCCCGGTTCGCCAATCGATTGCGCTGCGATGACGCCGGTTGCTTCGCCGAGTTCGACCAAGCGGCCCGATGCCAGGTTGCGGCCGTAGCACATCACGCAAACGCCACGCTTCGACTCGCAAGTCAGCACCGAACGGATTTTCACCCGCTCAATACCTGCGGCCTGAATGGCACCGGCGAGGTCTTCCGTGATCTCGTGGTTAATGTCCACGATCACATTGCCGTCGTAGTCCTTGATCTTCTCGAGCGACACGCGGCCTACAATTCGGTCCCGCAGCGGCTCGATAATTTCGCCAGCTTCAACGATTCCAGCGACGTAAATGCCATCCACCGTGCCGCAATCGTATTCGCTGATGATTACGTCCTGAGCAACGTCCACTAAGCGGCGCGTGAGATAACCGGAATCTGCCGTCTTCAGCGCCGTGTCAGCCAATCCCTTACGAGCGCCATGTGTCGAGATGAAGTACTGCAACACCGTCAATCCTTCGCGGAAATTCGCGGTGATCGGCGTTTCGATAATTTCACCCGACGGCTTTGCCATCAGTCCGCGCATTCCTGAGAGCTGGCGAATCTGCTGCTTCGATCCGCGAGCACCGGAGTCGGCCATGATGTAAATCGGGTTGATGTCGCCTTCCTTGTCGCGCTGCTGCATCTGGCCGAACATCTCATCCGCGACTTTTTCGGTAATTCCCGACCAGATTTCGATCACCTTGTTGTAGCGCTCGCCATTGGTAATAGCGCCGTCCAGATATTGCTGCTGGACTGCGACAACCTGCTTCTCGGCGTCTTTCACCAGCACCTTCTTGTTATCGGGAATGACCATGTCGTCAATTCCGATCGACAAACCTGCGCGAGTGGCAAACCGGAAGCCCAGTTCCTTCACCTCGTCGAGCATTTTGACCGTCATCTCAAGACCGTATTTTAGGTAGCAGAAACTGACCAGTTGCCCGATACCCTTCTTCTTGAGCAAGCCATTGATGTACGGCATCCCGGTTGGAAGGTGATCGTTCAGAATCGCCCGGCCCACGGTCGTGTTGAGGAACGCGCGATCATAGGGCACGGGATCGGTGTGAACGATGTCCTGATCGTCGTAAGCGGTGGTGAGATCTATCACTTCCCCCGTGTGACGCAGGCGGATTGGCGAGAGTGTCTCGACCTCTCCGGCATGCAGCGCAAGCAGCACTTCATCAATGTTTGCGAATGCGCGCCCTTCGCCTTTTGCACCAGGCTTGCCTTTGGTCAAGTAATAAAGGCCGAGAACCATGTCTTGAGTCGGCACAGTAATCGGCTGACCTGATGCCGGCGACAGAACATTGTGCGATGACAACATCAGTACGCTGGCTTCAACCTGCGCTTCCGGAGAAAGCGGAATGTGTACCGCCATCTGGTCGCCGTCGAAGTCAGCATTGAAAGCCGTGCAAACTAGCGGGTGGATCTTGATTGCCTTGCCTTCGACCAATACCGGTTCGAACGCCTGAATACCGAGGCGGTGAAGTGTTGGGGCGCGATTCAAGAGCACTGGATGATCTTTGATGACCTCTTCCAGAATGTCCCAAACAATCGACTCTTGCTGCTCGACCATTTCCTTTGCTTGCTTGATGGTCGTGCAGTGGCCGGTCTGTTCCAGCCGATGATAGATAAACGGCTTGAACAGCTCGAGCGCCATCTTCTTCGGCAATCCGCATTGGTGCAGCTTGAGCTCGGGACCAACCACGATGACCGAACGGCCGGAGTAGTCCACGCGCTTGCCC
This sequence comes from Acidobacteriota bacterium, assembly GCA_003224755.1. Classification (GTDB taxonomy): domain Bacteria; phylum Acidobacteriota; class Terriglobia; order Terriglobales; family Acidobacteriaceae; genus Gp1-AA145. The sequence continues at coordinate 23,474 of QHZR01000053.1, forward strand.
AACAGGTTCTGGCGGAAGCGGCCCTGCTTGCCCTTCAGTGTGTCTGAGAGCGATTTCAGCGGGCGATTGTTCGCGCCCCGCAGCACGCGGCCACGGCGGCCATTATCGAACAGTGCGTCCACAGCTTCCTGCAACATGCGCTTTTCGTTGCGTACGATCACTTCAGGCGCGTGCAGATCCATTAGTTTCTTCAACCGGTTATTGCGGTTGATCACGCGGCGATACAGATCGTTGAGGTCTGACGTGGCGAAACGCCCACCGTCGAGTGGAACCAGCGGCCGCAGCTCCGGCGGAATGACCGGAATTACGTCGAGGATCATCCAATTCGGCTTGTTGCCGCTCTTGCGGAATGCCTCCACAACTTTTAGTCGCTTGGCATACTTCAGCCGCTTCTGCAGAGAAGTCTCATGACGCATCTTCTCGCGCAGTTCGACAGAAAGTGTCTCCACTTCCACACGCTTGAGCAGCTCTTTGATCGCCTCGGCACCCATCATGGCGCGGAAGCCCGCGGGACGATATTGCTGGTCGAGCTCGCGGTACTTGGCTTCGTCTTTGATGACCTCGTGCTCTTTGACTGGTGCGTCGCCGGGCTCGACCGTCACATAGGCTTCGAAGTAAAGAATCGCTTCGAGGTCGCGCAAGGAAATATCCAGCAAATGCCCAATGCGGCTGGGCAGGCCCTTGAAAAACCACACATGCGAGCACGGCGATGCCAGCTCGATGTGGCCGAGGCGCTCACGGCGGACTTTCGACAGCGTGACTTCCACGCCGCACTTATCGCAGATCACGCCGCGGTGCTTCATGCGCTTGTATTTGCCGCAAAGGCACTCCCAGTCGGTGACCGGGCCGAAAATGCGGGCGCAGAACAGACCGTCGCGTTCCGGCTTGAAGGTGCGATAGTTAATCGTCTCCGGTTTCGTCACCTCGCCATGCGACCAGCTCCGGATTTTCTCCGGAGAGGCCAGACTGATGCGGATAGCGTCGAAATCGGCAATCGGATTTGCCAGATCAAATGGGCTCGAACGGAACAAGGTTTCCTCCACTTCCCGCGGCAACTACGCTGCCGCCAGCGGCTCCGGATCACGACCATCCTTGGGTGCCCCGTCCAAGCTCTGCTTGGGCGGGAATACTCAGTGGCCGGCAACTTGGCTGATAACGCGGGAGCTAATCGTTATCAGCTTTTCTCTTCAAAACCTCTTAATCTGCTTCCAACAGCACGCCACGTGTTTTCGCACCGGCGAATCCATCTGCACCCGTGGATGCGCTGAGCACCGGCTTCTTCTCGCCAGCCTTGATCAGCTCAACATCCAAGCACAGCGACTGCAACTCGCGAATCAGCACGTTGAACGATTCGGGCACGCCCGGCTCCATGGCAGCTTCGCCTTTAACGATGGCCTCATAAATCTTGGTGCGGCCATAAACGTCATCGGACTTAGCCGTTAGCAGCTCCTGCAGGATGAACGCCGCGCCATAAGCTTCCAGCGCCCAAACTTCCATTTCTCCGAAACGTTGCCCGCCGAATTGCGCCTTTCCACCCAACGGCTGCTGCGTGATCAGCGAATACGGCCCGATGGAACGTGCATGGATCTTGTCGTCCACCAAGTGCGACAGTTTCAGCATGTAGATGTAGCCGACCGTAACCGGCTGCTCGAAGCGTTCACCGGTCATACCGTCGTGTAGCCACGTCTTGCCGGATTCCGGCAGACCGGAAGTTTTCAGCAGTGCTTTGATCTCGTGCTCACGCGAACCGTCGAACACCGGTGATCCCGTAAACACCCCGCGCGTGAGTGTCTCTGCAACTGCTTTCAACTCATCATCCGGGACTTCTGATATTTCCTGTTCAAGCGTGGTGCCCTTGAACAGAGTCTTCAGTTCCCGGCGAATCGTCTCCTCACGCGAATTCTCCTTGAGCATCTCCGTGATTTTCTTGCCCAGTTCGTGACCCGCCCATCCGAGGTGAGTCTCAAGAATCTGACCCACATTCATACGGGAAGGAACGCCCAGAGGATTGAGCACGATCTCTACCGGCGTGCCATCTTCGAGATGAGGCATGTCCTCGTCGGGGAGAATGCGCGCGATCACGCCTTTATTACCGTGACGCCCGGCCATCTTGTCGCCAACACTGAGCTTGCGCTTCATGGCGACATAGACTTTGACCAGCTTGATCACGCCCGGCGGCAGTTCGTCGCCTTTGGTCAGCTTATCTTTCCTCTCGTTGACGATCTTCTTGAGCACGTCAATCTGACGCGAAGTCATCTCTTCGATCTCGTCGATCTGCTCATTCACCCGCGGGTCTTTGTCGTTGTACTTAATGCGCTTCAAGTTCCGCGTGGAAATGCGCTCGATGGTGTCGCGATCGAGAATTGCGCCCTTGGTCAGCAAGCGCTTGTTGGTGCGCTCATCGTGCAAGTCAGCCTGCACTTCCTTCCCGCCGAGAATGTTGTCCAGACGCTTCAATCGCTCATCCGTAAGAATTCGAATCTCGTCAGAAAGGTTCTTTTCGAGCTTTGCTACCTGCGTGGCTTCAATGGCCTTCGCCCGCTCGTCCTTCTCTTGGCCCTTGCGAGAGAAGATCTTCACGTCCACAATCACGCCTTCAATTCCGGGCGGACAATAAAGCGAAGCGTCGCGAACGTCTCCGGCCTTTTCGCCGAAGATGGCGCGCAGCAGCTTTTCTTCCGGCGTGAGCTGGGTTTCGCCCTTCGGCGTGACTTTGCCCACCAGAATGTCGCCCTGCTTGATGGTGGCGCCGATACGAATCACGCCGGCTTCGTCCAGATTACGCAGCATGGATTCGCTAACGTTAGGAATATCGCGCGTGACCTCTTCCGGCCCAAGTTTCGTGTCGCGAGACTCGATCTCGAATTCCTCGATGTGGACCGAGGTATAGTAGTCATCTTTCACCAGCTTTTCAGACACGAGAATCGCGTCCTCAAAGTTGTAGCCACGCCATGGCATGAACGCCACCAGCACATTTCGTCCCAGCGCTAGTTCGCCATGGTCCGTGCAAGGCCCGTCAGCGATGACCTGCCCCTTGGTCACCTGCTGTCCCTTGGTCACTACCGGTTTCTGGTTGATACAGGTGTTCTGGTTCGAGCGCTTGAACTTCGTCAGCTGATAAATGTCGCTGCCAACTTCGCGCGACAGTTGGCCGGGGTGATGCTCGCCCTCGACGCGTACGATGATGCGCTCGGAGTCAACGGAATCGATGACGCCGTTGCGCCGGGCGAGAACCACTGCGCCAGAATCGCGCGCAGTGACGCCTTCCATTCCCGTGCCAACTATCGGAGCTTCGGCACGGAGCAACGGAACCGACTGGCGCTGCATGTTCGCGCCCATCAGCGCGCGGTTTGCGTCGTCGTGCTCGAGGAATGGCACGAGTGAGGCGGCAACCGAAACCAACTGCTTCGGGCTGACGTCCACGTAGTCCACTTCTTCTTTACTGACCAGCACGAAATTGCCAGCTTTGCGAGCATTAACGAGATCGCCGACGATCCGGCCCTTGTCGTCGAGCTCGACGTTAGCCTGCGCAATCACATGGCGGTCTTCTTCCCAAGCCGAGAGATAGAACGAGAACGGTTCCAGCTCCGCTGCACGCTTGCGCCGATCTTTCAGATCGGAATTGATCTTTTCGGCTTCGTGCTTTTCCAGGTGATCTCCGGCTTTGTGGTCGCTATCGCCGGCATTCACCACGCTGACGTAATCGAGCACACGGCCATTTTTCACTCGCCGATACGGCGACTCGATGAACCCGTAGTCGTTGATCCGCGCGTAGCAGCTCAGCGACGAGATCAGTCCAATATTCGGACCTTCCGGCGTTTCAATCGGGCAGATGCGGCCGTAGTGCGTCGGGTGAACGTCGCGGACCTCGAAGCCCGCACGCTCACGCGACAACCCGCCCGGCCCCAGTGCCGAGAGACGCCGCTTATGGGTGATTTCCGAAAGCGGATTCGTCTGGTCCATGAACTGCGAAAGCTGAGAGGAGCCAAAGAACTCGCGGATCGCTGCCATGACTGGTTTTGCGTTCACCAGATCGTGCGGCATGGCCGTGGACATTTCCTGATACACGCTCATCTTTTCTTTGATCGCGCGTTCCATGCGCACTAAGCCGATGCGGAACTGGTTTTCGAGCAGTTCACCGACCGCGCGGACGCGGCGGTTGCCGAGGTGATCAATGTCGTCCACCACGCCGATGTTCTTCCTCAGCTTCAGCAGGTACTTGATCGTGGCGTAGAAATCGTCGGGATCAAGCGTGCGCTTGTCGAGGCTGGTCGCATCACTATTCTCGAACAGCTTGATATTGAATTTCAGACGGCCAACCTTCGAGAAGTCGTATTTCCGCGGATCGAAAAACATCCCATGGAAAAGAGCGGTTGCGGTGTCGAGAGTCGGTGGGTCGCCCGGGCGCAGCTTGCGGTAAATCTCGATCAGCGCCTCCTGCGGGGTCTTGACCGAATCGCGCTTCAGCGTCTGGCTGATAACCGTTCCCACATCGTCGCGCTCCGGGAAGAACAGGTTCATTTCCACCACGCCGGAGTCAAGGATCTTCGCGACTTTGTCGGCGGTCAGCTCGGTGTTCGCTTCGAGCATCACTTCGCCCGAAGTCGTGTCCACGATATCGCCAGCAGCCCATGCGCCCTCGAGATCGCTTACATCTACTTCGATCTCGCCGATCTTCGCTTTCTGAATTTCCTTCAAAATCGCAGCATTGAGCTTGCGGCCCGAATGCGCGATCTCCTCGCCCGATTTCGACTTAATGCTATGCGCCAGCTTCATGCCAAGCAGGTTCGTCGTTTTGTCACTCGCGGGATCGAGCGTCCAGTAGAGCTTTTTGTCGCGAACGACAAGCCGGTCAACGGTATAGAACGTTCGAAGAATGTCTTCGCCGGAACGCAGGCCCAGGGCGCGCAGGAAAATCGTGCCCAGGAATTTGCGCTTGCGGTCAATGCGAACGTAAAGCACGTTCTTCTGGTCGTATTCGAACTCCACCCACGATCCGCGATACGGAATGATCTTGCCCAGAAAGTAAGTGCGATTATTCGCGGTCTCGAAGAACACGCCCGGTGAGCGGTGCAACTGGCTGACGATTACGCGCTCGGTGCCGTTCACAATGAAGGTGCCGTTTTGCGTCATCAGCGGCACATCGCCGAAGAATACTTCTTGCTCTTTGATGTCACGGATGGAGCGATTACCGGTTTCAGCATCCTTGTCGAAAATCGTCAGACGCATCGTAACCTTAAGGGGCGCGGAATAGGTCATGCCGCGCTCTTCGCACTCGGCCACGTCGTACTTCAATTGCAAGCCGACAGGATCGCCGCACTTATTGCAAAAATCGGGCGTGTTCGCGTTGTAGGTGCCGCACTTGTGGCAAAGCACATCGCCCGGATGAAACGGGTCCGTAATGACCGTCGAGCCGCAGTTCTTACAAGTGGTTCGTAAGTGATGCAGGCCCTTCAGGTGTCCGCACTTGCACTCCCAATTGCCGATCGCGTAGTCAACGAACTCGAGTTGCGAGACGTTGCGGAAGTCGGTGATCGGAAACACCGACTGAAAAACCGACTGCAGGCCTCCGTCCTCACGCTCACTGGGCAGACGATCCATCTGCAGGAACCGCTCGTACGACCGCTTCTGCACTTCAATCAGGTTAGGAATCTGGATGGTTGCTGGAATCTTTGAAAAATCAAAACGATGACGGAATCCGTTCTTCTTTGACATTCGGAATGCTCCCAATCTTTTCTGCGCAGCTCGGAGGCTGCATCACAGCGGAAAACGCGGGCAGGAAAACGCAGTTAGTACTTGCCACTCAGCAGTTGGTCGTTCTGGCTAATTGCCAAATGCCAATTGCAAAATGTAAATTTCGAGAGACACACTGATGCGCCTGCGGGGACAGCATGTCCCTCAGGCGCCGCATCGCGCGCATGGCCAATTGAATTGTGTCGTTTCCGCGCCAGTATGCCTGTTCCCGTCCCGCCGCCCGCAGGACAGTCTGCTAATCCGTTATGCGGTCCCTCTCCGCTTCCCTTGGTTCCTGATCCGTGAGGGCCGCTCACCTGAATGAAGTCGGAAGCGGTGTTGTTAGTGACTATAATAACACCGCTGGTCCGGTTTCTTCAAGCAGTGGTCTTAAAATTGCTTGCCGGATCGTCTGGGTGGTGAGATCCTCGCCCAATTCAACGCCCTTGGGACGTGGGGGTACCGCCCAGAGCTAAACCGCCCGAGAAAACGCAGGCGACCGGCACGCACTCCGTAATCCAAGAAACTGCTACTTCACTTCGACAGTCGCGCCCGCGTCGGCGAACTTCTTCTTGATGCTCTCTGCCTCGTCCTTGGAGACGCCTTCTTTCACGGTCTTCGGAGCGCCGTCCACCAGGTCCTTTGCTTCCTTCAAGCCCAGGCTGGTCACTTCGCGGACCGCTTTGATGACATTGATTTTGTTAGCGCCAACCGCGGTCAGCACGACGGCAAATTCCGTCTTTTCCTCAGCCGGAGCTGCCGCCGCACCGGCGCCGGCTCCGCCGCCGGCCATAACGACCGGGGCCGCTGCCGCCGCCGAAACGCCAAGACGCTCTTCAAGTTTCTTTACAAGTTGCGCTGCGTCGAGCAGCGACAGCCCGACGATGGAATCTTCTAATTGCTGCAAGTCTGCCATTTCAATTCTCCAGTTATCAGATGATTTTGGTGATTGGGTAATTTTGAAATTGGGTAATTTGAAAACCCGCATAGCGGATTTCTGCCCAATATCTTCATCATCCAATTCAGGGCTTTCGCCCAATTGCGTTATCCGTGGGCAAGTTTCCAGTGCGCTTTCGCCGTACGTCACGCCAGACAACGTGATTCTCCGACTCACGCAACCCTTGACACTGATAACTAAAAATCTTCACTCCGGGCAAATCGTATTCGGCAAGAAATCTTCAATTACCCAATTACAAAATCGCTATACTCCCGAGGGAGTCGCCTCTCCGCTGAATTTTTCTTTCTCCACACCCTGATTGATCACCACCGCCAGGTCTCGCCCGATAGCGTTCATCACCGTGACCAGGCGTTGCGCCGGCGCGTTCATCAGGAACAGAAGCTTGGAATAAATCTCTTCCTTCGACGGCATGGTCGCGAGCGACTCGATCTCTTTGATCGAGATCACGCGGCCTTCGACTACGCCAGCCTTGAAGGTAAACTCCGGATTATCTTTCGCGTACTTCGCAAGCGCTTTCGCCAGGGCCACCGGATCGCCTTCGGTGTAGGCAATCGACGTCACGCCAGAAAGATCCTTCAGCGCGTTTTCAATCTTGGTGCCCTTCGCCGCCCGCTCGGCGAGCGTGTTTTTCACGACGGTATACTTCGCGCCAGAACTTCGCAGCACCTTACGCAACTCGTAATCCTGTGCAACCGTCAGCTTGCTATACGTGGTGACGATCACCGTGGACACGTTCTGCAGGTCTTTCCCCAACTTCTCAACCTGTTCAATCTTCTTTGCTCGAGTAACCGCCATAATCTGTCCCTTTCAAAGTCTCACGTAGGGACAGCCGCCCTCGGCTGTCCTTCGGCCTGAAAGGCCGACTTTATGCTTATGCCTTCGCTGCTGTCTCGATCGCCGTCGTGTCCAGCGAAATCCCAGGCCCCATGCTAGAACTCAAATAGCAGCCCTTGATGTACTTGCCTTTGGCCACCGAAGGTTTGGCCTTAATTACGCTCGTGATCAGCGTGGTCGCATTATCGATGAGTTTGTCCGGCGTAAAAGAAATCTTGCCCACGGGAACGTGAACCAGTGCAGTCTTATCGGTGCGGAATTCAACTTTGCCAGCCTTCACTTCCTGCACAGCGCGACCAACGTCGAATGTCACGGTCCCAGTCTTCGGATTCGGCATCAAGCCCTTGGGTCCGAGAACTTTTCCGAGCCGTCCGACAGATTTCATCATGTCAGGCGTAGCAATCAGCGCGTCGAAATCGGTCCAGTTTTCTTTGGTGATTTTCTCGACCATGTCTTCGCCACCGATGAAATCCGCGCCGGCCTGTTGTGCTTCGCGCTGTTTCTCGCCGGATGCAATCACCAGTACTTTCTTCGACTTGCCGAGCCCATGCGGAAGCACCACAGTGCCGCGCACCATCTGATCAGCATGCTTGGGATCAACGCCGAGACGCATGGTGACTTCAACGGTCTCGTCGAATTTCGCGAATTTAACTTTTTGCAAGAGAGGCACAGCATCGGCCAGCACATAGGGACGCTGCTCGACTCCCTTCCTCGCCTTCTCGATATTTTTTCCTGCTTTTTTCATTTGCGTCTCCGTCTCCCACCGCAGAACGTTGTTCCGATCAGCCGTGGTGAATGACATTTTGTAATTTTGTAATCGGGTAATTGGAAAATTTGAAAACCGCTTGCCCATTGGCCAGAGGTTCTCAATTACTCAATTACAAAATTACCCAATTACCAAATCTGATTTGGCAAGCCCGCGTACACCTTACCCAACTACATCAATTCCCATCGATCTCGCCGTGCCCGAGACACTCTTAATCGCTGCAGCCACCGACGCCGCATTCAAATCCGGCATCTTCTGCCTTGCGATGTCCTCAACCTGCTTGAGCGTGACCTTGCCGACTTTATCTTTATTCGGCGCACCCGAACCTTTGGCGATCCCCGCGGCTCGCTTCAGCAAGATCGCGGCCGGAGGCGTCTTGGTGATGAAACTGAACGAGCGGTCGTTATAGACCGTCACCACAACCGGAATGATCAGCCCTTCCAGTTCTTTCTGGCTGGTACGCGCGTTGAACTGTTTGCAGAACTCCATAATGTTGATCTGCGCCTGCCCCAGCGCTGGACCAACCGGAGGCGCCGGCGTCGCCTTGCCCGCCGCAATTTGCAACTTCACTGAACCTGTAGCTTTTTTCGCCATTGCTGTTTCCCTCTATCTCGAATCACATCGGAACCGGTGCCCTCACCCGTTCGCTCGAGCCAATCTCGACAATTACCCTTGCTTCTCCACCTGCTTGAATTCCAATTCCACCGGCGTCGACCGCCCGAAAATAGTGACCATCACCTTCACCGTCTCCTTATCCTCGTTTACGTCATCAACGATCCCATCAAAGGTCGCAAACGGCCCTTCGGTGATTTTCACTTTTTCGTTCTTTTCAAATTTGACTTTGAGTTTCGGCTTGTCCTTGGATTCGCCCGCCTTATAGACGATATGCTGAACTTCTTCTTCCGAAAGCGGCGTGGGCTGCTGTCCTGTACCGACAAAGCCCGTGACGCGAGGCGTGGACTTCACCACGTGCCACACATGATCGTCCATGTCCATTTCAACCAGCACGTAGCCGGGATAGAACATGCGCTCCACAGTGTACTTCTTGCCGCCACGCACTTCGGTAACCGACTCAGTCGGGATCAGCACCTTGCCGATCTTCTCTTCGAGCCCGAAGGCGCGCACCCGCGACTCCAGGGACTCTTTTACTTTGCGCTCAAATCCCGAATACGAATGGATGATGTACCACTTCATATTCGGATTGCGCGGTTGTTCGGCGACTGCGGCTCCGCCTTCAGTCGACGTGGCTGCGTCTGTCGTTTCGTTTTTTGTTTCGTCCTGCATAAGTTGTGTCAACCCTAAGTGAATCGCTCCTAGCGCTTCGTAAGATACTGGATCAGATCGGTCACACCGCGGCCGAGGGTGTTGTCCACCGCCCAGAAATACAACGCGAACAGAAATACGGCGACCAGCACCACCGTTGTGGTCGCCTGCACTTCCTTACGCGATGGCGTAGTGACCTTGCGCATCTCTGTGCGCACGTCGTTATAAAAAGACTTGATACGCTCAGGCCAGGACTTGATCCCTCCGAAGCCTGCGTCGCCTGCCGCTGCAATTGAATTTGCCATCTTCTTCGTTCCTGTTCCTACCCCCATCCCAGCACCTGACTCTCTTTACCGTTGCCTTCTGCTTCCCTCTAAACTCTGGCAGGGGCGGAGGGATTCGAACCCCCAAGTTCGGTTTTGGAGACCGACAGTTTAACCGTTGAGCTTACGCCCCTGTTCGTGTAGCGCGGGCGCCCTCGCCCGCGTTCCACTATTTCACTTCCTTATGCGGCGTATGCTTACGGCACCGATTGCAAAATTTCTTCAGCTCCAACCGGTCCGGCTTCGTCTTGCGGTTCTTCGTAGTCGAATAGTTCCGCTCTTTGCAATCACCGCACTGCATTGTAATGATCTCTCGGGGCATACAAAAAAGCTCCTAGCCTTTAGCTCAAAACCAACATCGAAAAACTCAAACCCTCTGTCATTCCGAACCGCTTTAGCGGTGAGAAATCTGCTTTGCTTATGTGGCGCGGGCGCCCTCGCCCGCGTTCCTGCCGCTTGGGGCTTTGCCCTCGCGCTTTATCCTCTGCTCCACCTACCCAGGGCTTACGCCCTGGGCTAAAATATGCCGCCTTCGGGGCTGGTACATCGCATGGCTAAACTAAACTGCCTTGACCCGGATCATTCAACAACTACCCAATCGCTGCGACGCCTTGGCCAAAGACCAAGACCAACGACCAACAGCCAACCACTGCCTTACTGCACAATCTCCGAAATCGTGCCCGCGCCCACTGTGTGTCCGCCTTCGCGGATGGCGAAGCGCAAGCCCTTCTCCATCGCCACCGGCGTGATCAGCTCAATCACCAGCTGCACATTGTCGCC
>QHZR01000203.1 GCA_003224755.1 Acidobacteriota bacterium
GCGGTTCGCATCGGTGTACATGGACTTCAAGGACGTGCAGGAATTCATGAGTGAGCTGAAGAATCTGCTGAAGGATCGCGTCAAAAAATAGTGTTTTTCCTTTCCGGGGAATTCCTGTGAGAAAACGTACCGCCATCTGTTTATTCACACTGCTCGAGTTCGCCACCCTCCGCGGAATTACGACTACCAGCGCCGCGCGGAAAAAGCCTGGCCCAGGGATCGATGCGAAAAAGATTCGCGGGCACGTGAAATATCTTTCAAGCGACGAGCTAGAAGGCCGGGGAACCGAGCAGCGCGGCGGCGACCTAGCCGCCGGATTTAAGAGAGACCCTCGCTCCCAATGGTCCCGACCTGGTCGGGACTCGCAAACCACGCTCGTCGCTCGGGATAGATATGCTTCGTGGCATGTCTAGTTAACAATAACGACCCACCCCTCCCCTATGTTTTTCATAAGTGTTGCATCTAAAGGACTTAGTGTTTCTGTAAGTGGTTTAGAATCAACACTTGCGGGACACTTCCATAAGTGTTGATTCTAAAGAGAGTTAGAGACGCCATTTTTCGTTTCTGCTGCAAGTGTTGATTCTAAATGACTTGGCGTGAGGAGAGGTGAGGAGCCATAACGGCGCCAAAAACGATCAAACGCACCTGGAATGTTACGAAGTTTTACCTGACAACTAGTGTACCAGAACGTTAAAGAAAGTCAAGGGAAAGTTGATGCCGGGTGGCTGCGGACGGGAATGCGAGAGACCAGCCGCCCGGATAATTCGGATTTGATAAATGCGTTTGTGGCAGAGGCTCGCCAAGGCTGAAGGTGACATGAAATGTATTGCTTGACAGCGGGGGCGGCGGGTTATATATGTCCAGTCGTCTATACAACCGGACGGGGAATGCAAGTGGGAGCCGTCGTTCTCGACAGGCAAAGCGTGGTGCCGCTGTACTACCAGATTCAGCAGGGTCTGAGCGAGCAGATCCGGTCTGGCGAGCTGAAGCCGGGCGCGCTAATGCCTTCGGAGCAGGAAATAGCGGCGCGGCTGGGCGTGAGCCGGATGACGGCGCGGCAAGCGCTGAAGTCCTTGTGCAGCCGCGGGCTGGCGTTTAGCCAGCGCGGCAGAGGCACATTTGTTTCACGGATGAAGCTGGAAAAGAATTTCCGGCAACTGCTTTCGTTCAGTGAAGAAATGAAGGATCGCGGGACGCAGCCGCGGTCAAGAGTTTTGGCGTTCAGGCAAATTCATCCCGGGGAAGATGTCGTGGAGGCGCTGCACTTGAGTCCCGCCGAAGAAGTGATTCTTCTGCGGCGGGTGCGGATGGCGGATTCCGCGCCGCTGTGTGTTGAAGCGACGCATCTACCGGCGCGGCTGTGCCCGGATTTGCTGGAGAACTTCGAGCCCAGCGGCTCGCTGTACCGGGCATTGGCGGAGCAATACGGATTGCAGGTACACATGGCCGATGAAGTGGCGGAGGCTTCGGTGGCGACGGCGGTAGAAGCGAAGCTGCTGCGCGTTCGCGAGAAGTCGCCAGTGTTCCGCTTCACGCGCACGGCTTACCTTCACAATGGAGAGCCTGTAGAATTTGTGAAGTCGATTTACCGGGGGGACCGCTGCAGGGTAGTCAATCGCTTGACCCGGCAGCTTGAAATCGTCAGTTAAGGTCATCAGTTTTAGTTCAAGGGGGTGGGTGATGCGAAGGTTATTTGCTTGGTTGTGCGTCGTGGGGCTCTGCGCCGGGATGTGTGGGATAGCCACGGCACAGGAAACCACAGGATCGATCTTAGGAACAGTGACAGACTCGTCGGGGGCAGCGGTTGCGGGAGCTAAGGTAACGATCAGGAGTCTGGACAAGAATGTAGTTGTTCGCACATTGACCGTGGAATCGAGTGGTCAGTACCTCGCGGCGTACCTACCGGTGGGGCGCTACGAAGTCGTTGCGGAGGCGCCGAACTTCAAGAAGTCTATTTTCTCGAATATCGTTTTGAACGTAGCCGATAAGCTGACCATCAATTTGACACTCGAAGTGGGTTCGGTCAATGAGTCAGTAACGGTCGAAGCGAACCCGCTCCAGGTGGAACTGCAATCAGTAACGGCTGGCGGCTTGATCAATGGAACGCAGGTTCGTGAACTGGCGCTGAATGGACGTAACTGGGAACAATTGGTGACGCTGACACCGGGCGTATCCGATGGAGGGAACTCTGACACGCTGTACGTCGGTGCGTTTGCGCCGCAAGGCACGAACCTGGTCACCTTCTCCATGAACGGGGGCCGGCGCGAACAAAACAACTACATGATTGACGGAGCGGACAACGTAGACCGAGGCTCAAATCTCACGCTGCTATCTTTTCCGAGTGTGGACTCAATTGCGGAGTTCCGTGTGATCCGCGGCCAGTACGATCCAGAGTATGGGCGCGCGGCGAGTGGGCAGGTGAACGTGATCACGCGGTCCGGAACGAGCATGTTTCATGGCAGCGCTTATGAGTTCTGGCGCAACGACATGCTCAACGCCAGAAACTTCGCAAGTCTTTACCCAACCGTACTGCCACACAAACCCTATCTCCGTTATCATGATTTCGGAGGCACCATCGGCGGGCCGGTATGGATCCCTAAGATTTACGAACAAAGGACTAAAACCTTCTTTTTCTTCTCGGAAGAGGTGCGCCGCAACCTGACGTACGTCAATGCGACCACGGACGTGCCTACAGCGACTATGTTGCAAGGGCAGTTCACGCATCCTGTTTGTGTAACGTTTAACGCTAACAATACTTGTGCAACCGGAGGGACAGGCACGTCAATCGCGACCACATCGTTTGATCCCATTACGCAGGCTTATCTGAAGGACATCTATTCCCATTACCCCACGCCTAATGCTGCGACCACGGGTGACCCCTTCGGATTCACCTCAACGCTGAAGAACATCTTCAATTTCCATGAAGAGATCATCAAGATTGACCACATCGTGAGCAAGAAGCTGTCGCTTTCCGGCAAAATCCTGCGGGATACCATCCCCACGCAAGAGGCGGGCGCCCTGTTCTCAAACGGACCGGCCATTCAAGGTATCGGAACAACGTCAACAAACTCTCCGGGGCACAACTACACCGTACGCGCAACGATTACGCTCAGCCCGACGTTCTTGATCGAGCCAGGGTACTCTTATTCGTACGGTGCCATTCTGAGTCACCCTATCGGGCTGATGAACAGTCAGAATTCGCCTGATGTCGCAGCGGCCGTGAAACTGCCGTTTACATCGTCTTTGGCTCGCGTACCGAACCTCACTTTTAGCGGGGTTTCGAGCACCATAGGATTCACAAGCGGACCCGGCAGCTTCGGACCTTATGCGGATTACAACCGCAACCACGCTGCCTTCGGGAACGTCACGAAGATCACGGGAGGGCACACTTTCAAGTTCGGTGCCGTTTACTATCATTATAACAAAAACGAAAATGCGGGCGGCAACAATGCTGCTACGTATGCGATCAACGCGAACGGTAATCCGAATCCTTGCACACCTTCAACCATTCCGAACTGCACGTTTACTTTTGAACAGAATTGGGCCAATTTCCTGTTAGGACGAGTTGGCACGTTTTCGCAGAGTCTGCTCGACCTGACCGCCAACATCATGGACAACCAGTTCGAATACTACGCACAGGATAACTGGCGTATGAAATCGAACCTGACCCTTACCTACGGCTTCCGTCACTCGTTCTTCCGCCAGCCGACCGATGCTAATGGCATGCTGGGTCAATTCGATCCGGCTTTCTACGATCCGGCGAAGGCTCCTTGCGTTTTAGGTAACGCGGCCGGTATTAATGCGGGTCGGCTGGATACCAGCTTGAATGCGTCGGGCCAGATTGTCAGCGCGTGCAACCCGAATTTCAGTCCGCTCAACGGCTACATTTTTGCTCATCCACCTGCTGGAGGGACGCAGTCTCCTTTTGGCAGTAAGGTCGGCAAAGAATACAACCGAGGCATTGCTCCCCGGCTAGGTTTGGCTTGGGATCCCTGGAAAAACGGCAAGACCTCCATCCGTGCGGGTTTTGGCATGTTTTACGATAACGGCCAGGAGTTTGGAAATGCGGAAAACGACATCTTCCTGGGTTCCGGGTTCAATACAAATCTGAGCGTGACCAACACGACGATGCAGAACCCGACCGGGGGTACACGATCATTTTCGGCGGCCGCGCCGCAACTGCAGAGCCGCGTTCCGATTAATTATAAATACCCCTACACGACGCAGTGGAGCCTCGACGTGCAACGGGAAATGCTCCGTGGCTGGATTCTAGACGTCGGTTATTACGGGAACAATGGAATCCACTTGCCCGGATTCCTCGACATTAATCAGCCGGCGCTGGGCGCTTACCTGAATTGCAACGCCACGACGCCGTGTATGAGTGGAACCAACAGTATCAGTTTCACGCACAACATCAACGGCGTGCCGATGACCGTGGTTGACACCAGTAACACAGACCTGCTGAATGTCGTCCGTCCATACATCGGATGGAACGGCGGTAACGCCTTCGAGGAAATCTACACTTCGAACTACCATGCATTCCAAAGCCAGATCCAGAAGCAATTCAAAGACAATACGTTGTTCAATGTCTCTTACACATGGTCACACTGCTTGACCACCTATATGGCTGACCGCAGCACTGGCAGAATCATGCCTGTGCAGGGAGACCTGCGTGGCAACTATGGTCCGTGCATCGCCGATCGGCGACATGTTGTGACGGGCAATTTCGTCTGGGATATTCCGTATTTCCGAGCGCAGAAGGGCATCGTTGGGCACGTCCTTGGCGGATGGGAACTATCGGGCGTTCAAACTTTCCAGACGGGTCTGCCCGAAACGGTTGCGGCCAACCAATTAATTGATCCGACGGGAGCAGATTGCCTGGGCCCCTCGCCATGCGTACTTCGTGCCAACCAAGTTGGGGATCCAAACGCGAACCAGCCGCATAGTTTTGAAAACTGGTTCAACGCAACAGCTTTTACGAGTCCAGTGGCTGGTCAGACGACAGCCCCTTCGGAAAGACCCGGAGCAGTCCGTCTTCCGGGCTTCTGGCGGACGGACCTGGGCATGTTCAAGAACATGAAGTTCACGGAGCGCTTCGGCGGGCAGTTCCGTTTCGAAACGTTCAACACTTTTAATCACCTGAATCCGATCTGCTGTCAGTCATTCACTCTCGGCAACGGAAACTTCGACAAGATCCGCTCTGCGCGCGATCCTCGAATTTTGCAGCTGGGGATGAAGGTGAACTTCTAGACGAGCGTCGGACCTGCGCTAGGTTCGAAGCCACGGCCCCGAGCAGTTCGGGGCCGTGCGTTTTTTTAAGCGCAGGGTGAACAGCGTAAAGCCGGCGTCTGCACCGGCATCAGCGGGGCCAGACGCCAGCGGTGAAAGTTTTGATGGTGTGGAAGCCGAGTTTCTCGTAAAGCTGGACGGCGGCGTGGTTGTCCGAGGTGACGGTCAGCGTTAATTCCCTGAACTTCATGGAGCGAAGGGCTTCGGCGGAAGTTTGCATGAGCATGCGGCCGAGGCCGTGGCCCTGGTAGCCGGGCAGAACGCAGATTTGCGTGGTGTGGCCGACGCCGGGGGAGACTTCGCTGGTGAGAACCGCGGCGACGAGTTCGTCGCTGCCGGGCTCGTGAAGAACGAAGGAGGCGGCAGGCACGAACTGGCCGCATCCGGGAAGCAGGATGATGTTCTTCAGAAACTTAAGCGCGCCGGCACGGCTGCGATACTGGTCGTTGATCTCGCCATCGACGTGATTTGTGTAAGCCAGATAGATCAACTTCGCGCAAGGATCAAAATAGCGATCGTTCCAGCGATTGAGGCGCATGCCCGCCGAAGCGCCGGCCTTGACGTCGTGCGTCTTATGCAAATCCAGCAGCATGAACTGACGCGTGTAAAGGTGAAAACCCTGCCCGATCAGGGGCGTGTCCACAGGGCCGCTGAAAGGCATCAACTGCGCCTCGATCCGGGCGAGATGCGGAATGGCGCGCATGGAGACGAGCAGCTCTTCGAGGAGGCGAGGCGCGATGGAGTCTTGCGGGAATTTGGAGGAGACATACAGGCCTCCGATCAGGCCTTTTTGATCTTCAAGGACGTAGAAGGTGTACCCGACAGCGACGCCGTTTTCGAATGCGACGCATCCGGCCAAGGCGTGCGCGTCCAGGAAGCGCTTGATGAGTTCGAGAGCGCCGCGGTAGTCCCAATGCAATTCGTCGCGCCAGTGCCGCGCTTCTTCTTCGAGAAGCGGCTCAATCTGACGGACCGTAGTCTGTCGTAGATCGATGATGTTCATGAATAAAGGAAAGCGGCGCGGCCCCTGCAGCGCTATTCCATCATAAAGGAAGTGCAGGAAAGAGAGAAAGCAGAGGAGGTAAGGAAGGAGACACAATCGAGTGTGGCGGCTCAGGGAGCGATGGAAAAGATGTGCTACGATGCGAATCATCGAAAGAGTATTGTGAGGTAGAAAGAAGCGGCGTCCGCCGCCAGTCCAGTTGCGCAGACGACGAATGCAGATCCTTTACGAACTCCGTTATCCAAGCAGGTTATCCACCAAGATACTCATGGCACTGTTAGCTTTGGTCTTTTTTGCCGTGCTGGCCACTACGGCCATTGCGGGCTTTCTCGTTTATCGCATCGTAAAACCCCAGCGCAGCAGCACAGAAATCAATATGGCAAGTTTTCCCGGGCGGCCGGAGGTGCTGGAGTTTGTTGTGCCGGGCGGAGCCGAAAAGCGGGAAGGATGGTTCTTTCCGGGGTTGCGAGGAGCGGCGACGATTATCCTTTGCCACGGGTACGAGTCCAGCCGCGGCGAGCTGCTGACGCTGGAATCGGCGCTGCAGGATCACCAGTACAACGTGTTCATTTTCGATTTTGCGGCGCACGGGGCAAATGGGGGAATCAGCACGCTCGGCTATCACGAAGCGGATGAAGTGCGCGGGGCAGTGGACCTGCTGGCGACGCGGCCGGACTTGGATCCGACTCGGATGGGACTTTGGGGCTATAACATGGGCGCTTACGCGGCGCTGCGCGAGGCGGAAAACGACAAGCGAATTCGCGCCTTGGTGCTGGATTCGGTCTACGACGAGCCCAAGCAAATGGTGAAAGTGGGCGTGGAGCGCAACGGGCTGGGCGGGTTTCCGCTGATGGTGCGCGCGGCGGAGTTCACCTTTGGGTATTTGAACCACGCGCATCGCGACGATACGCCACTGTCGAAGAAATTGATTACGCTGGCGGGTGTGCCGACACTTTATATACAGGCAACGGATGATCCGGAGCTCGCGGAGAC
>QHZR01000204.1 GCA_003224755.1 Acidobacteriota bacterium
CTATGAGCCCGGTGGTCTGGCTGCTAACGGTGCGCGCTATCTACCTCCATGACCTCGGCATGGTAACCACATCGCAGGAATACGATGGCAGACTGGAAAATTCCGAATTCGTCTCGTGGCGGGAAAGCCTCGACAAGTCCAGCGATGGCAGAGAATATCTTGCCCGAACAAACCGGATGGATTCGGAGGAAAAGGAGAGCTTCTTCTTTCAAGAATTTATTCGCAAGGGGCATGCTCAACGAATTCGCGAGTGGGTGACAGGCCGTCACACCAGAAAATGGGGGCCACATGTCCAACCCATTGCAAACCGAGTGGCAGAACTGCTGCAGGGTACTCCCCCCAGATTTCGCGACTATCTTGCAATAACATGCGAGAGCCACCATAGCGCAGACCTCGATAAATTGGACAGATATCCAATCGTGGCTAGGCTTGGTAACCATCCCAATGAGGTAGCAAACGTCCAGTACTCCGCGATCCTTCTTCGAACAACAGACCTCCTACATGTAACTAAAGATCGCACGCCGTCCGTGATGTATCAAACAGTGCGATTTTCAGACCCCAAATCGGTGCAGGAGTGGGATAAGCAACTGGGTACATTTGCAGTTGGACCCAGGGGGCGAAAGCTGATTGAGGCTGATCCTGAAACAGCTGTTATCGTGATCAACGCCGACTTCACGGAAGAGCGGCCGCTATTTTCTCTGCAAGAGTACGTTGCGTACGCGGACAGTGAAGTTCGGCAGTCCAAGCGATGGCTCGACAAAAGCCAGGAAATTGTCGACGCAAAAGAATATAGGTTTCCCTGGCACAAAATTGAGGGGGACGTCCGTCTAGAGGGTGTTCCGCCACAATCGATGAGGTTCGAGCTGGATCGCGGACAATTGTTGGACCTGCTAGTCGGCCACACGATTTACAACGAGCCCACGGTTGCAATCCGAGAGCTCCTGCAAAACGGAATTGACGCAGTCCGCTACCAAGCGCACATTACCGCCCGAAGAGCCGACTCGGAAAACGGGGAAGTCCCCCCTCCCGGAAAAGTCGTCATTCGCTGGAATCCCGCCAATCGGCTTCTCGTCGTCCAGGATGACGGTGTCGGCATGGACCGTGACGTAATCAAACATCATCTGATGAACGTCGGCTCGTCTTATTACAACACCCCGCAGTTTGAGGCTGAGCACGGTGACTTCGTCCCAATTTCGCGATTCGGCATCGGCATCCTAACCTGCTTCATGGTATCCGACGACATCGAGATAGTCACTTTTAAAGACAACCATGGGCATCGCATCCGGATGACTTCGGTAAAATCGACATATCTCTTACGTGAGCTCGATCCCGGTGATCGGCTGTTGGAAGGCCTTGAGCCCCACGGGACTCGGGTAACGTTGCGCTTGCGCGATACTGTGGATCTGTCCAAGAGGACAGTTCTTGACATCATAAGACATTGGGTAATCCTCCCTCAGTGCGTGGTGGAGTATCAGGAGGAAGGACGAGATCCGATCAAGATCGGATTTGCTTGCGTCGCAGATGCCCTCCGCCAGGATCATTTTGCTTCCAAGGAAGAAATATCATGGCACGCACCCAAGGTAGAGGTCGTAGTGAAGGCTCGGCAGGGACGCGAAGGTCCCAACAAACCAGAATCGGGCCTATATGAGCTGGCTTTAGCAGTTCATTCTGGATACTTTCCAGAGAAATCATTTGCTCAGCGCGTAGCCTCTTCGATACCGAAAGTATGCGTCGAGGGCATTCGCGTTTCTGAGAATCTACCTGGCTTTGAAGGCAGGGGAGAGGGGGACATTAGTGGGTTGCTGGCAGTTCGAGGATCGCGGAAGTTCCGCACCACTGTTTCTCGCGCTGGACTGGAGATTGATGACGAATACAAGCGGGTCGCTAGGATATGCGCGGACATGCTCTTCGAGCATGTGTCCGATGAAGGAAAACGCATCTCGAGCAAGCTAGGGAGGCCTCTCTCTCAGGCGGCGAGCGGTTGCCAGTACCTTATACAGCAGTTGTGGAGAGCCGGTATCGCGAATGACGCTGATAGCATCGCGTACGTAACTCATCTCGCGGGGGCGCAACCGTCCATCGTTGTTGAGCGCGTGGAGACCTCCTCTGAAAAGCCCACAACAACTCGAGAACTGGTTTCGCCCGAGCAGCTTGCCAACATTCCCGAATTCTGGACCATTGAATCGCGTTCGGTTGATTCGCTAGGCACAATCTCGCGGGACCTAGGCCGCGAGTTGAGCTTAAATGAATTTTTACTTGCGCTCGCTCCTGACGTCACGCAACTGCGATATTCACCTCTTATTCCAGACGCCCACTGATCGCGCCATTCGGTTGTAGCGTGGCATTATCCCGAGCGCGTGGAGTTTAGTCGACAACACCAACAGACCGCGATCAAGTGGGTACTGGGATCGAGTCCCTGCGAGTGCAAGATGAATATCACAGAGATCGCCACAGACGAGCTTTACCGCGTGCTAACAGCAGCAATTCGCAAGTCCGAAACGTATTCGCCATACCAGAGGGAAGAGTTGAATCTGGACATAGGCCTAGAATCGGCCCCACTCTTGGGCGATGACCAGCGGGTCATGGCGATCACTACTCGGATGGGATCAATTCTGCAAGCCGGCAGCGATCTGCTTCGGATGTGGCAAACAATCCGCACAGCCGCCGTGCAGCTAGCGAAGAACGGCGCTGTGCAACCAATGATGTGTGCCCTGCGAATCGCAAGCGCGTTTAATTCCACCTTGTGGCAGCGGGACCCGGTTGGGTACCGCCAAGACAGCTACTCGACCTGGCGCAGCCAGATATCCGAGTTTAGAGACATCCTCGGCGATTTGGGCATCAAAGACGAGCTGCCGACAGACTTACATGATCGGATTAGCCGCGAGGTTATATTTGACGCAAGCAGTTTTTGGCGCGATTGGGACCGAAGGGATTCGTAGGCGGGTGCCGGATCGCTCATTTTCCAGAGACTGCCCGTCAAACCTGTCAATCGCCGACCACGGAACGCACCCTACTCCTTCACCCCCAACTGCCAGAACAAAAACGAATAAATATCCGTCCCTTCTTCAATCTGCTTTGTGATCGGCTTCCCCGCTCCGTGTCCTGCTTTCGGCTCGATGCGCAACAGTATCGGACGCTCCCGGCTCTGCCCATTCGCCGCCTCGGCCTGCATCAGCGCCGCCATTTTTTTGGCGTGCATCGGATCGACGCGCGTGTCCGTGTCCGCGGTCATGAACATGATCGCCGGATATTCCGTCCCCGGCTTCACGTGATGATACGGCGAGTAGGCATATAGCCAATCGAACTGCTTTGGGTCTTCGGCAGTGCCGTACTCCGGTATCCAAAGTTTTGCGATCTGAAAATTCTGATAGCGCAGCATGTCCAGCAGCGGCACCTGGCATACCACCGCGCGAAACAGATCAGGACGCTGCGTAAACGCCGCGCCCATCAGCAATCCGCCGTTTGACCCGCCCTGAATCGCCAGATGATCTTTGTCCGTGATCTTGTCGGCAATCAGAAATTCGGCGGCAGAAATGAAATCGTCAAATACATTCTGCTTTTTGTCCAGCATGCCGGCGCGATGCCAGTCTTCGCCAAACTCCGCGCCGCCGCGCAGGTTCGCCACCGCAAACACTCCACCGTGCTCCAGCCAAACATAGCGCCCCGGCACAAAACTGGGCGTCTCGCTGATATTGAACCCGCCATAGCCTGTCAGCAGCGTCGGATTTCTTCCATTCAATTCCAATCCTTTTTTGTGAAACACAAACATCGGAACTTTGGTTCCGTCTTTCGACGTAAACCAAACCTGCTGCACTTCATAGTCAGCCGGATTGATCCCGGGAGCATCGACTTTATCCCACAGCGACGGCTTCAACGTTGCGCCGACCGTAGCGCCGGGGTTTGCTTCCTCCCCGCCTTCTACGTTCGCACGGTCGCGGCCTATCGTAGCGCCGGCGTCTCGCCGGCCACCTGCGTCCGCCAGATCAACCTGATACACCGACGGCGGCACGGTAAACGAATAAAATCCAAAAAACGCTTCCCGCCGATTCCATTTTCCGCCGATCCCAGTTACTGATCCGATTGTCGGCATCGGAATATCGCTCAGCCGCTTGCCATCGAGCGCCAACAGCTTCAGCAGCGAGCTGGCATTTTTCTCGTATTGCGCGAAAATCTTGCCATCCAGAATGGCTCCGCTCTCAAGCACTGCATCCGTTTGCGGAATGATTTCTTTCCAGTTTTCGCGCTTCGGATTCGCGGCATCCACCACGAACACATGATATCTCGGCGCATCCTCGTTCGTCAGGATGTAAAGTTTCCCCTTGAAAACTTCGCCGTTGTAAAGGAAGTTCTTGCCGCTGGTGATCTCAACTGGCGCGGTTCCCGCCTTCAGGTCTTGCAAATACATTTCACTCTTCGCCCACCCCTCGAAAACCGTGATGAGCAGCCAGCGATCGTCATCGTCCGCCAACTGAACCTGCGGGACATCCTCCGCCTTGCGGCCTTCCCCAAAAATCAGAGGATCTTTTGCCGGATCGCTGCCCAGGGTGTGATAGAAAATCTTGACGTGATAGACCTCTTCGCCGGGAGGCACATCGCCTTTTTTCGGATGGCGGCTGTAGTAGAAACCGGAATTGTCTTTCTTCCAGGCGACGCTGGCGAAGCGCGTACGCTCAAGCGTATCCGGCAGCACTTTTCCGTTTGCCGTCTCCACCACGCGCAACGTGCTCTCTTCTGACCCGCTGGCTGAAGTTCCATAGGCCACGTACTTGCCGTCTTCAGAAGGAAACCACCAGTCGAGCGCGACTGTTCCGTCTGCCGCGAGCTGATTCACATCAACCAGCGTGCGATCTTTTCCATGCATGCCCTCGCGCACCAGCAGCACCGGCTGATTCTGGCTGCCTTCTCGCCGAGTGTAGAAGTAATATTTCCCGCCGATCTGCGGCGTCCCGATCGTCCCAATCGAGAGCAGTTCTTTCAGCCTCTCATGAATCTGCGCGCGCCCCGGCAGCGGATCAAGAATGCCCCTTGTGTACGCCAACTGCTCGCGCACGTACTCCTCTGTCGCAGGGCTGGTTGAATCCTCCATCCACCGATAAGGATCGCCAATCTTGTGCCCGTGAATGTTGTCTTCAACAACCTCCACCTTCGCCTTAGGAGGCGCCGCCGGCGCATTGGTCGTCGTAGAAGAGCCATCCTCACTCCACAAAACCGCAGCCACAAACAGCACCAAACCAAACGCCCAAATCAAGCGCAATCCTCCCACCATCACCACCTCAAGTGAAATGACTAGCCTAGCAGAACACCCTCAGTTTTCAGCAAACCCCGCCGATGATATTATGACTTGAGAGCGGCGCTTCTCCCGAAGCGCCCTGCCACACTCCTCAGTAGCTCAATGGCAGAGCATCCGGCTGTTAACCGGAGGGTTGTAGGTTCGAGTCCTACCTGAGGAGCCATTCTTTTCAACAGACTGGACGAAGTCGTCAGCGCGGGTCGTCCGTGTTCTCGCAACAATTGTCCGTGTTCTCATGTGAAGCAAAGAAAAAAGCCCCCCAAAGTTCCAGGGGCACTTTGGCAATCAGGCGCTAGCTTGATTCATTTGGCGGCCAGAGCAATCACATTATCTTTTGCGACTTTGCGGTACTCCTGGGTTCGCTGTAGAGCTTGCCGCTGGTCGCTCACATCGACGATGTCATATCTCTTGAACATCGCAATCGTTTTGTGCCCAGAGATAGACATCGCGACATTCTGCGAGACTCCGGCTCGCGTCATATCCCTGACGGCACTCCTGCGTAGATCGTGAAACAAGCGACGGACGCCTGCTTTCTTGCAAGCCCGAGCCCATGACTTTCTGAACTCGCGAAGCGGGGCCCCATTGCGGTGAAAGACCAGGTCGCACAGCATGACCGTGTCACCTACCTTCACGCTCCGCGCTGCCCTGCGTCGTGCGATTAGCTCCCCGAGTTCGCCGACGCATGGGATCTGGCGGTCTTCACCATTCTTGGCGTTTTTGCCCGCCAAGACGATCACGTCGCCGTCCATATCCTCCCAGCGAAGCGACGCTATCTCGCCCTTGCGCATGCCAGTATGCCAACCGAAAAGTGTAAAATCGGCCAGCTCGACTGGCAAGTTGGCGATTACCCTTCTGATTTCCTGCTCGCTGAAAAAGCCGCGCCTCACGTTGTCACTTTCGTCCAGCCTGACAACTTTCGGCGCAGGTAGTTCGGCCAGCGCGTAGCCCTGCAGCAGAACCTGCATTAGCCGATTGATTGTGGCCTTTGCGTATCCGCCAGCGAGTTGATCCCGAATGTAATCGGCAATAGCGTCGGCCGTAAGGTCTGTGGCGCGGATGTGGCCGAAGTCATGCCTCACACGCTTGATATTCGATAGGTTTTGCGGGCTGTCCTTCTCACGAAGTTCAAAATTGGTTTTGAGTGCATCCATCAAATCCGCAATAGGCCGTTTGCGGTCGCGGATAGTGATGAACGGCTTTGACCTATCAGCTTGATGAACGTGGACAGCTTTCAGACGATTGCGAAGGTACTTCTCTGCCTTCTTTGGATCGTCGGTTCCACAGGATTCACGATGTTCTTTACCGTCGACATAGAATGAGCACCAGTAAACGGAGCCGCGCAGAAAGGTTCTTCCGTCGCCTCTCTGGCGTTTTAGTTGAGTCTCAGTTGTGGGGATGGTAGGGTCGTGGTCAGCCATCTTGCCTCCTAGTTAGGCGAGTTTGGTCAGCGCTGGGCTCGATCTGAACCATCGGGTCCGGCGCGCTTCTTAATTGTACTCTGAAACAGTTCACGCCGCCCCCGAA
>QHZR01000205.1 GCA_003224755.1 Acidobacteriota bacterium
AGGTAGCGGCGGCCATCGAGCACGCCGCCACTCAGCAGCATTTGGGCAAAGCGGGTGTAATCGGGTGCGGTCGAGAACAGGCCACCGTTGCTTGCCGGGTAGTGGTCGCGCCACGTGGGAGGATGGCCGTACAAAAGGGCGATCTCCGCCGGCAACAGTTGTTCGCCTTCGCGCTTGGCAGGTATCACCCACCGCGGCATTTGGGCTTCGGTCAGGTAGAAAGTCGTGTCCTTCATCCCGAGCGGGTCGAAGATACGCTTCCGCAGAAAGACTTCAAACGGCTCACCGGAAACGATTTCTACGATTCGGCCAAGAGTAAGAATGCCGGACTGACAGTATTTCCATTTGCTCCCTGGCTCGAATGCAAGCGGCTTGGAGGCAAAGGCCGGCACCAGGTCGGACAGGGAACGCGCGGCTTTGGCCTCTTCGTCGGTTGCTTCTCCCATTCCGGAGGTGTGCGTGAGCAAGTGCCGCAGCGTGATTCGCGGCGTCTTGCCATCCGCAGTTTTGAGTCCAGCAAGTTCTGGAACGTATTTGGCGATAGGATCGTCGAGGAAGAGTTTGCCTTCCTCCATCAGCATTAGCACGGCTATAGCAGTAATCGGCTTTGACATGGACGCGATCCAGAAGATCGAATCCACACGCATGAAAGATTTGTGTTCTGGGTCGGCCCAACCCTGAGCATCCATCCGAAGCACAGAGTCACGCGTCGCGACCACCGTGACCGCGCCTGGAACTTCGTTGGCGACGATCACGTGGTGCATGCGCCCAGGAATGGAATCGAGGCTGGCAGTAGTCTGGGCGAGTCCGAAAGAAAGGGGGAGAGAAATTGCGGTTAAGAAAACGGCGAGAAGACGAAGTCGCATGTAGTCAAACTCCAAATAACGAGCAATCTATTTGTGTCTTACTGCGCAGAAGCAGGAATCTGTATCTCCGGACGAATTGAAGTCGCCGCCTCAGTCGGAAAATCGGCTGGGATCGCAACGGTAACCGGGCGCCTAGCCAGC
Source organism: Acidobacteriota bacterium (assembly GCA_003224755.1). Lineage (GTDB taxonomy): Bacteria > Acidobacteriota > Terriglobia > Terriglobales > Acidobacteriaceae > Gp1-AA145. The sequence continues at coordinate 1,008 of QHZR01000205.1, forward strand.
CACTGCAAGGTTCGCAGAAGCAACGTCTGCTCTCCTGCACAGCGCAGGCTGGGTGGCTGGACATCACCTTTCCAAACGTGCCCAAAGGTGGAGCTATAGGCACGTCCCCGGCCAAAACGGACTGTCCACTCCAAAGGCCAGTTCATTCGGGTGTGTTGGTCATATCCGTAGGAGAGCACACGCATGCGCTTCGCCGGTCCGCGTGCGTAATAATAAATTTCCAGGGTAGGAGTTTTCCAGGCGCGGGGCATGCCGTGATGAATGGGATCGTCGCCGAGGCGGTGGACAACCACGTCGGAGCGGCCATCGTGCCCGGTGTTTTCGCCCTGGCCGGAGGGAATGCGCAGCAGCCTTTCGCTGCTATTAATAGTGATTGCGTCGCCTTGCTGCTTATTCCGCCAACCGAGTCCGATCATCTGGTTGTAGGCGGGCCAGTCGGGAAACGCATTATTACCAGAGTGGAAAACCAGAACTCCGCCACCGTTCCTGACATAGTTTTCAAAAGCAATCCGGACTTCACGCGGCCAGGAAGGGCCGCCGCCGATGTCATTGCAGGTTTGAATGACCACGTCATAGTGGCTAAAGTTCTGACGCCACTGTTCCCATCCCGGAGACGCGGCGGTGGGTGGAGCCGTCGAAATCGAAACCGTGAACAGCCCCGAGGGTTCCAAGATGCCGCGCAACAGTGCCGTCGTCTGATGCCAATCGTGATTGCTGAAGCCATCCAGGATGAGAACTCTGATCCTCGGCTGGCTTGGGGTTGCCGCCATGGGTTGGGTAAACAGAAAAAGCAGCAGAGCGAAAGTGCCTAACGCCGCGGCAACTTTGGTACTCCCAGTGGATCGCATATCCGACAGTTTTCCCATAACGAGATCAGGGTTTCGTTATGATCACGATGGCAGACTCCTGCTGAAAGCGGAGGATCGTGACACTCGCGGTCTTCCCGGCAACATTTTGTTGCGCATCAGCCGATTGCAGGTGGAAAGTAGCGTCATTTATGAATCGGCGGCTCATTTGGCGGTACTCAGTTCAGTGACTCGGGGCTCTGCGACCAGAATAGGCCGATAGCCGCGCACTGCGAAATAGAGCACATAGGCCTGGCAGATTAGCGGCACTAGGAACGCGACGCGAATATTGCTGAGGTCGGAGATGAATCCCATAATGGCTGGAAAAATGGCCCCACCGATGATCGAAGCCACCAATAGTGAAGATCCCAGTTTTGTGTATCGCCCAAGTTGCTTGATGCTCAGGGCAAAGATGGTTGGGAACATGATCGAATGAAAAAAACCGATCAGGACGACCGCCCATAGGGAAGCCGTACCGGAGCCGAGAAGAACCACGAGGAGACAGATCAAAGTCGCGAGTGCAAACAATGAAAGCAGCCTGGCGGCAGGCACACGCTTCATGATGTAGGAACCGGAGAACCTTCCGAGCATGAATCCAATCAAATGCAGCTTCAAATAGAAGGAAGCATCCTTTTGGAGCATTCCAGGAATACTATGCTGCGCCAGTCGAATGACGAAGCTACCCACGCCGATCTGAGCGCCAACGTAGAAGAATTGTGCAATAACTCCTTTTACCAGGTGGCCATAACGCCAGATATCGCGCAGCTCTTCCCCGGTCGACTCCTGCTTCACTGCTCCATCGGTTGCGCCGACCTCTGGCACTTTGGAAAGAAAAATCACAACGGCGTAGGCCAGAAAAATTCCTGCTATGACGAGGTAAGGCATCCTCACGGTGCTGACCACGGCCGTGCGATACGTAGCCATCTGTGGGGGCGTCATGGTCATCAGCTTCTCACGCGAATATTCGAGAGCCGAGAGAATAAAAGCCGAGCCAATGAACGGCGTCACGACTGCACCGACGGCGTTAAACGACTGCGCCAGATTTAACCGCCGCTCTGAGCTCTCCGCAGGCCCCAACAATGTTACGTAAGGGTTAGCGGCGACTTCGAGGACCCCCTGGCCACACGCCATAACAAATGAAGCAAAAAGAAATAATCCATACACCTGAACTGAGGCCGCGGGAATAAACAGCAGCGCGCCCGTCGCGCATGTAAGCAGACCAATGACTATTCCATTCTTGTAGCCGATCCTTTCCAGCAGCCGTCCTGCAGGCAACGCGGAAAGGCAATAACCGCCGAAGAATGCCACCTGGATGAGCGCCGATTGAAAGTCGTTTAGATCGAAGACCTTCTTCAAATGCGGAATCAGAACGTCATTGAGGTTGACACCTAGCGCCCAGAGAAAAAATAGGGTAGTGACGAGAATGAGTGGGGTGCGGTAACTTCGCTCGGTGATGGGTGCTGAGTTTGTCATCTCTCTAGGTCAAAGCTCGATCAAGGTGGACGTAGCCGCCATCCACGAACACATGCTGGCCAGTTATGTGCGCGGCGCGCGCAGAAAGAAGAAAGACTACCATTGCCGCGATCTCGTCGGGAGAGGTCATTCTTTTCTCCAGAGGGATCTTGGACAGGACGGACTGAAGCTTCTGTTCGGGATCAGGGAACGTGTCGAGCCACTGCCGGTAGAGAGGTGTCATGACCTCTGCCGGAATAACCGCGTTCACGCGAATGCCGTAGCCCAGCAACTCCGCCGCCCATTCGCGGGTCAGCGCCAATATTGCTCCTTTCGATGACGCATATCCCGACGTGCCGCCTTGACCGGTGATAGCGGTTTTTGAACTGATGTTCACGATGCAGCCACGCGTTTTCTTCAGATATGGAAGGGCGAAATGCGCCATGTTGTAGTAATGCAGCAGATTACGACCAAGCGAGTCTGCGTACTGTTCTGGAGTTCCATGCTCTAGGCCGACTTTGTCGTTTACACCCGCGTTGTTCACGAGAGCATCAAGACGCCCAAACTTCTTAACCGTCGAATCGATCGTGGATTGGCAGTCGGACGGGGATAACAGATCCGCGACGATCACGTGGCTCGGGCCTAACTCAGCATGAAGAGTTTTGCTGGCTTCGGCGTCACGGTCCACAATGACAGGAATCGCAGCCTCCGCAGCGGCGGCTCGTACGATTGCGGCACCAATGCCTTTGGCTCCGCCGGTGACGAGCACGACCTTATTTTCGAGGTGTAGATCCACTGTTCTCTCGCAATCAACCGTGCAAATTCATGAAACCGCCATCCAGAGGGTAATCCACTCCGGTGATGAACGAAGCCGCGTCACAACACAAGAAGAGGGCAAGCGAAGCTACCTCCTCCGGTTCTCCCATTCTGCCGATCGGCTGCGTCTTCGCCAACTTCTCGAACATGTCATGCTCGTGGCCGGGATAGTTCTCTGTCAGATAACCATCGACGAATGTCGTATGCACCCGGGCGGGGGACATGCAGTTACAGCGGATGTTGTGGCCGATATAGTCACGCGCGACGGAGTAGGTCATCGCAATCACCGCGCCCTTGCTGGCAGAGTATGCAAAACGATCAGCCAGTCCGGCAGATCCGGCCACAGAAGCCATGTTTAGAATGACTCCGCCTCCTGCAGACTTCATCTTCCCGATGACAGCATTGATACAGTTGAAATAGCCTTTGACATTGACGCGAAAAACGCGGTCGAAGTCGAGTTCAGTCGTGCTTTCGACGGTACCAATGTGCGAGACGCCAGCATTATTTACAAGGATGTGAATCCGACCCTGCTGCCAAATTGTGTCGAATGTCGATCCAATTGAAACCCTATCACTCACATCGCATTCATAAGCCGAGGCTGTTCCACCAGCATTGGTAATCTCGTCCGCAACCGTTTCCGCGTGTTTTCGATTGATGTCCAAGAGGCATACTGAAGCGCCGTTTGCCGCAAACTTGTGGGCGATCGCTCGACCGATGCCACTGGCAGCGCCCGTAATAACGGCCATTCGGCCGTATAACTTGAAGGTCTCCGCGTTTAATTATTGAAGCCTCAGGGATCAGTTCTCCTATATGACATTTGGCTTTTTCGGAGTCTTTGGACGCTGTCCGCGATAGCAGCGCAACCCCGGTATTTCGAATCGCTTCCGCCTGCGAGACGGCTGTCCAACCATTTCATGGATTGTTTTCCACCATTGACTGCACATTCTGGGCACCCGCAATGGAGATACGGAGCATGCTTTGGATCGCCGTGACAATTTCTTGAGCGATATTTTCCTTAGGTTGTTCACCATCCACTTCCAGCAGGCTTGTTTTTCCAGAGTAGTGGCTGAGGATCGGTGCGGTTTCCTGCTCGTAAATTTGCAGTCGCTTGGGTACCGTTGCGATACGGTCGTCCTCACGAATCGTCAGTGCTGATCCATCGAGATCGCACTCACCGTTGACCCGTGGCGGCTGGGTTTCTAGGTGGTACGTCGCACCACAGCGAGAACAGATGCGACGTCCAGAGAGTCTCCCCACAATTGTGCTGGGTTGCACGCGAAGGTGTATAGCAACCAACTTCTCCCTTAGGTTGGTGGAATAGAATGACGGTTTTAGTAACCCGCGCTCGAGCAAATCTGCCTGCCTAAGCGTACGGGGAAATCCATCGAGAATTAACCCTCGGGCGCAATCCGGTTTACTTATTCGTGTAGCGAGCACGTCGAGCACTAAAGTGTCCGGGACTAGGGTTCCCAAGGCCATCATGCCTCTCAGGCGCCATCCGACTTCGCTTTTGTCCTGCGCCCGGGATCTCAGGAGGCTCCCAACCGAGATATGGGGAATTCGCAAAAGGCTAGCCAACATGCCGGACTGAGTTCCCTTGCCAGCGCCCGGCGGTCCAAGAACCAAAAAAAAGACGGAAACCTGCTGGTCGTCCATTTCGGCGGATCGGAAAACTAGCCTGTGCACAGTGGTTCACTAATTTAGCATATAAAAATAAATGTTCGGTAATGAAATTACCAATGGTGTATATCGCTACCGGTCTCTGCTTGTCAAGCAGTTTTATTGGAACCTCCATATTTTCAATTGAGCGTGAAGTTAAGAAGTTTGCGTTCTGTGTAGGGCGTGAAAGAGGAACGAGATCTAGAGCGGTTGAGCAGCAGGAAGTTTCCCCACCTTGGTGAACAATATTCTGTCGGCGGCTAGCTTTTATTGACGACCTCAATATCGTGTCCGTCAGGATCAAGCACCCAGGCCGCATAATAGCCAGGATAGTATTCGAGACGAGCTTGAGGCGATTTCTTACTCTTTCCTCCAGCTGCTTGAGCGGCCTTGTAGAATGCATCTACTTCGAAATGGTCTTTCGCTACAAATCCCACGTGAACGGCCTGAGGGTCTGGCTTTCCTTCTTTGAGCCAGAAAAAATGTCTTTTGCCATCACCAAAACCTTTCAAGTCTGGGTGTCCGTCTTTGCCTTCGTAGTCTATAAAGGTTGTGATCCCAAGTGGCTTCAGAGCCTTGGCATAGAAAGCGACTGAACGCTTAAAGTCACTGACTGTGAGAATTACGTGGTCTATCATGTTTTCCCTTAAACACATGTGCATACTGACCAGGGAGTAGGTCGAGCTGAGGGTAGACCCGATACCTTTCGGTCGCAGTCTGATACCTCTGATACCTCTGATACCTCTGATACCTCTGATACCTCCTTCATTCGACGGTTGCTGGCAACGAGGGCATTGAAGGCACGCCCGCACTGCTCAAAGCGATGACCGTATAGATGTGCTTGGTCCCAAGTTTGGCAGACACATCAACGTGCGCCACAATAATAATGGGAACTTGCTGTTCGTCCATTTGGGCGGATCGGAAAACCAGCCTGTGCGTGCGATCTCTAACTCATTTAGCATATAAAATGAAATATTTGTTAATAAAAATACTAGAATTGTATATCGCTCTCGCTTTTTGCTTGTCAAGTAG
>QHZR01000614.1 GCA_003224755.1 Acidobacteriota bacterium
AGTTCCCTTTACCCAATTTTCTGCGGATCTCAGCTTTCACCAGCTGCCCGACTTTTCCTTCGTGACGCCCAACATGATCAACAATGCCCACAACGGCTCTGATCCTGCGGCTCTGCAAGCGGCAGATACCTGGTTGCAAAAGAATATCTTCCGCCCGCTCCTAGCAGACCCGAAGTTTCAGCAAACTGGAATGTTAGTTGTTTCTGTGGACGAATCCCTCGATACAGACTGCCAGCCATCTTCTACCTGCCCGGCCCTTCCCGAGTACACTCCGTATTGCGCGTCCAACTGCAGTCGCGGTGGAGGGCACATTCTTACTGTGCTGATCGGTCCGAACGTCGGGCCAAATTTCAAGTCGAATACGCCGTTTATGCACGAAAGCACCCTGAAGTCGATGCTCCGGGCTCTTGGTTCGAGTACTTTTCCAAACGGCCTGTCGACCGTACCGACATTCGGGGTACTTTATCAGTTGCTCACCAATCCTGGTCTTGAGCTGTCCACCAAGAACTGGCATAGTTATGGCTCTTGCACAATAGGAAGTCTGGCAGGAGGGGCGCGCACTGGGACACATTATGCAGATTTGACCGCCGCCGGCGCTGGTACTCAGCCCATGTGCTTCGCAGCGGATGGGAATGGCTCAGACGTGTATTACGCGGTGAAGCCGGGCCAGGTGGTGACTTTCAGTGGATGGGGCAAACGAGTCTCGGGGGACGGTCTGGCTCGCCCGGTGATTGAAGTGACCGATTCCAGGAAGTCGAATCCAACGTGGCGGGTCACCACGCCCAATAACATCAGTAATGCAGCGTGGACATTCACTAGTGGCACCTACACGGTTCCCGTTGGCAAGTCATTTGTTCGGTTCTATGTAGAAATTAAGGCCGCCACACAGAAGTCACAAGTACGTTTTGACGACCTCGTTTTGCAGATTCGCTAGACCTCGGCTAATCAAACCTGCGTCTGTCGTGGTATCCAAAGCTCACTCAGTTTTGACGCTCTTGCTGCCTTCCCTGGGCGACAATCTCGGGCTCGTGCTCATACTCATGGAATGGCTTAGTATTCGCGGGCGTCGAAGTTCTTTTGCGACGATTATTTTAACTGTCGTAAACAGGCGTGGCTGTTGAAAAACTCTTTTCAGGGAATTTCAATAACGGAGTTCGTTCGTAAGCTATTGAATGTTCGTTCGCCGCAGACGCTGGAATTCGCTGAAACTACTGCTTTCGTTCCTTTTTCAACACCCACAGGCGTTTGCGCTCAGAACCTCAGGTTGCGAGCGTGAACGCGATTTCTCGGCAGCTATCCTTAGCGCACCTAATTAGAGGTTTCCTCCGTAGAACTGCTGTCGCGGCTTCCCGTACAATGCCGCAGACCGCGCCATGCAAATCGAAACTAAGGAAACATGGAAGCAACTGGGCCGTGGAGCGATGAGTTTCCTGATCGCTTTCGCGGTCGTGCTGATCCTGGCCAGGGTCATTCATGGACGCATTCCCAACTTCGCTGGAGTGGTCATCATCGCAGTCGCTGCATGGGCCGCTTACTTCGCGGGATCGCGCTGGATTGAGCGGCGCTGTCCGCCAGAACTGAAGCCGCCGGGCAGGATTGCGGAATTCAGCGAAGGCTTGGGCATCGGCATCGGGCTGTTCGCAGGCGTAATGGCCGTGCTCTGGGTTGCTGGCGTCTATCATCCCACGGGATGGGGGACGTTCGCGGGTTTGGGAACCGGAGCACTGGTAGCGCTCGGCGTGGCGACACTCGAAGAGGTCATCTTCCGGGCGTACCTTTTCCGGCTGCTCTCGATGGCAACTGGGACGTGGATCGCGGTGCTTGTCACTTCTGCTCTGTTCGGCGCCGTGCATGCGGCGAATCCTGGAGCGAATCTCTTCAGTTCGCTTGCCATCGCGCTGGAGGCGGGAGTGATTTTGGCAGGAGCTTACGCGGTCACTGGACGGCTTTGGATGCCGATCGGATTGCATGCCGGATGGAACTTTGCCGAGGGTGCACTGTTTGGAATGTCGGTCTCCGGTGGACCGGAGAGCGCGGCGCTCAGCCATGGAATACTCCGGGGACCCACAATTTTGACCGGAGGCGCGTTTGGACCGGAGGCGTCGATCGTGGCGGTGCTGTTGTGCTTGGCGGTAGGTGTGATTCTCCTGTGGCATACGGTGCGCCTGGCACAGGTGGAGCATCCCATGTGGAAGCGTGGTCCGGCGACCGCGACGACCATGGTTACTGGGATCTGTTAGAGGAAATGTGTGTTGAAGACACTACAACAAGCCATTCCTAGAAGCGGTAATCTGCAATATGCGGCGTTATAGCTGCGATCCACTATCGTCTCAAGCCCATGGAAATTTCTAAAGAGATCATCGCCGGATACGCCTGGCCTCAGTTCTCATTTTGCGGACGCTGCGGAAAGCCAATCATCGCGTTCCTGAAGAAACGCAAGCTTCTTCGGTCGGCCGATACGACCCGGTAGCACCACAATTGCGATT
>QHZR01000200.1 GCA_003224755.1 Acidobacteriota bacterium
CCGGAACAGCCTGTAGTGATAAATCTTCTAGTCATGAATAGTGGCAGATCGCTGGTAAAGAAAATTTCTGCTGGCGTACCTCATCGTTGATGAATGCCATCGTGCGGGCAGCCCCGAGTTTGACGGGGGATATTGGAGATGCGTGAAAAATTGCCACACCCGTGCGCTTCTCTTATCGCGCTCCCCATTTGCATCACTTTTGCTTATAAGCGGTCTAGTGCGTAGATGCACGGATTCCCTCCCAAAGGGAAGGGGATGGGGCGCTTCAGGCGAGTTGACTAGCTAAAAGAGCTTGTTACATTTCTCGGGACTTGCTACAATCCGCAGGCGTTTTTGATCTACCGTTCCCCCGCGAGTTCCCCCAACTGAATCTAGTACCCGAACCGGCTTGATCGAGCCAAAGGAGTGCTTCCCATGTTGTTCCCAATCCGCCGCACGCATGCAGCGTTGTTATCACTTTTCGGCGTTGCTATGTTCGCTCTCAGCGGTCGTGAAGCTTCTGCGCAAAACACCATTCACGTTCCCGCCGACCAAGCCACGATCCAGGGCGCGATCAATGTCGCCAACAACGGCGATACGGTGCTGGTTGCGCCCGGCACTTACAGCGAGAACATCAATTTCAATGGCAAGGCAATTACGGTGACTAGTTCGGGTGGCGCTTCGGTGACGATCATCGACGGCAGGACAAACGGACCAGTGGTGACGTTCGACACTGGCGAGACATCCGCCGCCGTTTTGAACGGCTTCACTGTCCAGAACGGGAGTGCGACAATCTTCCCCAACTATGACGGTGGAGGACTTCTCATAAACTCAGCGTCTCCAACGATCACAAACAACATCATTCAAAACAACAACGCCTGCGGCAGCGGCGCGGGAATAGCAGTGGAAGGGGGATCCCCGCGCATTCAGGGGAATACTATCAAGAACAACGGCGAGTCAGGATGTACGGGAGGTCAAGGGGGTGGGATCTACCTCAGTGGCGCAAATTCGACGCAGGTCATTGGGAATGTGATCGAAAACAACCAAGTCGCAGGAGACGGAGGCGGGATTGCGTTATTCTCAGCCAGTGCGCCGACCATCAGCAACAACATCATTAGCGGCAACACCGCAACCGGCTCCTTTCCAGCTTGTCAAGGTGGCGGTATATACAGCGTGAACGATTCAAATCCCTTAATCCTGCAAAATCTTATATACAACAACACAGCAGCACAGGGCGGTGGGGTGTGTTTTCATGTAGTGGCTGGTGCGCATGGCCCCGTGCTCGTAAACAACACGATTATTGGTGGGCCCGGCAGCACACTCGGCTCGGCTGTATATGGCGCCGAATTCGATAACCAAGTTCAATTGTTTAACAACATAATGACAGGGCCATCGGGCCAGAATGCCGTGTATTGCGACACGGTGCCTCCGATCTTCAGTAATAATGACGCTTACAGTCCCAGCGGCACAGCTTTCGGGGGGATGTGCAGCGACCAGGGCGGTCAGAACGGCAACTTCTCCGCCGATCCTATGTTCGTCAACGCTGCAGTCAATGATTTCCATCTCCAGTCCACCTCTCCTGCTATTGACGCAGGCTCCAATGCAGCCCCGAACTTAACGCAGACGGATTTCGCCGGGAATCCGCGAATTCTTGACGGCAACAACGATTGCGTGAGCACGGTCGATCTCGGGATTTATGAATTCGCGCCAACACCAAACGCCAATGCCTTCTTTTCTACAAACGCACTCACTTTCCCGAATCAAGTGATTGGTACCTCTAGCAACGGGCAACAAGTCACGCTGGCCAACACTGGAACCACTTGTTTCCAATTCTTGAGTATCGGAACCTCAGGCGATTTCTCTCAAACAAATAGCTGCTCTTCCGCCGGTGTGCCGGGAGGCAGCTCTTGTGTTTTTAATGTCACCTTCACTCCCACTGCGCTTGGCCCCAGGTCAGGGACGCTTGCGGTAACCGGCTCAGATACCATCACTACGAAGACGCTAAACGTCAGCCTGAGTGGCACAGGTGTGGATTTCTCCATTTCAGAAAAGCCCAGTGCTGCGAGTGTAAAGCCTGGAAACTCTGTCCAATTTATCGTCACCATCACTCCGATAAGAGCTGCGGTTAACTCTACCGTCGCGCTGTCCTGTTCCGGGCTGCCGACGGGGGCGAGTTGCAGCTTCTCACCGTCAAGCGTGATTCCAGGCAGCAACGGCGCGAACTCGGTGCTGACGCTTTTTACGGGGAGCAATACGCCGAAAGGTAAGTTCAACGTGCGGATCACCGGAACTTCAGGTGCCACAAGCCACACCACTAACATCCAATTAACCGTGAACTAGGTGGACATCTGATCTCAATGCGTCGGTTATTCTGCGTGCCCAACCTTCGGAAAACCGCGAAGGATGGGGCAGCCTCAGTTCGTTGAGAGGAACGGTGGGCCAGCCCGCCGATAGGTGCAAGCAAGGAGGTGGTACTTCTTCACAGACTTAGCGGTTTGCATCGAGGCGAGTTCTGACGTCCGGTGCTCATTTCGCCTCACCCCAACGTTCAACGCTTTTATCAAAGCGACGAATGGTTACGCCACTAGAATTGAAAACGACTAGGGTCCCCGCTGGGTCTTCAATTGCGTAGTTTCCTTCTACCATCTGAATTGTCGGATTGTTCTTCAGTTTGATGAAAAACGTTTTCTTCGAAGGTGAAGGGGCAAGTGAATTTTCGGTCTGTGCCCAGAAGGGCTCTCCAAATGTATAACCGCTACCACCCGGAATGAAGTTGCTTTCGGTGGGAACGAATCTGACTCCAGTCGTGGGCCACACAACATTCGTCGTAATCGCTTTTTCCGAACGAACAATTTCGAGGATCTCTGCAATCATGTCATCTGGGCTTCGTTTTGCGTCGACCTCCTCTTCCGCTACCGGCATGCTATGCAATCGTTCTTGCAGCCGAGACCAGAACTGCTCAAATACAGTCTCAACTTGCTTTTCGGTGAGGGGGTCATCCGAGACTGCCAAGTTGATAGACTGAACCAACGAGAGCATGTCAGCCTTGGTCGGCCTTGTGTGCTGAAGGATGCCGAGAGGCGGTTTCACATCGGGAGACTGCAGTCCGCCCAAAAGGACTGTATACAATCGGCTCTTGTCGTCGACATTTCTGGTCAGAGCTCCAGCCTCATAGAGAATCCACGGCTCAGTTAGGTTCTCAGGAGTGAGAAAACTGATTCCGAATCTCACCCCCTGCAGCGCTTTAGCTATTTCCTGGAGGCTACGGGTACCCTTCTCGATATCTTTAGCTGACATCCAAGGCTTGCAAGCCTGAAGCGTCAAAGGTAGCCATTCCCGAAAAGTCTCAGCAATCCACTTGCTGCGGATGCCGGACCAGCTAAGGAATATGTTGTACGTTGCCCTCGGTTTTGCACTCGCTCCCATGGGCAGAGATTGTATGCCCAGCTCTCACGATCCGCACGCGCGTGGGCCGGTTACGCTTAGAGGGGTGCATGTTCCATCGCGCTATGAACCGATGTTTACTACCTGGTTAGGTGCATATTTTATCCCGCTATGTTCTCACCCCCCTATCGTCTGACCCTGGTCTCTGACCGCGTGTAAGATCAGATTTTGACCGGAGACGCCGAATCTTGTCCACTCCACCGATTTACGACGTAAGCATCTGGGAGGAGATCAGAACCAGTGTCGAGCGGAAAATCGACCGGCTCGTAGATAGCATCAAGAATGAGATTTCGACAGATCGCTCACTCGCGGAATTCCAAGGCAAGCAGCCAGTTCCTTGGCAACTCAGAGAAATAATGCAACAACGTGGAAACGGATGGGTGCAGCGTGTGTACGACCTGTGCTGCGATGCCTATAAAATCGGCGGCAAAACACCGTCGGACGATTTCGATCGGGCGGTATGGGCATATCGCATAGAACCGTTCATCATGGATTGGAAAGAATCAGAGATCCTTAGCTACAAGGGATCCGGCCTTCTACAACTGCTGCTTTGCGCAGTAGGCTCGCCGCCTGAAAAGCGTAATTTGCTGAAAGTGAGTCAGAAAGAGTGCTGCCTAGCTGTCAGGTTGAAGCTGTGGGAAACATGGCGCGCTAAGTTACTCCACCTGCCCCCGAGGAATAATGAGGCGGTTGCTATTGGCCGCTTCAATGCAATGGAGCGACGTGCAGCGCGCATTGTCCGCGGGTTCCCCACTGACGACCCGTCTCTTTCACCGTCAAAGCCGGCTCATCTGTTAGCGCAGCCTGAAGACTCAGTGCCGCCCGCACCATTCAACTCAGATCCTAAGCGCCTCCCATCGGCCATCGAAGCAACGATCGACGTTGAGAGAAAAACCGACACCCAAACCCCACCGCTGCATATCGACCCTTCGCTGAAGAAGACAGTCCAAGTCAGTAAGGCACCATCGCCCATCTCTCCTGTTGGCGGGAGTGGCACAATCCACGAGCCCAAACCGACAGAGGTCATATCCGACTTGCCGGTGGACTATCCGAGAAATCTGGTGGCGCGAACCTTCGTGGTTATCGGTGAGGCGGTCAGGAAATTTCCGGTCCAAACCCAGACCCTGGAGCTGTGTAAGTACGTGATTTCCGAACTGACACCGCATTTTCGCGAGGCATTGCAGAACAAGGTATTCCGACAGGACCAAGCTTTGTCCAGAATGCATGTTCTACTTCACTATCTTCTGGTTCACAACTGCGACGAATGGCGGAGGCCCGAGATTCGAAAGGGAGTGCTGAAATCGGACGAATGGCTTGCGCTAGCAAGAGAGATAGCAAGGGAAATTGATAGTGATGCTCCCGTCAAAGCTGGCTCGATTCAGAAAGCGCAGGGCGCTCCCGAACTAGGCGGCCAGAAGACGGCTACCTGGGACACGATCGAAATCTCATTCATAAGCGAGGAGCGAGTTCAGATTCGTAACGGTACTACGATCGAAACTCGCAATTATACAGAGTTTGGCTTCGAAGACAGTAGGAGCGGAAAGCCGAACTTGGCCTGGAAAACTTTCCTGGCGCTTGCGGCAGAGGGCGGCCTACTTCGGAATGCAGCGCAAACGGGTCAGAGATGGCTCGAAGTAGAGAGGCGAATACAGGAAATACGCAAAGTGCTTCGAAAGCATTTTTTTATCTCGGCCGATCCGATCCCGTATGTCGAAGGGACCGGGTACCGAGCGCTCTTCAAAATTGACAAGCGGCCTTCATTCGACACCTAGAGAGTTTTCGCCGACCTGAGTCGAGAAGTTTTTAAATCAGCTATATTCCTGCCTTTTCAATTATTTGGGGACACTTTTCGGCGAAAAGCACCCCTCCTCGCCGAATTTTCGCCATTTGTAGCAGACGCTCTGAGAAAGATCTGCGCCGTTTCTTGATCGGGCTCAACGGATTGTGAATCCGCCGCGCCGCATTGCGGGCAGTGTTGATGCGGCTGTTCAGGGGGCTCTGCCTAAACTATGACCAAGCTGCAGCCAAGTGCGCGGAGGCTGATGCGGATCAGAGAGGCAGCTCAGTACCTCTGCCTCAGCCCGTGGAAGCTCCGTCACATCATCCAGTCCGGCGAATTGCCAATTATTAAGTACAACGAAAACGCACCCTGGCTGCTCGACTTGCGAGATTTGGACACATGGGTTGACCGCAACAAGCGTGTTATTGACTGAACAGTTCAAACTTTTTCTTTACAGGCGGAGACGCTTGATTCATAATCCTCAGCTAAGCCGCTAAGATGGCGGTCTTGGAGGGAGAACCGATGGGCAGGAACGAGTTTAGGAAATATTTGGCGACACTCGGTGCAAAAGGTGGAAAAGCTGCGGCGAGCCGCCTCACACCAGAACAGCGAATTGAACGGGCACGCAAGGGCGGAAAGGCGCGTGCGGAAAAGCAAAGAGGGGAGGCCAAGAATGAAAAGACCGCGCGGGACCGGTAGTGTGTTCCGAATGAGAGGCAGCAACGTTCTCTGGATAAAGTATCACCGCAACGGCAAGCCAATCAGGGAAAGTGCCCACACAGTCAAAGTAAAGGAAGCTGAGAAACTCCTGCGGGCGAGATTGGCAGCAATTTCCACCGGGACCTATGTGGCCCTCAAACTTGAGAAGATGCGTATATCCGAATTGGCCGACGATCTAATTCGCGAATATCGCATCAATGGGCGCAAGTCGATCGAGGACTTGAAAGCGCGCTGGGAGTTGCACCTGAAGCCATTCTTTGGCCTTATGATGGCTGTCGAGGTAACGAGCCAGATTGTGGCTCATTATATCGACGCTAGGCAGCAGGAGGGTGCAGAGAATGCAACCATCAACCGTGAACTGGCAGCACTAAAACGCATGTTCAATCTCGCGCGTCAGTCCACCCCACCCAAAGTCCACATGGTTCCCTACATCGCAATGCTACGCGAGGATAACATCCGGACTGGTTTCCTTGAATCCACGCAGCATGACAGGCTAGCGGCGGAAACCGGGAAGATCGGCCTTTGGCTCCGAGCGATGTTTGAAGTGGGTTACACGTATGGCTGGCGTCACGAAGAACTATTGGCCCTGCGTGTCGATCAGGTAAACCTACTAGCCGGTACGATTCGACTCGAACCGGGAACCACAAAGAACTTGCAAGGCCGGGAGGTGAGCATGACACTGCCCGTGAAGGCGCTGCTGACCCAATGCGTCAACGGCAAAAGCTCTCACGACCACGTGTTCACCCGGGAAGATGGCAAGCCCGTTCGCGATTTTCGAGGAACGTGGTTGAAAGCGTGCGAAGCTGCTAAGGCTCCCGACCTGCTCTTTCACGATCTGAGGCGGACAGCAGCGAGGAACCTACGCCGCGCTGGGGTCGCTGAGGGTGTCATCATGAAGATCGGCGGTTGGAAAACACGGAGTGTGTTCGAGCGCTATGCAATCGTTTCGCAATCCGACATTCGTGACGCTATGACCAGGCTGGAAGCTGGGCAGCAGCGGGACAATGCCGAAGCGGCCCTCGAACAAAAGTCAGCAGAGGAACAGTTTGGTCAGACTTTGGGCAGAATCGCATCCGAGAAGGTTGATCCCAACGAGACCTCATCATCAACCACTCTGCCAATCAACTAGTGCCGGCTGAATGGGTTGGGTCATGGTGCCGGGAGGGGGAGTTGAACCCCCACGAGGGGTGAACCTCGGCGGATTTTGAGTCCGCTGCGTCTGCCAGTTCCGCCATCCCGGCTGAAGGGAAGCTGATTGAGTTTCTAGCTTAATTGATGTGCGGAGTGCTCGCAATGGCGGTTCAATGATCGAAGCGCCTTCTCACCTCGTATTCCTAAGGTGTTTG
>QHZR01000201.1 GCA_003224755.1 Acidobacteriota bacterium
GGTACCGCAGCGGCCAAATCTCGATTTTTCTTTGACCGCGCGTGAGATTCTCATTTTTCATGGCGCGTATTTTGGGCTCGGATCGAAAGAGCGAAACTCGCGGGCTGACGGCCTGCTCGAAAAATTCAAGCTCACCGATCGCGGCAATCAGATGGTGCGCGGATTTTCCGGCGGAATGATGCAACGGCTCTCGATCGCACGCGCCATGATGCATGATCCGCAGGTCCTGTTTCTCGATGAGCCCAGCGCAGGACTCGATCCGCAAACGCGCATTCTGCTTTGGGAGATCATTCGCGAGTACAACCAGGCGGGGAAAACTATTCTGCTGACGACCCATAACATGGAAGAGGCCGACGCGCTTTGTCATCGCCTGGCAATTATTGATCACGGGAAAGTGATTGCGTCGGGCACGCCTTCGTCGCTGAAGGCTTCCATTCCGGGCGGATTCTTACTGCGGCTGCGCTTCGGAAATCAGACATCCGATCTGCTGCAACGTTTGCAGTCGCTGGCTGGAGTGCGCGAGGTGCGTTCGAATGACGGCAGTGGCGCCGATGTGTACGCGGATCGTGGCGGGTCACTGATTCCCGAAATCGCTGCGCTCGCGGTATCCACAGGAGCTGAGCTTTCGGACGTAAATATCTCCGAACCGAGTCTTGAGAACCTATTTCTCCACCACACCGGAAGGAGTCTGCGCGATTGAACTGGAAAACTTTTTTGGCGATGCTGGCCCGCGATGCACACGTCGCGCGGCGTAATGCGATTCAGTTGACATTGCAGACGTTTCTGCAGCCGCTGCTTTTCGTCTTCATCTTCGGCCGAGTGATGGTTGGCAGCGGCTACATGCCGGCGTTTTACAAGAGCCTGCTGTTGCCAGGAATCATCGCGATCAGCATGGTATTCACGGGAATTTGGGCAGTCGCGATGCCGCTGATTGCCGAGTTCCAGTGGACACGCGAAATCGAAGATCGCCTGCTGGCGCCGATTGACATGACCTGGATTGCAATCGAGAAAGTCATTGCCGGCGCGATTCAGGCCGCGATTGCCGGACTCGTAGTCATTCCGCTGGCTTGGCTTGTGCTGCGGCCAGGAATCGAGCTCCATATGGGCTCGCCGGTGAGCTTTGTGCTCATCGTGCTATTGGTCGCAGGATTTTCCGCCTGCGGAGGACTGGCGCTCGGCTGCAGCATCAATCAGCAGCACATTGGACTGATGTTTGGCATGGTGATCACGCCAATGATCTTCTTCGGATGCACGTACTATCCGTGGAGCGCGCTGACCAAGTTTCCCATCCTACAGAAAGTTGTGCTGATCAATCCGCTGGTCTATGCCAGCGAAGGCATGCGTGCCATGCTGGTGCCTAGCTTTCCGCATCTGTCTATCATCGCGGTGTTTGGGGCTTTGCTGTTTTTTGATTTGTTGCTGCTAGTGGTCGGACTGAAGCAGTTCGAGAAGAAGGCGATCAGCTAGGGCGGTTTTCTCTGCGACCTTTGCGGCGTTTCTCTGCGGCCTCTGCGGTCAAAGGCTTTTAAAGATTTTAACCGCAGAGAACGCAGAGGCTTCGCCGAGAGCGCGGAGAAAGGCACACTAGAATAGTTAGCCCATGAGTCGCGTCCTTCTTGTTCATTGGAATGCCGAAGAAGCAAAGGCGAAGGCGAGAACGCTGAAGGAACTGGGTCACACCGCTGAAGTCCTCTGCGATACCGAGGAGCCAAATCTCCGCCGGGTCCAAGAGTCGCCACCAGACTTATTCCTCATTGATCTGAATCGCCTTCCCTCCCATGGCCGCGAAATTGCCGGACACTTCCGCCGCGGGAAATCAACACGTCAGATCCCCATTCTATTCGTGGATGGCGATGCTGATCGCGTCAACCGTGCTCGCCAGTTGATTCCAGATGCCGAATTTGGAAGATGGGAAGAAATCAACCGCAAGCTGGAAAAAGCAATGCGACGCGCGCAAGGCAAGCCCGTCGTGCCGGGCGCAATGGCGGGATATTCCGGCACACCGCTGCCGAAGAAGCTGGGCATTCGAGAGAAGCACTCAGTCGTTTTGGTTAACGCTCCGGATCGCTTCGAGCGCAAGCTGGAGCCGCTGCCGGCGGGAGCGGCATTGATAGAAGACGCTCGAAGCGCGAATGTGGCCATCTTGTTTGCGAACTCGCAAGCGGAATTGATCCGCGATTTTCGCCCGCTGGCGAAAGCTCTTCCGCAGAAGCCTGCGCTCTGGATTGCGTGGCCGAAAAAGGCATCGGGAATGGCGACCGATCTTACCGACAATGTCGTCCGCGAATTCGGCCTAGGCCAAGGCTGGGTAGACTACAAAGTCTGCGCGATTGATGAGACGTGGTCAGGGTTGTGCTTCGCCAAGAAGCAGCGCCCTTAACAGCTATATTCCTTCCAGGTTATATTCATTATATGGAATGATATCCGGTGCAATGGTCTGTAGAGTACACCGATGAATTCGAAGGGATGGTGGGCGTCGCTCTCTGAAGATGAGCAAGTCGTCGTCGCTGCAAAAGTCTAGCTTCTGGAGAAGTTTGGCCCAACGCTTCCTAGACCGCATTCAGACGTGATCGTCACCTCCAGGCATTCCAATATGAAGGAACTTCGCGGCAAGGCGGGCGAAAGCTTGTTGCGCGTTCTCTACGCATTCGACCCGCGCCGCACGGCAATCTTGCTGATTGGCGGAGATAAATCTGGAAACCACGATTGGTATGAAGAATTCGTTCCCACTGCTGACCGGCTATTTGAGGAACACCTGGCCGCACTGAAGAAAGAGCACCAGAGGAGAAAGTAAGATGCCCAAGAATTTCAAGACTCTTCGCAACAAGCTCTCACCCGAGTCCCGCGAACGTGCGCATCGTCTGGCATTGAAATATGAGGCGGAGATGGCCCTGGATGAATTGCGCGTCGCCCGCGACTTCACTCAGGAGCACCTGGCCAAATTACTAGGTGTGAAACAGGCAGCCGTTTCGAAAATGGAGCGCCGCACCGACATGTACATCAGCACCCTCCAATCCATCATTCGCGCAATGGGCGGAGAGCTGAAGATTCAGGTTGTTTTTCCCGAGGGGAAGGTGGAAATCAATCAGTTTCGGAAGCTCAAGGCCGCGGCAGGGAAATGATATTTCCGGATAGATAAGACCAGGTCAGCGCTGTGCTTTGAACGGAAGAAGAAGTAGCATCAACCGTGTGGGTCGGAAATTCTTGTCCGACCAAGCTGCTTATCAATGTCTCGACTAAGAAAAATCGTTGTGGCGGTATTCGCAATCGTCCTGCTCGGGGCGGGAGTTCTATTTCTTAAGGACCTTCGGTGGAAAGCAGCGCAACGGCGACGGGACACCGAATACACGAAGATCCTCTCGGGTTATGAGCGAAATCTCCGCCCCGGCATGTCGCGGGCCAAGGTAGCCGATTATCTACATTCAAATAACGTGAATTACTCATTGATCGGCTGGGGCGGAGATGCACTGGCCTACGCTATCAAAATTGGCGAGGATCCCAGTAATGTCTGGTATTGCGACCACTGGACGGTATACGTTGGGCTCGAATTCTATCCTTCTACAGCAGAAAGGGCTGAAGTGGATCCTATGCCAACAGATACGCTGCGGGAACTCCATATTCGAAAGCTTGGAACTTGCTTGTAAGATTTCTGGTCGGACAGGAATGTCCGACCCACACGTTCTACTCGATCTGCACTAACTCGCTCGCTCTCGACTCTGGCGAAGCCACCGGGGCCGGCTTTTGCGGCGCACGCCACGCATCGAAGATCGAAACCTGGTGGACACACGACACCGTGCAGTGCGGGGCACAGGATTTCTCGGTCAGATATTCGCGGCGGATGTCTTCGATGGTGTATTTCTCCAGCGGAATTCCTGGGTAGCCGCGCTGCTGCGAACAGTAGTGCACCAGGCCGTCCTCGCAAATGTAGAGATACCGCGCACCAGCCCGGCAACGCCATTGGTTTGGCTTTCCTAGTGCGATATTGTCCTGGAAAGAATTGATGCGCGTGAAGCTGCGCCTTTCGAGATTCTTCATCTGGTGATAGACGCGACGCTCTTCGTCACCAAGCGGCTGTAGCTGGCCGTCGCCGTCGTGAATGATGCCGATGGTCGAGCTAAACCCCAATTCCAGCGCGCGCTTGCCAATGGTTAGAGCATCCTGCGGATTATGCACGCCGCCGCCGACCACGGAATTGATATTCACGTGGAAGTCAGCGTAGTCGGCCAGCATCTGCAGCTTTTTGTCGAGGACCTTCAGGCTCTTCTTCGAAACTTCGTCAGGATTGACGTTATCAATCGAAATCTGTAGCCACTCAAGGCCGACGCGATTCAGCCGCTCGATCCGATCCGGCATGAGCAGGTAGCCATTGGTGATCATTCCGGCGACGATGCCATTCTTGCGGATGCGCCCGATGATCTCATCCAGCTCCGGATGTAGCAGAGGCTCGCCGCCACTGATGGTTACGACCGACGTGCCAAGTGCGCCGAGCTTGTCCACGCGCTGGAACATGAGATCGGTCGGCACCGGCTTCGAAAAATCGTCGTACTCGTTGCAGTATTTGCAGGCGAGATTGCAGCGGCGAATGGGGATCAGATGGGCCAGCAGCGGATGATCGGTCGCAAGGAATCCCCAGGCGATCTTGCTCCAGCCGTGGATGCCGCGGGAAAGCGCGACCATACTGCGGTGGATTCTTTTCCGAGTGGAGGGCATGCTGAGTTCTTATTATTTAAGCATAACGGTGGGGTAAGTGTATCATTCTGAACAGCGTATGGTGAGTTTGACGATGCAGAACGCGCTAAGTGAGCGAACGATAGGGCAACTACTCTGCGGCCTTGAGGCCTTCGACTTTCAAGCTGGGCGCCTTCACGGCATTCAGTGACTGGTCCGCTTCCTGCTGAGCCCGGGCCCTCACGGCATCGAGGTCCGCCCGTGAAAAATAGGTGCCGCGCAGGACCACTGCAGCAATTGTTTCGGTGTTGCGAATGTCGTCGAGCGGGTTCTTCTCAAGCAAGACCATGTCGGCAATGTGTGCGCGCTCGATAACTCCGTACTTATCGAGCTTTGCCATATAGAGCGCCGCATTGTACGTCACGGCCTGCAGCGCCTGGAGCGGAGTCAGGCCGCCCTTGACGAGCGCTTGCAACTCCAAATGCAACCACGCACCCGGGCCCCCCGCGACATCGGACTCATTGACTCCTCCAATTGCTTCATACTCGACAGTCCCTAGGTCTGCGTGCAGTGTTGGGCCTGGTTTAGCGATTTCGGGAGACGGCCAATCTAATTGTGTGGCTGCGCATTTTTCTTCCACGCCATCAGGATCAAGCAAACCGGTGACTCCGTTGACCAGGTAGAGAGCTAACGGCGATCTCCCCTTCGAAGTCGCATCCCGCACGAGTCGTGCATGCAACACCCACAGGCCTGGGATTAGATACTTGCCTTCAGCATTGATGACGCGCACCTGCGGTCCCGAGTTGATGAGAGCGAACTTAGCCACGGCGTCGATCACGCTGTCTTTCACGATGACAGTCACGTTCGGCTCAATGCCGCCGTAGCGAATGTCAACTACATTTACGTTGGTGATGACCAGTTCCGAAGGTGTTTGAGGAGAACCGGCCCAAAGAAAGGAACTGCAAAATAAAATCCCGACGGCGGCAGATTTCATGGCCCGAATCCCCACGCGTACAAAATTGGAACGAGACTAGGCCCGTATGGCTGCGGAGTCAAGTAAATTCAGAAATTTCAGCTTCTTTTCCGCCGGAAGGAATGAGGCTTCAAAGGCGTTCCTCGCCAGCTCTCTCAGATGCTCGTCGGTGAAACTGAATTCGGTTTGCGCCAGTTCGTACTCGCGGTTGAGGGTGGTACCGAACATGGATGGGTCGTCAGTGTTTAAGGTGACCATGAGTCCCTGGTCAAAATATTTGCGCACGGGATGATCAGCAATTTTGGCGCAGCAGGCGGTGCGGAGATTACTGGTGAGGCAGATTTCGATGGGCACCTGCCGCTGCGCCAATTCTTCAATGAGTTCCTGGTCCTGGTATGCGGTCAAGCCGTGGCCGATGCGCTCAGCACCAAGATTCAACGCACCCCAAATGGATTCCGGGCCGGCACTCTCCCCGGCGTGGGCGGTCAGCCTCAGCCCCTGGTCTTTGGCATAGACATATTGGTCGCGAAAGAGCTCGGGCGGCGCTTTCTGTTCGTCACCGCCGATGCCAACGGCAACGACGTTTCTGTCGCGAAACTTTGCCGCGAGCTCGAACACGTTCTGCGCCGGCTCGGCACCAAACTGGCGGACGGCGTCGAAGATCCAAAGCAGCGAAACGCCGAAATCTTCCTCGCCACGTTCCCGGCCATGCTCCAAGCCCTCGAAGATGGCTTCACAATCCAGCTTCCGCCACAGGCACACGCCGACAGAGACATAAACTTCGGCATGCAACACGTTCTCGGATTTCAGCTGCTCCATCAGCCGGTAGGTGATCAGTTCGTAGTCGTCCGGAGTCTGCAGATCATCGGTGAGCGTTTTGAAAGCCATCAGGAAGCCAGAAAAATCTCGGTATTGATAAAGCGCCTCGGCTTCGGCCACCGTGCTTTGTTTCCCATGCCTCTGGCGCAGTTCGACAAGCGTCTGCGGCGCAACCGAGCCTTCGAGATGCAGGTGCAGCTCGGCTTTAGGAAGCGCGCGGATGAAGTCGGACGGCATGATTCAGATTGTAGAGTTCAGAGTGGGGATTGGCGAGGTGGGCGACCTTGGCATAACGAGTGCAATGTTATCGACAGTCTGAACTGGGGACTATAATCCACTCGACTGCATATGAAGACTTGGCTGCGTTTAACGCTCGTAGTGGTCTCTGTTGGTGGCAGTTTCGCCGGAGTTATCGGTGTCGCAAACCTCTTGTTTAGCCTTGGTGGACATCAGCCCCTGTACGTAGCGATGGTCGCATTCAGTAATCACGACACTCAATCGAATCATGATTGGGTGGGCGAATTATTTCTGTTTGGGGCCAGTCAGTCATGCCTATCGAGCTGTCGAACGACATGCTCGCAAGAGGTTGCGCCAGTGGCTGTGTGCCAAGCACCAGCTGCGATGGCCCGCAACCAAGCAATATCGGCGGGTGCCGCCATGCATCAGGTGCTGGGCCTCGTCCAGCTTACCGTTCGGACCAGCAGCTTTCCGTG
>QHZR01000054.1:0-25106 GCA_003224755.1 Acidobacteriota bacterium
TGTAACGGCTGCCCCACCCTTTGCGGTTTTCAAAGGGTGGGAGGAACAAAAGTCGGCGCAAACTGTGTTCGCTTGCGATGTCCTGATTGACGCGATCCTGGGTAGCGGGTTCCGTCCACCTGTCAGTGGAGTCTACGCCGAGGCGATTGCCAAGATAAATGCATACACTGCCCCTGTGATTGCGGTGGACATTCCTTCGGGTGCGGATGCCGATGTCATGGGTGAGCAAACTGGAGCAGTTGCCCGGGCGGATGCAATTGTGACGTTCACCGTTCCTCGTCCGGCGCACATTTTCGGAAATCTGACGATCGGGCCGACGATTGTCGCGCCAATCGGATCGCCGGACGCGGTCATCCAGTCTTCGCTCAACCTAAACGTAATTACGCCAAAAGACATCGCACCTCTGATCGCGCCGCGCCCTCGCGATTCGAACAAAGGAATGTATGGGCATGTGCTTGTAATCGGCGGATCGGTCGGAAAGGCCGGTGCTGCGGCGATGGCAGGCTTCTCCGCATTGCGGGCAGGCGCGGGCTTGGTCACAGTGGCGACGCCAACATCTGTGCTGCCCACGGTCGCGGGGTTTCATCCCGAGCTGATGACCGAGCCACTTGCAAAAACCGACGCGGGTTCTATTTCATTGCAGGCGCTTAAGGCGCTTGAGCGGGTTGCTGAGAAGAAAACCGTGCTGGCGATTGGGCCTGGCATATCACGGCACGAGGAAACGGCGGAGCTGGTGCGGACAATCGTGCTGCACTCTGAGATTCCAATTGTCCTCGATGCTGACGGATTGAATGCGTTTGAGGGACAAGCAAAAGATCTTAATCGCAGAGTTCGCGGAGAACGCACAGGGACCGCGGAGAAAAACGCAATCCTGGTTCTGACCCCACACCCCGGCGAGATGTCGCGATTGGCGGGGTTGCTAACAGCCGCAATTCAACGCGACCGAATCAACGTTGCCCTCTCGTTTGCAAAAGAGCATGGAGTGATTCTGGTCCTGAAAGGCGACCGCACCATCGTCGCCGATCCAAGTGGGGAAGCGTGGGTGAATCCAACCGGCAATCCCGGAATGGCAACTGGCGGGACCGGCGACATCCTTACTGGAATCGTTGCCGGCATGATTGCGCAAAATCCGGATCGCGCGTTCGAGGCGGTTCTGGCAGCCGTGTATCTGCATGGTTTGGCGGGCGATATTGCGAGTGAAAGTGTGGGCGAGCACTCCCTGGTAGGTACTGACTTGGTGCGGAGCCTGCCAGAGGCATTCGAAAGGGTTCGGGTGGACGCTGCTCAAGAAAGCTTAAGAGTAGGCGGTCGGAATCATGGAATTCTTTCTTGAGGGGACAATAGTTTCACGAACGGCAGCTGCGACTTTCGCCAGTACAGACTCGGTTTTATGTTCGCAAGAACTTCATCTGCGTCAGCCCTGGGTTTCGGCAGGACTCCTCGGTTTTTGTGTCAAAGAATTCAATCCCGCGAAACGATACATGCCTGTTCACTATTGGGCCCTCCTCACGAAAACCCCAACCCCACGCCGTCTGCACTTCGAACCGTAATTGAACTAGATGCCCCTTCTTGTCAAAGCAGTAATAAGTGTAGGCGGTAAAATCCTCACCGGGTTCTTCCGTAACAATCAGAGAGTTGCCATCAACTCCAGGAAGCAAGCCAGCGTATTTTCCGGCATCGTTCGCCAGTGTAGGGACTTCCTTCGGTGTTCCGTATTCCTTCCAATCTTTCTTACCTTCCGGATCGGCAAAAACTCGTTGTGGCATTTGATCGTGCCTCACTCCGCATCGGTGCCATGTCTCGTTCTGCGTGGCTGCCACAGAACGGACGCCTATGACGCACAGAGAAAACACGATAATCACGCGTTTCATTGCTAGGCATTCTAAGCCCTTCTAGGCTGAATGTGGCTCGCAGATGGCTGAAAATCGCCGGTTAAAGCACGAAAGGCCCACGAATCCGGACATTGGGCTTCGGTAATCTCGCCTCGCCTTCGGCCCGGTGCCATAGTGGTTTCGGCATGACACACTATCCCCAGCCTAACCCTACCCATCGTGCTAGTCGGGTTAAACTCACAACCACACCTGTAGTCGTTAAGCTCGGCGACGGCCAGCATACCAAGGGCAACATCCAGATTGTTTCCCTGAACGGCGGACTGTTGCAACTTGCGCGGAGCCTCTCGGAAGGCGATTTCGTGGAAGTTGCGTTTCAAACTCAGGCCGGCAATGTCCATGGCATGGCGGAAATGCTGCATCCGGTTGGAAAAGGTCAGGGAAGCGTGTTCCAGCCGTTTCGATTCGTAGCCCTCGATGACGATGCGCATCAGGCATTGCGAATGGCCATAGAGTCAGTTGGTGACCGCAGCTTTCTCGGGCTGCGCTCAAATCGGTTCTAAGACCTCAAACCATCCGGCTATACTTGCTGGAAACCGGATGACCCGCGAGTTCACCACAACTTCTCCTCAAGAAACAATTGCGTTGGGAAAAGAGCTTGCAGCTTCGCTTGCGCCTCCGAAGCTCGTATTGCTGCGAGGCGATCTGGGCGCCGGCAAGACAACGCTGGTGAAGGGAATCGCGGAGGGGTTCGAGGCTGCTTCACAAAACGACGTAACCAGCCCGACTTTTACTCTGATTCACGAATATCGCGGGCCGTCGGCGACCCTCTATCATATTGACTTATATCGCGTCGATACACCGCGAGAATTGGAGACCCTCGGACTCGATGACTTAATGGACGAGCGAAGTGTGCTGCTTATCGAGTGGGGAGACAAGTTTGAGCGGTTTGAGAGCGAAAGGGATGTCGAGATTTCACTCGACAGAGTCTCGGAGAATGAGCGATTGATCAAATTGATTTCAGATTTGAAATTGTAGATTGCATATTTGCTATCGCGACAGCAATCTGAAGTCTTCAATCTCAAATCTACAATCTCTTCAAAACCCCATGATGTTGTATCCGCAATCCACGTAGATCACTTCGCCGGTAATTCCTGAACTCGCATCCGAGGCCAAAAATACTCCCGTGGAGCCCACTTCGTGTACATCCACATTGCGCTTCAGCGGCGCGCGTTCTGCATGGAACCTCAGCATGTCCCCGAGTCCAGAAATGCCGCGAGCGGCCAGGGTCTTGATCGGTCCTGCGGAAATTGCATTGACGCGAATCTTCTTGGGTCCCAAATCATTCGCCAGATAGCGCACGCTACATTCCAGTGCCGCCTTGGCGACGCCCATCACGTTGTAGTGCGGCACAACTTTCTCAGCGCCGAAATATGTCATCGTAATAATGCTGCCGCCCTCTTCCATGAGCGGACCCGCTGCGCGCGATACGGCAATCAGCGAGTAGACACTCACGTCGTGGGCCACGCGGAACCCTTCGCGAGATGTACTTACAAAATCAGCCTTGAGTTCTTCGGCGGGCGCGTAAGCCACGCTGTGCACGAGGACGTGCAACTTTCCATAACGTTCCTTGAATTTCGCGAAGACCTGCTCGATGTCCTCGTCCTTGGAAACATCACACATGAAGGCTTCGGCGCCGGGCAGAGACAGAATCAGGTCTTTGGCCTCCTGCTCGAGACGCTGGTTCTGGTAGGTGATCGCCAGGCTAGCGCCGGCCTGATGCAGTCCCTGAGCGATAGACCAGGCAATGCTTCGTTTGTTGGCGACTCCGAAGACGACGGCCACACGGCCTTCGAGGCTGAAAGACATCGGTTCTCCTGGAGTGAATGATTTTCGATATAGAGATGTAGCTTGCTACCTCTCGCGAAGCAAGCAAGCTCTCTACAAGGGACATAAGGATATCAGTGGCGCAGCAAACCGCGCCACTTAGAGATGAAAAGGTGCGGCGGACGGTGGCAACAACAAGCCCATGCCGGCCGCGCTGCTTGGGGCGTGCTCGGGTCGAGCGGCCGGCGGGCTGTTTGGTTCTATGTGGGTTAACCCACCAGGGCTGGCCTGTGTTTCGGTGGAATTTAAAAAAAATTGGAGGTTTTCTAGTCCACCGATAAACACATTGCTTGCAACCTCTTACCGCGCTGCTGCGGCGTCCTCTTCAAGACCTGGCAAGCCTATGGATTGTTATTCAGGCAGCACCGGCGGTTTCTGCTTCATTAGGTCTGCAAACCTTGCGTCCTTGCGCAATTCGGCGAATTCCGGCGCAGTATTGGCTTCGCTGACGCCTTTGTACCCATCTTCCATCGCCTTGCGCAGAAATTCAATGGAGCGATCACTGTCGCCGACTTTTGCATAGAGCTTGGCGAGAACGTATTCGTAATGGGCGCGGTCTTCACTGCTCACCAGCTGGGCGGCAATTCCGGTGTGCGAACTGTGCTCAAAAACTTCCGGATCCAGCCGGATAGCCTCTGCATAGGCCTGACTGGCCTGCTCGAATTCCTTTTTTGCGAAATAAGCCGCTCCGAGATTCGAATAAAAAGAGGCCGAGTCGGGAACTAGTTCGATAGACTTCTTGTAGAGCTTGATGGCGGAACCGTACTTTTTGCGTTTATAGTCGACTACACCCAGGTTGTTGTAAGGTTCGGCGAATTTGCGATCCATCTTCAGTGCACGTTCGAAGTCGCGGCCGGCATCGCGATAACGCTCCAACATCAGTTCCGCAATTCCCAGCTTGTTGAGGAGTGAAGGGGTGGGCTGCTTTGCTATAGCGGCACGGTAATAGTCAATCGCATCCAGGTATTCCTTGCGTCCCCGCAGCGCATCACCCTGCTTTTCGAGGTCCTCCGGAGAAGCATCTTTCGATGGCGCCTGGATCTGCATGAGAGGAGGGGCAACTTGAATCCGTTCATTTTGCGGGGTCTGGGAAAGGCAAACGGATGAAATGCAGGCAACCGATATTACAACCAGGCGAGAGTAGGGAGGCAACATGGCCGCTCCTCCTAAGAGCAGACTATTCCTCACTACCTAAGACACTGTCAACCATGGATAAAGTTCCCTTAGTGGCCGCTGCCGGTCGGTTCAGCCGGTTTCGGAGGAGGGTTTGACTGCTTCTCGTCCTTAAAAATACCAGCAATCTTGCCAAAAATGCCCTTTTTCTTTTGCGGGTTCTCTCCCGGGGCGCCGTTTGGTGGCGGTTCAACCTGCTGATTGCCCAACCCAAAGATTTTCGACAGGACGCCATGTATGCCAGTGCCTTGTTCACACGTATTGGTCGGCTCGGTGCCAACAATAAAGGCCGCCGAGTAGGTCTGCGGACAGGACGGAGTAGCAAGAAGGTTAGTCAGCTTATCGAGTTGGACATCCACCACGCCCGAAGGTTGCGAGAACGACCGCATGTCCGAGTAATGCGGAATCGCCGCAGCCTTCTTCATGAACTCGGTCCAGATTGGGGCAGCGGTTTGGGCACCGCTCAGGTGCAGATCGCTGTAGTCGTCGAATCCCACCCAGACGATGCAGACGAGATTTGAGGTGTAGCCGGCGAACCAGCCATCGTGAGAGCTGCCAGTTTTTCCGGCGGCGGGCTGCTGAAACCCGCGACCCCGCACAGCAGAGAATCCCAACCCGTAGTTGATTACGCCTTGCATCATGTCGGTCATGACATAAGCGACGCGAGGATCGAGCACCTGGCGTGAATCAGTATTGAAATTCATCACCGGATCGCCCGCTGCATTTCGGACGGATTTCACCATGAGCGGAGAGAGTCGCACGCCATTGTTGGCAAATGCCGTGTAAGCCGCAGTCATGTCGAGTGGAGTAGCGTCGTAGGCCCCTAAAGCCATGGCCGGTGTAGCCTTGACCGACGTAATCCCAGCAGATTTAGCCAAATCAGCGACCTTGTCATAGCCAACTTCCTCGGCGAGCTTCACGGTGGCATTGTTCAGCGACATCGCCAATGCATAGCGGGCGGTTACGTCACCGTGATACTCCTCTTTGTAGTTGCGAGGCTCATAGATCTGATCGCCGTAAGCAAACGTGCTTGGCTCGTCGGGCACAATGGAAGCGGGCGTTAGCACAGCCGTGCTGCCATCAATCGCGGTGTTCACAGCCGCGGCATAGACGAATGGTTTGAAAATTGATCCCGTCGGGCGCTTCGCGACAGCGTGATTTAGCTGGCTATACGCGTAATTGCGTCCACCGACGAGAGCTAGCACTTCCCCGGTATGGGGATCCATGGCAATGAGCGCGACTTGCGCCTGCGGGCCGGGTTCGACGTGTGTTTCGTATTTGCCCTTTCCAATTTTCACGCGCTTGATCCGGCGCTTGTTGACCTGTTCGTCCACTAGCTTGATTCCGCTCTCCACGGCTTGCGCTGCTGCACGCTGAAGATCAGGATCGAGCGTTGTATAGATGCGATACGCCTGCTCGTTCATCTCACGTTCAGGCACCTTGCTGCTTAACGCGTCACGAACGAGATCTATAAAGTACGGCGCGTCGCTAGCCTCGACGTTCGGAGGCGCCAATTTCAGGGGAGTCGCCTTGGCCTTCTCCGCCTGCTCTCTTGTGATGGCGCGAGTTTCAACCATGCTGTCGAGGACGAGATTGCGTCGCTCCGTTGCGCGTTCCGGATGACGATAGGGCGACAATCGGCTGGGACCCTGAATGATCCCAGCGAGCAATGCAGCTTCGGGCAGGCTGAGGTCTTTCATGTCCTTGTTGAAATAAGCGCGCGAGGCCTCAGCAAACCCGCTGATTGTGTATGATCCCCGCTGGCCCAGATCCACCCAGTTGGCATAAATTTCAAAAATCTGCTGCTTTGAGAACTTTTGTTCCAGTTCAGTGGCGATCAACATCTCCGTAAGCTTTCGCTTGATTGTCCGCTCCGGCGTCAGAAAGAAGCCGCGAGAAAGCTGCATGGTCAGTGTTGAACCGCCCTGCGGATGCTTCTGCCGTACCACATCAATCCACACCGCTTCGGCAAAGCGACCAAAATTGATGCCGTTGTGCTCGAAAAATTTACGGTCTTCGATGGCCAGCACCGCATCAATCAGGACCTTGGGGATATCGTTGTATTTGACCACCTGCCGCTTCGAGCGCTGGTCGCCCTCAGAGAGCGATGTGATCATCTCGGGTTCGAGCTCGTAAGCCTGTAGCTGGCTCCCGGAATTGCCTGCGATGCTTTCGACTTGCCCGTCATGAATCCGGATCGTCGCCGGTTCTGGGCTGTGGTAGGAACCGGGCCCGGGCTCAATTTGAATGCTTCCGCCGGTTACGCGGTAGCTCCCCATTGAAGACTGGCCTTCTTTGTCGGCATATCCGGTGTGACGCAGTTCCGCAGCTATTTCTTTTGCGTCTGCTTTTTCACCCACAGCGATTGACCGAGGGGCTGCATAAATACGCGCAGCGTTGGCGAACACGGGTCCCTTAAAACGCTCTTCGATTTTGCGGTCGTATTTGACGTAGAAGAACGAGAAAACCGCGACAAATACTGCGGCTGAGACGATGAATGTTACCGCAGCGAACCGGAGTATAGGGTCGTGGCGGGCGCTGGCATTGCCCTTCTGGCGCGGAATTCTCAGTTTGATGGCCACGTTTGAGGTGCCGGAGTTACCCCTCGCCTCCCGACGAATTCATAGCTGCTAATTGTGAGATGAGGCGGCGCGAGAATTCGTTTTCAGACCAACTACCCAACATACGAGGAGTAAAGAGTTCCTTTATTCTAACCGAATCCCGCGACGATTGTTGATGCATGGTTAGTGAGCAAGGTCTTGGATGCGGTCCGGGCTGGCGGGGCGTGGTTAGAAGACTCCCTTGTTCAACGTAGAAGCATCGAAGTGCAGGTCGAGTGGGTAGCCGGGCAGGTCGACATGGACCACATAAGGGGCGCGAATGATAATAGTCCCGCTAAATTGATTTCCCTGGTGCTCCACGTGAATTCCATCCAGCGTGATCGGGATGTCGTATTCCTGGGCTTTCTTGAACACGCTGGCCTGTATGTCGGCTTCACTCTTCGCGGCGTAGCTGTCGCGCGTCGCTTCGTCCTTGACGGCGTCCTGAAATTGATAATTCTCGAAGTAAGGCGGAATCACTTTCGCCGAAACGTACACTCCGGCGACTATCACAAAAATCCCTAAGAACATCTTGAAAGTGCCCATAAAGCCCACACTCCGCGGTTGCTCTCGCTATCGAGCAGTGTCCATAATTTGTTGAAAATACTCGGTTACAGCGGCGATGCTAACATCCTGGGATTGCCGTGTCGAGCGTTGAACCACCTCGACGGTGCCGTCGGTAACTTTCTTTCCGATATTGATTCGAAAGGGGATACCGACCAGATCAGCGTCTTTGAATTTGACGCCCGGCCTTTCGTCGCGGTCATCCAGGAGGACCTCGTACCCCTCGGACTCCAGTCGAGCGGCAACGTCTTCGGCGGTGGTCTTGAGTTTTGTGTCACCAACGTTTGTGGGCGTAACGATGATTTCAAATGGTGCGATTTCTGCCGGCAGCCAGAAGCCGTTTTCGTCATTGCTCTGCTCAATTGCAGCAGTGAGAATTCGTTCGATGCCGATACCATAGCTACCCATGATCGGGGTAACTTCCTTGCCGTTCTTGTCCAGCACGCGGGCGCCCATGGATTCCGAGTACTTGTATCCAAGCTTAAAAATGTGGCCGATTTCCACCGCCGTATCCATGCGCAGCGAGGAGCCGCAGTTGGGGCATGGCTCGCCGCTAGCGATAGCGCGGAGATCGGCATAAGCAGTGGGCTGAAAATCTTTCTCCGGAGTGATGTTCTTGACGTGGTAATCCTCTTTGTTGGCGCCCGCTATGAGATTCGTGCGGCCTTCGAGTGCTTTGTCAACCAACAAGATTGGCCCCTCGCTCTTCAGATCCTTGGCCCATGTGATTCCCAGTGGTCCCAGGAATCCGGCAGGGGACTGGAATAGCTGCCGGATTTCTTCCTCTTGCATCGGACGAGTTTCTTTTCCAGCGATTGCGGTAGAGAGCTTCGCTTCGTTCAATTGATGATCGCCGCGTATGAGAACTACCACCGCACGGGACTTGGACTTTCCGGTCTTCCCGTCCTGAGTGTCAATCATCATTGCCAGCGTTTTTATCTTGTTTTTCGGCGAGACGCCGAGATAACGCGCAACGTCTTCGATCGTCTTCTGTCCTGGCGTGTGGACTTCCAGCGGCGTGCCATCGCCTTCGGGTGGGAGGTCTTGAACGGCGTCGAGCTTGGATGTGGCCTTGTCCAGGTTCGCAGAGTACTTGCAATTCCCGCAGCTGACGACCTGGTCTTCGCCAGCAGGCGTATAAACCATGAACTCTTCGGATTGTGACCCGCCCATCGCGCCTGAGTGGGCCTCAATAATCAAATACTTCAGGCCGCAGCGGTCGAAAATTCGACGATATGCATCGCGATGTTTTTGGTACGAAACGTCCAGTCCGGCAGCATCAATGTCGAAAGAATAAGAATCTTTCATCATGAACTGGCGCACTCGCAATAGGCCGGACTTGGGCCGCGGCTCGTCTCGAAACTTCGACTGAATCTGATACCAGATTTGCGGGAGCTGCTTGTAGCTGCGCAGCTCTTTGCGGGCGATCTCGGTCATGTTCTCTTCATGGGTCATGGCGAGGCAAAGTTCCGCGCCCTTTCGATCTTTCAAACGGAAGAGATTGTCACCCATGACCGACCAGCGTCCACTGGTCTCCCACAGTTCGCGGGGATGCAGAGCAGGCAGGTAAAACTCCTGCCCAATCTTGTCCATCTCCCGGCGAACGATAGCGGTGATCTTGTTGAACGATCGCTGCCCTAAGAAAAGGTACGAGTATATTCCGGCCGCAAGTTGGCGGATGTAACCCGCCCGCACCAGAAACTTGTGGCTGGCGACTTCGGCGTCAGCTGGAGCTTCGCGCAGAGTGGGAATGAAAAGCTGTGACCAGCGGTGCATAGCGAATTGGGTATTGTACAGTGACCGGGACTCGGAGCGAAGCCACCTCTGCGGATCTGATTCTGAGCTATGCGGTCAGCTGCTTCAGGATTTCCTTTCCCAGTTTCTGTGCTTCTCCGAAAAATTTCTGATATTCGAGAAACAACCGATTCAACTCCAGCGAGCGATCGGGTGTGAGGCGCTGCCGCAAAATCATGTCGCGGACGCGCACAGGATTGGGAAGGATTGCTTCTTCGCTGAGTTCATCGAGGGCGGTCGCGGGATCGTAGTGGTACATGCAGCAGATTGTAATGCAGCTGTGATGGCGATGGGGGCGCGGGTCCTCGCCCATGCTAGCGTTTGCATATGGACAGCAAGGGCGAGGACTCCCCTGCAAATCGTAATTAAGTTCGGCGCAGCCTCGCAAGCCCGACACCCGCTCCTATCAATAACGATCCTGCGATGCGATTCGTGAGCTTCTCAAATCGCGGACTTCGAGCGGTGACTACGAGGCGTCCAGCTAGCTGTCCGTAAGTAAAAAGAATCGCGAACTCAACCACGATCGAGCTGATCCCCAGAACGAAAATCTGGAAGGCGACGTTGTGCCGCGCGTCAATGAATTGCGGGAGAATAGCAGTGAAGAACAGAAGCGCTTTAGGATTCGCCGCCTGCAGAAAAAATCCATCGCGGAGAATACGCGAGCTACTGCGGAAGTTTGATCCGGCCTCAGGCAGCGGCATCACTGAAGACTTGCCTAAAAAGCTAGCGATCCCGAGATATACCAGGTACGCCGCTCCAAGCCATTTCATCAGGAAGAACAATTTGTAGGACGTCACGATGACCGCGCCCAGGCTGGTTGCGGAGAGAACGAAATACATCGCATTCGCGCTCAGGATTCCCCAGCTTCCCCACACCGATTTCGCCGGCCCGCGCCGGATCGCCTGCGACAATACGTACAACACCGCTGGGCCAGGCGTCATGCTGAGCACGGCTTCAGTCACGACGAATAGCAGCCACACTTCCCATTTCATTCCGTTCCTCCACTCTGCTTAAGAGAGGTGGCGCACCAATAAAATTGTCTGATCATCGTTTTGTGCGCCGAACGCCGTGGCAACCCCGCGCAGAGTCTTGAATAGATCTGATAGCGGTCGTTCAGCATTTTGATCAAAAACAGATTTGATCGGTTCGATGCCGAGCTCCTTGCCGTGCCGGTCGAAGACTTCGCTCAAACCGTCGGTCAAGATGAGGAAAACGTCTCCCGACGAGCTCTCAATCGTTGATTCGGAGAATTGCTGTCCATCGAGGAGTCCTAATGGAGGATCAGCCGGCGGGTACTCATCAACTCGATGCGATGCACAGCGATAGTGCAGTAGAGGCGGATGTGCGGCGGAAGTAAACTGAATCCTTTTGGCGCCGTCGCCTTGCAGGACCGCCACGGTTACATACATCTGTGGCGGCTTCAGAGGAAAAAGCGCCTGTTGAACGCCATTTAGCGCCTGTGCCGGAGAATCCCCTTCCTGCAGGCGCGTGCGCATTGCAGTTTTGAACATCGCCATCAATACGCCGGAGGACAATCCATGGCCAGAAACGTCGGCAATGTATCCGGTCCATTTGCCTTGAATTTCCGTAACGTCAACGAGATCTCCTCCCACCTCGCTGCTAGGTTGCGAGAGTCCATAGAATTCAAACTGGCCTATCCGTTTCTCAATCGCAGGAACCAGTGAGGCATGGATTTCGCCGGCGAGCTTGACCTCAGTCTGAACGCGGAAGTAGCTTTCACCGAGACGCCGAACGAAAACAATGAGGAGGAGATAGCCCACGAGAATGGAGAAGATTCCGCCAACACCCAGCCAAATTAGCTGATGCTGAAGCGCGCCAGGTTGCCCGACGAGGCTGCGAGGTGCGCCCATAAGTCTGTGACGCCAATACGCGACGAAGAAGTGGAGTACGCGGAGAACCGCAAAGCCCCAGTATTTCCGCGTAATCCCCGAGGCGGCGTAGCCAACGGCAAATGTTCCAGATACGGCGACTGCCAGCAACACTTGTCGAGTGGTGTGCTCGACTACGTCCATTTGTTGGGTGACGAAACCCATTGTGGCGAACAGAAAAAACACTACCGCGGCGCCAATGAGGCGGGAGCTCCTGGGTACGGCGGACCAGAACCCAATGGGAGCGGGTCGCGAAAAGATGTTTCGGATTCGGGAAATTTCTATCCTCCGAGGAAACCGCCACTACACCATTTCAGTACCCCATAAGTCGTGCAGGTGAACAATTCCTTCCAGGTTGCGGTTTGCATCCACAACCGCGAGCGAGGTAATTTTGCGTTCCTCCATGATCGCAAGGGCCGTGGCGGCGAATTCCTGGCGTGAAATCGTCTTTGGATCACGAGTCATGCACTCACCAGCGGTGAGATCTAGAGCATCCTTGCCGCGCTTTTCCAAAAGCCGGCGAAGGTCGCCGTCGCTGACGATGCCCAACAGTCGATCGCCATCTACCACCGCCGTCACGCCGAGTTTCTTGCGCGACATTTCATAGATCACGTCAGGCATTCTGGTCTCTGCGGTCACTCTGGGAATGGCGTCGCCCGAGTGCATCAGAGTCTCGACTTTAGCCAGGCGCTTGCCCAGCTTGCCACCGGGATGCAGATTGGCGAAATCTTCTTCCTTGAAACCTTTCTTTTCGGCAAGCGCAACAGCAAGGGCATCGCCTAGAGCCAGCATTGCCGTAGTGGAAGCTGTCGGCGCCAGGCCTAGTGTGCAGGCTTCTTCGGCGACAGTGCAGCTGAGCGAAACGTCAGCCGCGGAGGCGAGTGTGGATTGCTTCGCGGGTGAGGGTGCCCGCCCCACCCCCGCACCTTCATCGCAGGTGATCGCAATCAGCGGAAGTTGCAGTCGCTTGATTGTCGCCAGCAGTTGCAGAATTTCCTCGGTTTCGCCGCTCGCCGAGAGCGCGATCACGACGTCGCCCTTTGCAAGCATGCCAAGGTCCCCATGCAGCGCTTCTACCGGATGCATGAAAACTGCTGGCGTTCCAGTGGAGTTAAGAGTTGCGGCAATTTTGCGAGCGATCAGTCCACTCTTGCCCATGCCGGTTACAACTACTCGCCCCGTACAGGCATGAAGCAGTTCGATGCCATGATTGAAAGCCTGCGCCATGTGCCCGCCAAGGCGGTCAGCGAGATCCTGCAGAGCTCGGGCCTCTATCCGGACAACATTTTCCCCAATGCGGTGCATGGAAAAAGGATGGTAGCAGGAAATCGGAGAAAGTGATCAGTGGCTAGCGGTTAGTAACTTGTGGTTAGTGGCTAGCAACCGTGTTTCATTTCGAATGAATTGACCTCGGCACTAACAACTAGCTACTAGCAACTTGCTTTACTGATCCCTCGTTGTTGCCGGGCTTCGCTCTCCAATGTATTCATCAACGACCTTCTTCCACTTGCCCTGTGCTTTAAGGATGAATTCAATCGCGTCACGCAAGGCCCCGTCACCGCCGCTATGTTTAGTGACGTAATGAGAGTCACGTTTCACTTCGTCACGCGCGTTTGCGACAGCAATAGCCAAGCCGCAATTCCACATGACCGGAAGGTCAATAACGTCGTCTCCGACGAAACAGGCCTCCGCCGCGGTGATCTCCTCTTTTTTCAGGATCTCCTTGAATGAACCCAGCTTGTCCTGAATTCCCTGATACACGTATTCGAGCTTGAGATCGCGTGCCCGCAATGCAACCGTTTCGGAAATCCGCTTAGTAATTAGCCCAGTCTTCATTCCTGCTAACCGCGCCAGGGAAATTGCTGTGCCATCGTGGGCGTGAAACCCTTTTGCCTCGATGATGCTGGAGCTCGACAGGCCGAACCCTCCACGGCCTTCGTGCTGAGCGGCATGATTGCGAGTGGTTAGCTCCACCCCGGCTGGCGCGGGGAAAAAGAAAAGCTTGCCATCGGTTAGTACGCCATCCACGTCGAAGAGAAGAAGTTTGATTTTCTTGGCGCGCGACTTGGGATCGGGCATGCGCGGATTGTAGCAAAAGAAGCTTTTAGCTATTGGCCGTTAGCTTTCTCAATTGTTCCGCGATTGGGAGTGTGCCGACAGCTGGCCTTCGGTTCGAGGCATGACCTGTTCTTGAAGACTCAAACTAAGAGGTAAGAACTGACTTGGCGCGGGCTGGTCTGAAAAACCATTGTGGTCATGGCAGGAGGTTGCGCGTTCCAAGCCAACCCGCATATTGTTCAGCCGCACGTGCTGGCTGTACCACGAAAACTGAAAATCCGGCGAGGCACGGGTTCGCGCCTTGCCGGAGCAGAAGATTTAAAACATGAAGCCGGCTTCAAGAACGCCGCGAGGCTGGTTCACGCTCGTACCTGATGTGCCGAAAGTGAATCCGGGTGTCGAGTCCGTTGCGTGGACAATTGCAAGGTCGCCCCGCAGGAAGAACGCGTCCTTGCGATACGTCGGGGTCACAGTGAATCCGAAAGCTCCGCTGCCTGGACCATAGAGTAAGTTGACCGATCCACTTGCCAGGTTGCCGCTCGACTTGATGTATTCAGGCCGAACCGCCAGCGAAAACCCGCGTTTGAAATTGTAGGTGGCCAGAACGGCACCGCCCCTTGTGCTCGCGCCTTGGAAGATTCCAATGCTCGGGTTCGTGGCCACATCCGTGTACTGGAAATATGGCTGGATGACCCAGGCGCCTTTGGTGTAGCTGTAGATCAGGTTATAGATCTGTGAATTGTTCAGGGTCAGAGGTGTCGCGAGCGTGTTTTTTGCGTATGTCCCAGCATTTCCCATGCCTATAAACGACACGGAATTTGCGGCATTGAATGCCCAACTCGCCGATCCCGAGAGCCATGTGTAGCGGTTGGAATAGAAACCGTCATTCCAGCTGAATGCCGTGGTGAGTTTCTTGTGGGTCCAATTGAGTTGGACGCCGCGATTGACTGCGTTCTCCTGATTCCAGAGCAAGCCACGCTCTATATTCATGTTTTCGAAGCTGAACGTGTATTCGGCCCCGATCAACGTCGGCAACGCACCCACTTCTACGTTGAAATTCCCTTTGACAAATTTGACGTACCCTTGCGGAAACGGCCCGTAAATGTTTTTGACGGTGTCTGCCGTTGAAAGGTAAGGCACCCCGATTGCAGGCAGGTTATAGGCGCCGCCCTGTAAATAGAATTGCCACCAGCCGGTCGTCTTCTGCACAAACACTTGAGCATTGCTTATGTCCCAATGCGATGAGTCGTCACCTGTAACGTGGTTGCCTTCGGTCCAGCCAATGCCGCTCAAGATGCCTGTAACCGCTAGCTTTCCACCTTCCATCTCACGAGGTGGAGCAGTTTGCAGCGGCCCTGACATTGAGGGCATGGGCAGAGGTTGCGGGTCGGCCGGCTTGGTGTCGGGAGCGGGGCTTGCAGCCGGCGCGGAACTCGGCGCAGCTTGGGGGCTTGAGGGAGCATCCTGCGCAAGAGACGGAAGCGCCACAAGCGCTAGAACCAAGAAGGGGAGGAAACGTAGAAATCGATTACGCAAAGTTAATCTCCTTTTTTCGAAAGCTTGACCACTGAGCGAACTGATCTTGCGCTTCAGCGTAGGCGTGCTCTTGATGATTTGACCTTCGCCCCGGCGCCACGTGTGTCGTGACTAGTGGTTGAAAGTTATTGCGTTCTCCGAGGAGTGTCCAATTGATTGTTTTTTTTGCTGCGATTAGAGAAATTTTGAAAAGAGAAATCTATCGAGGTGATAAGAAAATTTCTCTACGCGATGAAAACAAAGAGCAAGGGAAGATGGATGGCTGTCAGCTTCTAACGAATCATGAATTTGGCTCATCTGGTTTGTGGATGCGCAATTGTGTGCGGCTCATCAGTAAGAAGTCACAATCCATGCGCGGAGAGTACGAGCTGCGGACGCGGAAGCTGTTGCGGGCGATGCCGGTTATATCTTCGCTTACCTTCGCTGTTGATGGTTTTTATGGATAGTCGGGCGTCGGCGGATGACCATAGTAAATTTGCAACTATATGAGTCTATTAAGTTTAGGTGAAATTACCACCGTGGTTCAATTCCCCTTTGGGTGGTTGTTCCGCTTCGTCATCGAGCCTATACTTGGTGCACTCTGGTAGGAATTCTCCGTCAGGTTCCGGGAAGGTAGGGCAGAGGTGTGTTTGGCTCTGCGAAGCTTTGCCCGGTATGCATAAACGCCTGCAAATCGCCCTGATGGCCACAGCTGTCGCGACCCTTTCTCTCACCTCCTACGCGCAAGCGGCGTCGCGCGCCTCAATTACGCCTGCCACGGATGACACCGGGCACAAGGTGTACGTAAACGACATGGTGGCGCCGTCCGCACCCCGCCAAACCTTCCGAACGCAGCAGAACCACCTTGCATTTTGGAGTACCACTGAACGCCGTTGGAAAACCGTCCCACATGCGAATGTCAAAGCGGCGCAGTCTGCTGCGGCTGAGGTGGATCAATACTTAGGCAAATCGCAATTCACCCAAAACTCTTTGTCCTCTGCTGGGTTCAGCCAATTGGAGGTCAATGCCGCTATTGACAAGGCCGCTGCTCGCCACAATGTGGATGCGAATTTGGTGCGGGCCCTGGTGAAGGTCGAGTCCAATTTCAATCCAAACGCCGTATCACGCAAAGGGGCAATGGGACTGATGCAGCTGATGCCGCAGACGGCACGCCAGCTCAACTTAACGAACCCATTCAATCCCGAGCAGAACGTTGATGCCGGGGTGCGGCACCTGAAACAGTTGCTTGAAAGCTATGGCGGGGATGTGCGATTGAGTCTAGCCGCATACAACGCAGGATCCGGGGCGGTAGCGCGTAGCTCAGGAATTCCAAGGTACGCGGAGACACGGAACTACGTGAAGCGAATTACGGAGCTATATGGCGGAAGTCTTGGCAGCAGTTATATTTTCGGAGCCTCGCGCGAGCCTGTCAAAGTGCAACGGGATGCCCGGGGCGTGCTTTACATCAGCAACACGGATTAGCGGCATCTAAATCGTCGGTCATTAACCAGGTTCAAGCAGCAAACAGTCTTCCAGGGACAAGAACACGGGTCGCGAATTGAATAGCGTTGATTCCAGACAGAGCGCCTCGCGCGCGAGTGGAATTCTGTGCGAACGCCAGCTTAGTTCGGTGATCGCTGCCGTGCTTTGTGTTCTGATGGCGAGCGCTCCTGCGCAGGCAAGAATCCACCGTTCACAGTCGTGGGCTGAAATCCAGTACGACCGGGCGGAGTCGCAACGCGAAGCTCTCTTGGGTCAGCCCGAGCAGGCCCGCACTCGTGAGCAATACGAAAGTGCAATCGCCGCGTATCGCCGCATCGTTCTCGAAGCCCCCATTTCAACCAAAGCTGACGGCAGTGCCTTCGAAGTTGCTGAACTGACGGCGCAAATGGGTCGCCGTTTCAAAGACGACAACGCGCTGTTCTCGGCCGTGCGCGAATACAAGTTCCTGCGAAGGGAATATCCCACAAGCAAACATCGCATTGAGGCGCTCCTTGCAATCGGCGTGATCTACAAGAACGACTTGGGCGACGTACCGGACGGGCAGGCTGCGCTGGAGGAATTAGTTCGTCAGTATCCGAACAGCCAGATCGGGCAAAAAGCTCGTGAAGAGCTGAGTTTGCTTGAGATTCCCGGTCCGGAACGGATAGCCACGAAAGAATCAGCCACCGCGAAATCTAAGGAACCAGGAAAGAAGGCTAAGGCAGAAGCCTCAGCCGATGCCAAGGACGGTGATCTGGTTCAGGTGACCGCAGTGGAACATTGGTCGACTCCTGACTACACGCGGGTGGTAGTCGATTTGGAACAGGATGTGGAGTTTGAATCGCAACGAATCGATAATCCGGACCGGATATTCTTTGACCTGAAAAACGCGTCTCTGCCCTCAGCCTTGAAGGGAAAAAGTTTCGACGTTGACGATGGGCTGGTGAAAAAAATTCGCGTGGCACAATTCCAGCCGGGAAAGCCGCGAATCGTAATCGAGACCTCAGCCGATGCCACATACAATGCGTCACTGTTATTGAATCCACCTCGTCTGATCATTGACGTTCACAGCGATGACGTACGCGCCATCGACGCAAGCCGGAAACAGACGATGCCGACAAACTCCGCGAAAATGGAAGCTGTTGCGGCCGACTCGAACGCCATTAAGATGACTCCCGCGGCGGAGAAAACAGTTACTGCGGCCAGTGGGGGGCTTCCGAAAAAAGTAGTCGTCGAAGCAGACGAAGATGATCCCGCAACTGACGATTCCGACCCGCCTCCGACGAAGGCAAGTCCGAGAACTGCAAAAGCGGTCGTACAGACGAAGGCAACGAGGCATCAAACGGCTTCAATCAGTTCGACACGAGAAGCGCAACCCACCTCGAGCGGTGACCGGTCCTTGATCCGGGCGTTGGGATTGAAGATCGGCAAGATTGTGATTGATCCCGGACACGGCGGGCACGACACCGGCACAATCGGACCTAACGGTTTGCTGGAGAAAGACCTGGTGCTCGACGTAAGCAAGCGTCTCGGCAAACTTCTAGAAGCTCGCCTAGGAGCTGAGGTCGTATTCACTCGCCGCGACGACACCTTCATTCCTCTCGAAACGCGGACGTCCATTGCTAATCAGGAGCAGGCCGATTTGTTTGTTTCTGTCCATGCGAATTCGAGCCATGATCCCGATGCGCGCGGAGTCGAGACTTATTATCTGAATTTCACATCTTCGCCGGAGGCTTTGGATGTAGCAGCACGCGAAAACGCCGCATCAGACAAAGACATCCACGAGCTTCAAGACCTGGTCAAGAAGATCGCGCTGAAAGAGAAGATCGAAGAGTCGAGGGAGTTTGCTTCAGATGTGCAGCAGTCTCTGCACAGCGGACTGGCCGCGAAGAACGCCGGAATCCGCGATCGGGGTGTTAAGAAGGCGCCGTTCGTGGTACTCATAGGGGCAAACATGCCTTCGATTCTGGCGGAGATTTCTTTCATCAGTAATCCCGGTGATGAAAAAAAACTCAAGGGCCCTGAGTATCGACAGCGCATCGCCGAATCCCTTTATCGCGGCATCTCGCGATATGTGAATGGCCTTGGCGGTGTGAAAGTGGAAAGCCGAATCGAGAAGGCATCAGCCGACTAAATGGATGACACGGTAGATGCTTCAGTTCGCGCAAGCCCAGGAACGGGCCAAGAAATCCGTGCGACAACTGAGAGCCTTCATCGCTCGCCTGGGGGCGGCCGTTCTAGCCGTGCCGGTAGTCTTGATGATTCACGAGTTCGGGCATCTTCTGATGGCGATCATTCTCGGCTTTCACAATGTTCGGCTGCACTATGAGTCAGTCAGTTATGCGGATCAGAATCTCTTTTGGGGATTGATTCAATCCGGAGCCAAGGCCCAAGCGGCCGCTGTTTCGCCATTTTGGAAGGTCGCGGTAATGGAAATCGCTGGCCCGTTGCCTCGATGGCGACACTGTTCATCGCGGCCCGATGGGTTCGGCGCTTTTGGATCGCTACCGTAATCGGAGTTGTCGCTACTTGGCATTTCATTGCACCGTTACTGTTCGTTTGGGTGAATTTTCGGCTTGCCAGGCACGGCATAGCTCCTATGCAACATTGGGGGATGGACGAATTTGACTTCCAGATGCTCACAGGTGTGTCCGTCAGAACGACGCTATTCATCGAACTTGGACTGATCAGCATTGGGCTTATCATAATGGGCCGCGCGATGGAGAAGGGAATCCGGGTCGCGTCGTGGATGGCCTTGGTATGCGGCATGTCCATCGGCGTACCTCTTTATTACGACATCGGTCCGCACATCCTACCGTGAACTGATCTTGGAATTACGAACTTCAACGCTGTGCCTGGAAACTTTCCCTTCCGCTCTGTACTCTAATTGAGAGGCCTTCGTGTCCACTGCATGAGAATTCTCAGTCTTATTGCTCCTTTCGCTTTACTCTTCTTAGCGGTGTCGCTGTCCGCGCAACACGAGAAACCGACTGTCTCCTATTCAGCAATTCTGCCCCCTGCGTTCGGCGGATGGCATGTTTCACACTCGCAAGCCAGCAAGGATCCGGCAGTAGCAGATCCCGCGAATGCGGCCGTGCTCAAAGAGTATGGTTTCACCGACATCACGACCGCAACCTACACTCGTGATGACGGGCGACAACTCACGCTGAAAGCGGCACGTTTTGAGGATGCCAGCGGCGCATTCGGCGCATATACGTTCTATCGAACCGCCGAAATGCATAGCGAAGAAATTGGGGATCAGGGATCGTCCCTCAGCCAGCGGGTCTTGTTTTTTCGCGGCAAAGTCCTGGTGGACGCGGTGTTCCAAAAGCTGTCAGGAATGTCTGCAGCGGAGTTAAGAGAACTCGCGGACAGCCTGCCAAAGACTCCAGGTACTGAGGCGAAGTTGCCTGATCTTCCGGGATATCTCCCGAAGGGATCGTATATAGCGAACACCGCGAAATATATCATCGGCCCATTGGCTCTTGAAAAAATTGATGCGCCACTTACAGCGCAATATGTGGACTTCAGCAAAGGGGCGGAAGTTGTGCTCGCAGACTACAGCGTTTCGAACAATGCCGGCAAGCTCATGCTGATCGGCTATCCGACGGCACAGATCGCTGCCAGCGAGCTTGCGAGGATTGAATCGGCGCAACAGGTTCACCAACTCCAGGAGGAGCCTCTCGCCAAGCGGCGCACGGGTCGAATCATCGTATTGGCCGACGGGAGCCTTGGTGCAGACGCTGCCAAATCTCTGGTTTCGGCGGTGAACTATGACACGGATGTGACCTGGAATCAGAATACGTATCACAATCCGCGCGACAATGTGGGACGTGTGGTGCTTGGCGCCATTCTGCTTGCTGCGGTCATAATGGGGCTCTTGCTCGCCAGCAGTGCCGCCTTCGTGGGCTTCCGTCTGACTGTGAAACGGCTTTTGCCCGGCAAAGTGTTCGATCGCCCGGAACAGGTCGAGATCATCGCCCTGAATCTCTCCGATCCGTCCCCGCAGGGCCATGAATCGGGCGTAAACTCCTCAATTAAAGCCGGTTGAGTCTACATCAGGCACGTTTGTCTCAATTTGAGGCAAACCCGAAGTTCAGTTAAGCTATGTACAATCCACTGAAAACAATACACTTATTTCCTAAAAAGTTTCTTGACACCCCCGTCCCCGGCTCATAAGATTTCGCCAGAAAGTTTTGACGGCATAAACCTCCGTTGGAACTATTCTCCCTTGAAAAGAAGAGGCCGCCCTGTTGCCGGGTGGCCTTTTCGTTTGCAACCGAACTAATTGCCTGAAGAAGACGTAATCTGATTCATGCGAACGGGAGGGAAACCATGTTCTGTGATCAGTGCGGCGAAAAGTTGCAAGCGAATCAGAGCTTTTGCAGTCGCTGTGGCAGGGAGGTGATTGGCGTGATACCCGGCTACCCGCGCCGGAGCCGAGTCCAGGAACATGTGCGGCTGCTGGCGATTCTTTGGTTCGCTCTTTCCGCCTTGCATGTGCTTGGTGGCGTCATTCTTGTGATTCTTGCTAACACCTTATTTCTTCATCTGCACGACATGGGCGCTCCGGAGGCGCCGACTGCGTTCCTGCATCCTCTACTCACTTTTGTAGGCTTCTTTATTTTGGCCAAGGCCGCTGCTGGATTTGCGGCAGGTTGGGGACTCCTGCAGCGGGAGCCCTGGGCGCGAGTGCTCGCGCTGATTCTTGCTTTCCTCGATCTGATCAACGTTCCTTTGGGGACCGCGCTGGGCGTATACACACTATGGGTGCTTTTGCCCGCACAGTCGGAAGAGGACTACGAAAAATACCTCGGCGCCGCCGCGTAGTTCCAGGGCGGCGAAGTGATATACTTCGCGCCGTTGTTCTACTCCAGTCCCGCGCTCCACCCCTGATTTCAGGGCGCGGGACTTCCTCCAATCGAA
Source organism: Acidobacteriota bacterium (assembly GCA_003224755.1). Classification (GTDB taxonomy): domain Bacteria; phylum Acidobacteriota; class Terriglobia; order Terriglobales; family Acidobacteriaceae; genus Gp1-AA145. Next base: position 21,718 of record QHZR01000054.1, read on the forward strand.
AATCGGAGATACCACGAAATGCAGACCTAACGTGATCTTTATCTGATAGAGACTCTGGTTTCTTTACGCGTGTCTTACGTCCATTTAAAATCAGAACAAGCCGACGTAGCTCAGTTGGTAGAGCAGCCGATTCGTAAACGCTCATCTCTCCCGCCTTTTCAAGCACTTTTGTGACACGAGCAGACCTTAGACGACCCATGAGAATCATTGAGTTACGGATTCGTGGGATGCACGTATCCTAGGCAACACTCGCCGATGCATCGGTTACCCCACGTCACGAAAGTGGCATTGCCTGGGCACGGTGACACAGTAGAATTCAGACCGCATCAAGAGAAGTTTACCCACGCGGTGAACTCGCCAACCGAGGGGCAGGGTTTCGATCTCCACGGTGGTTGCCTCTAGGCAGATGCGGCGGCAGAACCGCAAAGGAAAATCCATTGAACTCGTTACAGGAAAAGCCAGTCACGCCTGACGTTCTCGTCTCCAATGAGGGAACCGTCTTCCTGTTTAACCCGCTCACAGCGAGGGCAAAAGAATGGATGGTCTACAACGTTCAGCCCGACGCACCGTGGTTCGGCACCACACTGGTCGTCGAGCATCGCTTCGCGTGGGGGCTGGGCTGGCACAGGGAATGAAGGATGCTGGGCTGGTGCTCCAATCAAACGGCTAGCCCAGATCACAGTGACCCGATGCACGAATCGGCCGATTGTCCGTGCGACTTCTGTCGTGAGGTACGCGAGGAGATTGCCACGGGTCGAGACTCCCATCTGCGTCGGTGACCCGACCTGCGGGTCTTCGTCAGCTACGGGTTTGATTTCGACGTTGTAACCGAAACGCTCAGCTATGCCATTCGCCCACGACCTGAACTGCTCGCGGCTCCACTCGAAGCGGTGGTCGCCATGACGAAACTTCCCGGCAGGAAGCATTTTGAACTTTGTGTTGTATTCCGCATTCCGAGTGGTTCGTCCAAATGCTCAATGACCTCGACCACGGCGGCAGCGTCGAATCCATTAAGCCGCTTATCGCGATACATGAGCGAACCCTGAATCAGCTTCACTCGCTCTTTCTGCTTCGTCGGCATGGTATCCAGGCGAGCGATAAGACACGTCCACCCCAACAATCTCTTCAAATTGCCTATTCTTCAGCAGTTCGCGAATCAGCTTCCCCTCGCCGCAGCCGAGGTCGAGAACACGCTTTGCTCCGCTCGCTTTCAGTTCCGACAAGACCTGCTGTAGCCGGACATCATTGAGTCGAATGGGAGCCTCAATCGCTAACTCCTGTTGTTCCTCCTTTTCCTGTTCCTCATCAGGGTCGGTTGCATCCTCTTCCGTGAGCCGCGCCAGTGCCTCCCGCGTGAGCTTGCGCTGACCGCGAAGGTAGCGGTTTACGATTGCCTCGCGCTCCGGATGCGACTGCAACCAGCCTTCGCCTCGCCGGAGCAGTTTGTCGATTTCGTCCTTCCGACCCAATAGTGCTTGTCGGCATCGAGCACAGGGATGAGCACGTGCAGGTGCGCTAGCAAATTCTGAAGCGTGATTTCTTGCGCCAACTCGACCGTGTAGTACGGCCCTTCTCCCCACTCCGGGAATTTTTCGTCGAGCGGATGGTGCTCAGCCGAGACTCGGTATTCGAGGGGCTCAAATAAGCGACGTAGAAATTCTTCACCGCCCCGGCACGGCAACGCAATAATTCGGGCAGTGAGCGGCAGCGGTTCGTCCACAAGGTGCGGCCGACCTTTGCTGCTGCCGCCTAGAGCCGACGCAAACACGCGTGCTATGGCAACGCTCATGAAGGATGAAGCAACATACGGGCGGTCATTAACGTACTGCTCCAGCAACCCGCCCTCGCCTGCCGGGCCGCGCCGTGTGCGCACGAGTCCCACCGGGTCAATATCCAGCAGAAGCGCGGCAGTGCAACGGGCGTCGGTCGCTTCGGGGTAGAAAAACGCGAGCCTTGCCGAACGAGAGTTCGAACGACTGCACCCGGCTTGGGTTCTTGTGCAGCAGATAGCCCAAATCCGTACCTGGTGGTTTCGTGTTGGTGATGGTCAGCAGCATTGCGGTGAATCAGTCATTATGCCTGAGATGAATTGTAGAGAGCAGCATGTAATCTTCGCGCACAACAAATGCGCAGGTATCCTGTTTCTATTCAATTTCTTTTTTGCTGAGTTGCCCATCATGAATTTACTCTCAGGTGTTCTGTCCTCGCTCCTCCTTCGTAGGTGGACACCCTTGATTGTCTCTGCTCTTGCAATTACAGCGATTTCTGCGCGAGCTTTCGAAACTGAAAAATCACGCAGCAAACGCGCCGAGCTAAAGAAGCAAAAGGAACTTAGGGTTCTGACCGACAAGATTTCGGTTTACGCCCGCGAAGTTCACCAGCGATTTCCGACCGGAGACGTTGTGGTGAGCGAGAGCGATTTGGCGGAACAATTGCGGAAGCGACCTGAAGCTGTGGTCACCGCGCTCAATCTGCTGCTGAATGAGCAAAAAGTCCAGCGGGCTCCGCTGAGTGGGTACTGGAAGCTAAATAGCTGAAGCAGGGTAAGGCGAAAGCCTATGCCGCTTTCTTCTTGTGTTCCCGGTTGTGCTTCCTCACAAACGAAAGCCCGCGCTTTAGCTCCGCGCTGAGGTCTGTTTCCTTGCCGGCGATTTGGACAAGCTCCCCGGCAGACTCCCGTCCTAGCCAGCCATTCAACTCCTCGCGAGACGACGCAACATATCGTCCTTGCTTTCGGGCAGGCATGCCTTCGGCCGCCCAGCGTTGCGCGACGGACACTCGCTGCCCGAGGAAGGCGGCGATTTGCTGCCAGCCTTTCAGCGCATCGGGCTTTTGTTTGGCTTTATTGCGTCTGGGCATGATAGAGGTACGATGCTTGCTCCCGCTGCTGGGTGGCTGCATCAGTTATGCGCCAACAATTTTTGTATGTTCAACGATTCCCACGTAGGTGGCTGCAATCTGCCCGTCGCGGTCTATGATGAAAGTGTCAGGCATGTTCCCGATGCCATACTCTTTTGCCGTGGAATCGTTACCGAGGACAATGCGGTACGGCATAGCCATGGCCTTTATGAATGGCTTTACCACCTTCCAGCCGTCCTCGTCCAAAGAAACTCCGATTACGCTGAGACCTTTGTCGCCGTACTTGCGCTCAAATTCTGAGAACCACGGAATTTCCTGTTTGCATCCGTGGCACCAAGTAGCCCAGAAGTCGAGCACGACGACCTTACCGCGATAGTCCTTGAGGCTTGCCAACTTTCCGATACTGTCTTCCAGGTTAAGCTCCGGCGCTGCTTTACGCGCTTTAGCGGGCTGGAGAGCCGCATTGACGCCCTGAGCAGCCGCAGTGTAAGTGTGCAGTGAAAACATGAGCAATGCCGCAGTACTCACGG
>QHZR01000054.1:25127-28465 GCA_003224755.1 Acidobacteriota bacterium
CTTTGAAAAAGGTTTCTCATCGCACTACCCTGATGCAGCATTTTGCCTGTACCGCCTGAAACCCGTTGCGACCAAGTACAGCATGGGCCAGCAGGTCAGGAACAAAAGCATTCGCATCGCGTGCCTGTTGTCCCACAACCACTGCCTACCGGAAGAGCCCAAGAGCAATCCAAATCCGGGAATCTGTGGCAGCATCGTCAAGATGGTGATGGTCGCAGCGATGATAAGAACGGGGCGCAGTTTTGGACTCACCTTTGAACCTACCTTGCCTTGTCGCGCTCCCCATACAGCGGGCAGGGCAACGAGCGTGCACAGAACGATGTACGGAAAGATGACACGGTAAAAGGCGATGCCTGTTACGGGAGCGTTCGTATCGATGCTCGATGTGAGACCGGGCAAACCATACAGATACATCCACAGATGAATCACTCGTTGCGGTGCATTCGCGATTTGGAATATCCCAATCAGGAGAAGAAACGTAACTCGGGTTGTGGGCAGCAGTCGAGTTGATAGACAACCGAGCAAAAAACCTGTGCTCCAAGACCAGCAAGCAAGCATGAGGGAATTTATAGCTACTTGGGTTGCTACTTCGCCTAACACATACCAGAACCCAGCACTCTTGGTCAGTGCCCAATCCCAGTTGTTTGCATACATCCACGTGTAAACGCGAGCTTCGCCAACCATGGTTTGTGATATGACAGAAAGCAATAAGCCGAGCGGGAGAACGACACTTGCAAGTGTCAGCCATAGCCGCCCGTCTTTCCAGACCGTCACTTGTCTGCGAGCTAAGAGACCGAGCAAATCGCGGAGAGCCTCGCTACCGTTTTGCCCAGACTCAGCGAAATCGCCGAGGACCGCCTCGCGCTCTTCCTGCTGTAAAGCCGCAGAGAGATAGTGGACAAAACGCCAGCAGATAGCGGTTATCGATTTGTTGGTCTGTTCGTTGCCCACGAAACACCTTTGCTGACGCGAACTACTACATTGAAAAAGTCGCTTGCAGCTTGCATGCCGTTCGCTGTGACACTCACTAGGCGCTTGGAGCGCCCACCACGCTCAGACGTAGGCTGTCCCATCCACGTTTTGACAAAACCCTTAGACTCTAGACGGTCGAGAGTTGTGTAAAGGGCTCCAATCGAACACGCACGTCCCACAGATTTCTGAATTTCATTACGAATCGAAGCGCCGTAAGCTTTATCGCCCAATCGTGTGGCAGCCGTGAGGACTAGATATTCGAACTCACCTATCATTTCAACTACATTGTGATACATAAAAGGCAGCTTAGTCAATATGACGACAAATGCCTGGTGGGCAGAATTAGTGCTTCCGAACTATAAGTTTGACGATGCAGGCGGCTTCTCTAAATCCGGCTGCTGGGCTGCAAGCCCGGTTAGCTATACTGGTCAGCAATGGATGTTGAACGTGTCATTGACGAAATCGAGCAGCTAGAAGAAATGTGGGAAGCTGCGGATATCAGGCCACTCAGCGCAAGTGACATCTCTGCCGCCAACCGAAGGCACGACGAGATGCTGGCCCGCAGTCCATGGTTCCGGCTCTGGCAACAGTATGGCGTCTGTTGCCGAACTGAGGCTCCGGTACTCCGACTACCGGAATAACAGAGCTAACCTCCGCAGGAATTCAGATACTCCATTCTGAAAATGCTAACCGACTCCCCACCACGAAAGAACCGCGCAGGATTCCTCGAAAGTAACCGCACCAAAACGCCCGACCTGCCGCAGAACGGAAACCTACAAGCGATCGCAGGCCATATCGAATCCGCGATGGAAGAGGACAGCCTTCCAGATGTCTGCACAGCATGTGCAGAATTTCTGGCGACCGCCTCAGATTTCTACAACGTTCAAAGGTGCGGCATCCGTGTGCTTGCCGCGAGACCGCTGCGCGTCCGCGAGAATTACGCTACTGAACTCTTCGGCAACTATCAGCCCCAGACGATGCTCATCCGGGTATGGATGCGAACGGCGGTACTCGCCGCTGGCTAGCCATCTCGAACAACAGAATCCCTGTCGCGACCGCCGCGTTGATAGAATCGCAACCTCCGCGCATCGGGATTCGAACCACGAAATCGGCAGCCTCAAGCAGTTGGTCGGAGAGCCCGCGCTTCTCGCTTCCAATCGCTAGCACAGCGGGAAATTGGTATCGCAGGGCTTTGTAATCCATCAATCCGGCTGGCGATGAGGCCACAATCGCTACTCCATTCAACTTGGCCCAAGACGTAAATTCGCGGGGCGAGCACTTCACGAGCACCTGCGAAAACAGGGAACCCATGGTCGCCCGCACTGTCGCGGGGTCATGTGGGTCGCAATCAGGACTGAGAACGAAAATTCCCCTCGCTCCAGCGGCTTCGGCAGTCCGAATTATGGTGCCGAGATTTCCCCGGTGACTCGATTGACTCGACCGCGAGCGGGAGGGAGTTCGGTTCCACTCTCAGATTCGATATTGGAGCCCATTCCTGCCGAAGTACCGCGCCGATTCCTTGTGGTTCAGCGGCTAGTGTCAGGTCTCGATAGAGTTGATGTGAGAGCCGAATGCCCGGCATGCCGCATTTTCGGAGCCGACGTGCGAGCTTCTGCCCAAAAAGGATTGGACGGTACTGACGGTTCGAGGAAGACAGATTCGATTGGAGAATTGTGCTCGACTGCGCGGGCAAGATGCCGGACGCCTTCAATGATGTACAGACCAGTGCGGGAACGACCTTGGGGAGTTTGGAGCGAGCGGATGGCTAGAAACCGGGAATCGCGAGCGTCAGTAATGAGCGGGTACTTGTTTTCATGCATTGCCTCCGTGCGGCATCTGGAACCGCTGCCATTGTGGATTTAATTCCGGGCAGGATTCTAGCATGCTAGAACACGGCAACCGACTTCCATGGTTAACCATTGGCATACCAATCCGAATGAGCCGACCAGCGACTGCACGCGAGACACTGGGTCGTAGTCCACTGATGAAGACATTCGGAGCACACGCCTCCTGTGTCGAATGTGTTCCATGCATGCCCGCATGAGCAAGACCAGTGGTCGTCTTTGCGGGGAGACCAGCCGCAGAGTGGACAGCGGATGCGCGGCCCGGAGGTGTCGCCGCTCTTGTCGAGCGCGGGTTCGCGGTCGATTGTTACGGTGGAGGTGTCGTCAGCCATCCTCGATATTATGAAGCACATGAGCGTGCGAATTTACTTCATGACACCGGCCGACTGGCCGAGGTCTGTGCCATCTACGAGGAAGGCATTGCCACAGGCTTAGGCATGTTTGAGACGAAGGCACCTTCGTGGGAGGAGTGGAACGCTGCGCTAGTTCTTCCCGTCAGCATTACGTGAGTGATATTCTGGA
>QHZR01000615.1 GCA_003224755.1 Acidobacteriota bacterium
CCTTGTTGTAGATCCGCCGATTTTCGCCAGGGCAGCAACGGACAATATCGGGTCGATAAGAGTGCTGCAGAAATGCGGTTTTAAAATCGTCGGCAAAAACAAAGATTTCGCCAATGGCAGAGGCGAAGACATGGAAGAATACATTCTTCGCCTGGATCTCGATCAAGTAAATGAATGAATTAGCCTAACCAGATGCCAGGGCCAACGCCGCCATCCGTCACGCCTCGTGCTGACGCACGAGTCGCACCGGCTGCCGTCGTGGCTCATCTTTAACGTTAGATAGTGAAGCCGTTCTTTGAGCGCAACCTGTGCGGGGTCGTGTTTTCCACACCAGCGGCCATCTATAGAGCCCGAGGTTTCCTATGAATCTGACGGAACACCCACGTCTGCTCGCGCGCATCGCAGGCGCGCTTTACCTGATCATCACCGGGTGCGCCCTGTTTGCCTACCTGCATGTTCGCAATCAGGTGATTGTCGCTGACAACATGGCTCAGACCGCAGCCAACTTCCTGGCGCAGGAGCAGCTCTATCGATTGGGCTTCGCGGCCGCCGTTATCGTAGTCATCTGCAATCTGCCCATGGGGCTTATCCTCTTCGAGTTGCTCAAGGTGGTGAACCCGCGTCTCGCCTTGCTGGCTCTGATTTTCATCATCGCGTCAGCCACGCTGGAAGCGGTCAATCTCTTTAACTACATCGAGCCTTTGCTCACATTCAGCCTTCCGGAATACGTCAGGGCCTTTGATCCAGAAGAACTGCAGGCCCTTGCGCGCGGTCCGATAAGGATGTTCGGCTATGCTTTCAGCGTGAGCCTGACGTTCTTCGGCGTGTTCTGCGCGTTGATTGGATTCCTCATCTTTCGATCGAAGTTTTTTCCGCGAATTCTCGGCTTGCTGATGATTGTGGCCGGCCTGACTTACTGGGTCAATAGCTTCCGGCTTTTTCTCGCCTTGCCGATTCCTTATCTTCCATGGATCACGCTCATCGCCGAGTTGTCCTTGGCTCTGTGGCTTCTTGTTGTCGGTGTGAACGAGACGAAATGGAGGGCGCAAGCCTGCAAAGGCAACACCAAGTGACATCTAACCAACCGATGAAGCCACCGGCCCTTTGTCGATGCAAGCTGACTCATTCACTCCCGCTCATTCGGCCTTCGGCTTGCCCATCTATGTCGCACCGCGTCCCGCGGGCTCCATTCAGTGTGTTTGTCACCGCACCCTGCTGTGGCTTGTCTCCCTCTTGTTAGGCCTCACATGGAATTCCGAGCAGGTTCGCCGGCAGATGCAGAAGCAATTGCGGCCTTGATAGCGAGCTTCCAGAGCGAACTCACCGACGATCCGTCCGGTGCGGGTGCTGAGCGGTATCTTGCCTCCGTGTCCGTACAGGCCGAGCGCGAGTACCTGGCCTCAGAGCGCTACAGATACCTCCTCGCTTACTCGGATTCTCAACTTGCCGGGTTCATCGCCATCCGAGATGGCTCCCACCTTTTTCACCTCTTTGTCGAGCGCTCACATCAGGCTTGTGGGAGCTAGCCCTGGAGGAGCTGTGCGCTCCTAGCCGCGATGGTGGCTTTACGGTCAACTCAAGCCTTTCCGCCGTGCCGGTGTATCTAGCCTTCGGCTTTGTTCCAGCAGGGTCAATAGAGAGCAAGCATGGGATCTCGTTTCTGCCCATGCGGCGGCCGGCATTGCTACCATGAGGCCTAATCAATTGATGCGCATATCCTGGCTGCCACGATTACAAATTGCACTTTTCGTCATCCTCATCGTTGGAATGCTGTTCTTGATGCTTGGTCATTTGGGAAGTGGATGGTCCTCCCTCACCTATTTTGCATGGGGAATGGTTATTTCAGTAGGAGTTGTTCTGTTAAATCTCGTTCTCTGTGCAGTGGCCGCTATCTTTCAGCCGAGACTGAGAAGGGTATCAATGTGGATGGCTGCCGTCTCAATAGTGATGCTCGTCGGTCTTGTAATTTTGTGGAGAATGGCCTAACCCGACATTTCACCGGTGGATTGGGCTCTTTCTGGCCTTGACAGCGCAATTTGCAAAGTGATATAGACCGGATCGATGAGGCGAGCCGCAAAGTTTACGGTTGTCGCACTGCTGCTCTGTACGATCGTAATACTGGCACATACAATCCGACCGGCTGGCACGGTGCAGCAGGCGTGGGTGGCGCGCTACAATGGGCCGGGAAATGATTTTGACGGGGCCGTCGCGATCGTCCTCGACAGCTCAGGGAACGTCTATGTAACGGGAGAAAGCGTTGGCGCGGGTACTGGGGCTGATTACGTCACGATAAAGTACAATACGTCGGGACAAGAAGAGTGGGTCGCTCGCTACGATGGCGGCTTGGGGGACGCAGCTACGGCCATCGCCATTGACAGCCCAGGCAACGTCTATGTTACAGGTCAAAGCTGGAGCGCAAAAACATCGAATTATGATTACGCCACGGTCAAGTACAATGCAGACGGGCAGGAACAATGGGTCGCCCGATACGATGGACCGGCGAATGACTACGATTATCCCACAAAAATTGCTGTTGATAGCTCGGGCAATGTGTATGTGACTGTGGGACTGCACGACGATCAAGTATGATTCGGGCGGCCAACAAGAGTGGGTTGTCCGCTATAACGGACCAGCGAATGACAACGATTGGGGCACTGGGATTGCCGTCGACAAGTCAGACAATGTTTACGTCACAGGAGGTAGCGTTGTGGCGGGAATCTTCTCAGAGTATATCACGATTAAGTACAATTCCGCGGGACAACAACAATGGGTTGACCGGTACCACGGAACAGGGAATGGGAACGACACAGCGACTGCCCTGGCAATCGACAGCTCGGGCAACATTTATGTGACAGGATCAAGCTTCAACTCGAACAACAATTTTGACTGCGTTACGATTAAATACGACCCAGCCGGTCAAGAAACATGGGTGGCTCGTTACGATGGACCGATTCATCTCGACGATCTTGGCTATGCAATTGCCATCGATAATTCGGATAATGTCTCTGTCACTGGAGCAGGCGCGGTCTCGTTTAATGAGTTCAACTACCTTACGATCAGGTACAATTCTGCGGGGCAAGAGCAATGGGTTGCGCAGAGCGACGCCGGTGGTTATGCCGTAGCTGTTGCGACAGACAGCTCAGGCAATACCTATATTACAGGAACTGGCGGTATCACGAATGCTGATTACGCCACGGTCAAATATGATGCATTCGGACAGGAACAATGGGTGGCCCAGTATAATGGACCCGGAAATGGGCCCGACTATGCCAATGCCATTGCAGTCGACGGCTCAGGGAATGTTTATGTGACGGGAACAAGCCTGACGTCAGAGCCATTTGATTCTGACTGCGCTACGATCAAGTATGTCCAGGGTACTACGCCGAGTCCGACACCGTCGCCGACGGTAACACCTGCACCCAGCCCTAGAGAGCTACCGACCCCAAGGCCTCGCCCGACGCCCGCACGGCGGGCGTAGTTCGAGCGACTGTAACTAACTAATCGATGAAGCCAACTCCGAAAGAATTCGCGAGCGGTGTTTGCCACGACACCCTGCCGAGGCTTATCTCGTTCTCGTTTGAACTGCGTATGAAACTACTTGTGACCCTGTTAGCACTAATCAGCTCGGGCGTGGCTGCCGCTGATTGCCCGAAAGCGGCAGATTGGGCACGCGCGTTTTACTCCGAGCACTATTCATTTTACGCTGACCCATCAGATCGTGTGTTGCAGTTCGCCACGCCAGAGTTTGGAGCGTTGCTCAAGAGGGAATGGGACTATGCGAAGGGAGAGATCGGGCATCTGGATTACGACCCCTGGCTTGGAGGCCAGGACGGAGAAAGTGGCAAGCCAGTTCGTTTCTCCGTCGAAACGGAGTCGCCAGATACGGCAATTGTCTCCATGTCATATCCGTTCGTGCTTGACTCCAAGCACCCGCCCGAACGGCACATGGTGCACTTGGTACTGCGCAAGCGAGAACACGAGTGCTGGCAGCTTCAAGATTTTATCACTCCGCGCGGCGACTCGCTGTCATATGTGTACTCACTTCCGCAACCCTAACCGGACGATGCAGCCAACCTTTCGTTGACGCCGCGGGTCCATGTCGGGTATTTGAGGCAGCTTTCGAGCTTGCTGACCACGGTCTTACTGTGATATAAGCAGCTCCGTAAGTCCCCCTAGTAGAAGTTGCAACCCATGCCCCAGAACATCGACAGCATTCTCGACGCCGCGGAGCAGCGGCAGGCGAGCGACGTTTTCCTTCAGGAGAGCGAGATACCGCGGCTTAAGATCAATGAACAAATCGTTGTGCTCGGCGAAGA
>QHZR01000616.1 GCA_003224755.1 Acidobacteriota bacterium
GTCGGCGAAGCAGGCGAAACCAAAGAAATGTTCCGGCTGGTCTCGCAGATCGGCAGTCAGTTGCGCAACCGGCTGGGTGTCGGGCCTTTGCAAGGAACTGACGAAGCGAGTGTACTGGCAGCACTGCCATTAGATCCGGATGCCGCGCGCTTTTACGCGCTTGGAGTAGCCAAGCTGAGACAGTTCGACGCATTGGCTGCGAAGGACCTTCTCTCACAGGCAGCAGAGGCGGATCCAAAATTCTCGCTTGTGCACGCCATGTTGGCGCGGGCATGGGCGCAGTTGGGCTACGAGCAAAAGCACGCAGAAGAGGCTAAGAAGGCTTTTGATCTCTCGGCCGATCTTCCTCGTGCTCAGCGTATGCGGGTGGAAGGTGAGTACTACGAAAGCCTGGGCAAGCAGGACGAAGCAGCTTCGGTTTATCACGCACTCTTCGAGCTGTTTCCTGACAATCTAGATTACGGACTGCAACTCGCGGCGTCCCAGACCGTCTCGGGACATGGCGGTCAAGCGATGAGGGTCATTCAGCAGCTCCGCACATTGCCCCCACCGTCTTCTGACGATCCGCGGATCGATCTCGCAGAGGCGCAGGCGATGAAAGACAACAAACCGGCGGCGCTTGTTTTGATCCGCAGTGCCGTGCGAAAAGCATCCGATCGCGGGCAACTCCTGCTTTACGCATTAGCGAGAAAACAGGAGTGCATGAATCTGCTTTACGGTGAAAAGCCTGAACAGGCAACACCAGTCTGCGAAGACGCCTACAACATCTTTATAGGGGCTGGAAATCGACTGGGCGCCGCTGATGCCGTGCGCCTGATGGCGGATGGAATCGGAGCAGCGGGACACTTCGAGCAAGCCATTGCTACGTATAAGCGTGCCTTGAACCTGCTTGCGGGCATGGGGGAACACGAAAAAACTGGGGCCATACTGAACAACATGGCGATCAACTATACCAACGAAGGCAAGTTGGACCGCGCGGAAGAGCTTTACGAGCAGGCAAAATTTCATTTTCAGCAAGCTGGAGACAGGGCAGACACGGCCGACGCGATGGTCAACATCGCAGATATTTATTACCTGAGAGGTAATTTGCCGCGTGCGGCAAAGCTTTACCAGGACACATTAAATCTCATTTCAACCATGGACCACGGCGATCCTGGTTACGCGCTTTATCGCCTTGCAGATCTTGAGCTGGCTCAAGGAAACGTGAAAGAAGGACACCGACTGGCCCAGCAGGCAGTTGACGCGATGGGCCCAGCCCAGGGAGCATATCAATATCTGACCAGCGCAATGATCGAAGTCGGAGAAGCTTTGAAAGCGGAAGGCGATCTCACCGGCGCACGTTCTCAGTTCGAGCAGGCGTTAGCGATGCGCCAGAAAATCGGCTCTATTGAACTTGCCGCAGAGAGTCAGATTGAACTTGCCGATCTGGCCATTCATGAAGATCATCCAAAACAGGCGGAGGCCCTCATTCGCACCGCACTGGCGGTATTTGAAAAAGAAAAGAGCGATCCCGACTCGAGCAGTGCTTACACAATCTTGAGCCGTGCGTTGCTCATGCAAGGAAAGTTTGACGAAGCTAATAAGGCCAGCCAGCGTGCAGCTGAACTTAGCCTTACGAGTTCAGATCCTGCCTTGAAGTTACCCGCAGCAATTCAACAAGCGCGCGTTCAAGGCGCGAATTCTACTAACCGGAGCGCAAACTCGACGCCGGCTTTCGAGCAGCTCCATTCAACTATTTCAGCTGCCAAGCGCCTTGGTTACTATCAGATCGAATGTGAAGGGCTTGGCGAGCTGGAACTAAAGCTCAACTCTTCCTTCGGACGCAAGCACCTCACCGACCTTGCCACAGAAACTCGCAGTCACAACCTTGAGCTTCTAGCGCGCCAGGCAGAGGGCATCATCGTCGCCGGCCCCGTTGCTGCTGAAAACCGCTCCGTACATTAGACGTCACCTCGAAGTACCTCCTTTCAATCGCACTTTCGATTTCTCGCCCACTCCCGGGCGTGTCACGAATCCCTACAACAGACTCAGAGATCACAACTTACCGTGTCAGTTCTGTTTAATTTGCGTTTCCTTTGACCTGGCGAGATTCCCAGCGTATTTCAAGCGCATGCGATGCAGAAAATCGCAAGGAGCCATGCCGATGAAGGAAACGCAATCACGGAAGCGGTTGTTATTTGTAAAACATGCGTGGGCGCTTGCTTGTTCTCTGGCAACCGCCGCTTACTCTCAAACAACTCCGCCGAACGGAGGAGTCTTAATGCGTCCCCAAGCGCCCACGCTGCTACAACGCCCT
>QHZR01000202.1 GCA_003224755.1 Acidobacteriota bacterium
GTTGCCGACCTCGGCGCAATTGACAGTGGCCATCCCACCCTACCGGCCGAAGTTCGGGGCGCGGCGGTCCTCGTGGACCTAAAGAGCAACGCGCTCTCGACAACCTACGTTGGAGCCCGCATGCAGGTCGCCCAGAAGCTCGCCCAAGCAGGAGCCGCGGCCATGCTCATCGTTTCCGACAAGCCCGACCGCATGCTCTACACATCCGCGTTCCTCTTCTATCCGCGCGGTCCTCTGCCTGTGTTTTCCATTGCCAACGAAGACGCTGCATTGCTTCGCCGGCTTCGATCCAAAGCCGCGGTGAAAGTTCGACTCGAGTCGCAAAACTCATTCATTGATCATCCCGTAACCGAGCGTAACGTCGTTGCAGATCTCGAAGGAACGGATTCGAGTCAAATGGTTCTGTTGACCGCGCATTTCGATTCCTGGGACCCAGCCCAGGGCGCGAATGATAATGGGGCAGGCGTCGCGGCGGTGCTCGAAGCCGCACGCATTCTTAAATCTATGGGGCTCCGTCCGCGGCACACACTACGATTTGTATTTTTCTCAGGCGAAGAGCAGTCCGACCTGGGATCGAAAGCCTACGTTGAGCAACACAAAAGCGAGCTCGACAACTTGTGGGCAGTCATCAACACCGATCACGGCGCACAGGCTCCGCTGGGGCTACAGCTCTATGGGCGTGATGATCTTCGACCCGCCACCGAAAAAGTGCTCAAGCCCCTGGCTCCGATCGCCGCGAATCAAATCATCCTGGATGCCGCATTTGACTCGGACGAAGAGGCATTCATGGTTGTGGGCGTGCCTACGTATTCGATAGCCGTCGAGGACGCCGACTACAACTTCCGCCACCACACCATCATTGACACATTCGAGCGGATTGATCCTCGCATGCTAGGTCTGCAAACCGCGATCATGGCTATGTGTGGCTACTCTTTCGCGGATGCGGAGCAGCGTCCGGGTCGCCGTCTATCGCCTTCCGAAGTTCATGATCTGCTGGTGCGAACTGGCCTCGAGCCACTCTACGAACTGGATTACCCAGATAAGAAGCCGTATTGAGTTGATGTCCGTGTAGCGGCGGCTCTCCAGGCCCGCCTGGAATCATTTCCGGCACGATGGACATTCCAACCCCGCCACCATCGCCAAGATGATTGTGAACTGGCCACTCTCAAATACCACATTAGCCTGTAACCGGCTCGTAAAGAAAACCGGGAACTCCGTCCACAGAAATGTCGTAACTACTCACGGCCGCTAGTCCGCAATCGTCGAGCCAATATAATTGTCCCGGCCTTAGAGGTCTCTCGGAAAGCTGAAACTCGCGCCATGACAGCTACAGCACCTCTTGTTTCCAGTTCGAACCGCCAATCATTCTCCTTTCTTACTCAAGGCATGGCTCTGGTCTGGCTCATCGCGCTTGCCAAGTTGTTCTTTCATATCTACTTCAACAGTCGCTATGGCTATTTTCGCGACGAATTCAATTACATCGCCTGCGGCGACCACCTTGGCTGGGGCTACGTAGACCAGCCACCGCTGATTCCCTTTCTAATCCACATTTCTCGCGCTCTGCTCGGCGATTCTCTGCGCGCCATCCGCTTCATTCCTGCCCTTGCGTCGTCGCTGTTGGTTGTGCAGACCGCCCTGATTGCGCGCGAACTGGGAGGCAAACGTTACGCCCTACTGCTGAGCGCCATTACGGCCGTCATCGCACCGCAGTATCTCTCGAACGGCAGCCTGCTAGGTACGAACTGCCTTGAGCCGAACTTGTGGATGGGCTGCGCTTATTTCGTGATCCTTGCCATTAAGCGCAGCGATTCGCGCTATTGGCTCTGGTTTGGCGTCGTCGCCGGAATCGGACTGGAAGAGAAGTACTCGATCGCTTTATTCGGATTCGGAGTTGTTGTTGGCCTACTCCTGACCGAGCAGCGCCGCGCCTTTCTTAGTAAATGGATTTGGCTCGGCGGCCTGGCGGCATTTTTGATTTTCCTGCCGAACCTGCTCTGGAACATTCATTACGACTGGCCGTTCCTGCAACTGATGCGCGGCATTCGCGCCGAGCATCGTGACGTCGTGCTGCCGGCGGGCCAGTACTTCCTGCAGCAGACGTTGTTAGTCAATCCACTGACTGCGCCCATCTGGATCACAGGGCTGCTCGCCCTGCTTTTTTCGCAGCGATTGAAGTCGTACCGCGTGCTGGGAATTACCTACCTGGTTTGTTACACGGCGTTGTTTGCGTTGCATGGAAAGAATTACTACCTCGCCCCAATCTATCCAATGCTGCTTGCCGCCGGCGCGGCCGTGATCGAGTCAGCTTTGAGTGGGGCGGGCGCCCCCGCCCGCCAAGCCCGGCTGCATTGGCTCAAGCCTGTGATCGTGCTGATCCTGCTCGCCAGTGGCGCTCACCTTGCGCCCATCGTCGTACCAATTCTTTCTCCGAACAAATTTCTTGCCTACACAAAGACTCTGCCTTTCAAGCTTCCAGTGATGGAGCACTCCCACGCCCGCGCGGCGTTGCCGCAATGGTACTCCGACCAATTTGGATGGAAAGAAATTGTTGACGAGACCGCCGTCGCCTGGAACAAGCTAAGTCCCGCGGAACGCCCGGACTGCGGCATTTTTGCCCAGGATTATGGCCAGGCCGGCGCCATTGATTTGCTTGGGAGCCAGTACGGATTGCCCAAGTCCCTCAGCGGTCATCAGACCTGGTTCTTGTGGGGCCCGCGCGGCTACTCGGGCAATTGCATGATCGTTCTCGACGACACGCGCGAGAATCTCGAAGCTCTCTGGAACAGCGTCGAATACGTTGGCACCTCAGCTGACAACCCTTACGCGCTGGAGAAAAATATCGATGTGTTCATTTGCCGCGGCGCAAAATTCGGCACTATGGCCGATCTCTGGCCCAAACCCGGGATTAAGCGGTGGCACTGAGAGCGGTAATCATTTTCGATTTGTCATTCCGACCAAGCCGAATGACTCGCCCTGCGAGTCGTCCGGCGTGTGGAGGAACCTGCTTTTCACCGTGGGAAGCAAAAGAGGTGATCACCGGTACCAATCCTGCCTCGTCAGCGGCATTCCGCTGCGCCCATCTTCA
This sequence comes from Acidobacteriota bacterium, assembly GCA_003224755.1. GTDB lineage: Bacteria > Acidobacteriota > Terriglobia > Terriglobales > Acidobacteriaceae > Gp1-AA145. Next base: position 3,086 of record QHZR01000202.1, read on the forward strand.
GCTTTCACCAGCAGGGATTGGTACAAATCCATTTCGCCGTTCTGCATGTAATGCGCACAACCTGCCAGATAGAGCCTCCAGATCCGGTACTTCAGGTCGCCGACCAGATCACGCGCTCGTCTTTCATTCGCTTCCAGGCGACGTAGCCAGCGACACAGGGTGAGGAAATAGTGCTCGCGCAGATTCTCCACGTCGCGCACTTCAAAACCCGCGCGCTCTGCGGAATGCAGCATGGTCGAGATGGAGACGAGTTCGCTGTCCGGGAAAACATATGTCCTGATAAACGTCCGGCCTTCTGGCGCGGCAACGGTTGCTGAGCGGCCGATTCCATGATTAATAAAGACTCCCCCCGGCTCGAGCAATTCATACGCCTGCTCAAAATATTCTGGCAGCTGGACTCGGCCAACATGCTCCACCATGCCAACGCTTACGATTTTTTCAAAATGTCCCAACTGCGCCGCGTCGCGATAATCCAGCAATCGGACCTCACACTGCGATAACAGTTTCGCTTCGCTGATCCGCTGCTGCGCCAACGTCAGCTGTTGCTCGCTCAACGTGATCCCAATTGCCCTGACCCCATAATTCTTCGCTGCATGAAGAATGAGCCCACCCCAACCGCAGCCAATGTCTAGCAATCGTTGGCCGCGCCGAAGCCGCAGCTTCCTACAGATGTAATCAAGCTTCTGTTGTTGAGCGGTCTGAAGCGAATCGTCAACAGAGTTGAAATAGGCGCACGAATACACCATGGCTGGATCGAGCCACAGCCGATAGAAATCATTCGAAACGTCGTAGTGGAATTTAATTGCCTGCCGGTCACGTGCTCTCGAATGAACTCTGCCGCGGAGGCTCGTGCCAGCAACATCCCTCGCCGCGGAAGGCAAGCCCATCAGAAGCGTGCCCAGGCGCAGTTTTTCCGCACTGCTCCAATTCTCGCTAGCCAGGTGCTCGCTTACTCCAAAGCAAGCGAGTATATCTCCGGAAATATCGAAGTCACCGAAAATGTAGGCTTCGCCCAGCGCTACTTGCCGGTCAGAACGCAGAAGCGCTCGAAGCGCTCCGGCGTGGTTGATGTGCCAGGTGAATCGGCAAAACTGCCCCGGCTCGGGGTCCCAGGTTGCGCCGTCCCATAAAGCAATGGCAAAGTTGCGAGGATGATAATTCTCAAGTAAAGCTTGAAGGGCGCTCATCCCCCGCGCCGAGTATTGATCGTGGACCGCCTGCGATCGTTCCGCCATGGCGCCTTACGCCCTCAGTTTGCCTGGATGGTCACGCCGAAGTCCGCGCCCTCCCATCGGTCCGCTTCGGGCCAGTACATCGTAAATACGATGCTGTGGCCAGCATCGAGTTGGCTCGTGGGCAGGTCAGCAACATATATTCCTAGGCCGGTGCTTCGCGCGGAAATGTCCTGCGCGGTTTGCCAGCCGTCACGACTCCAGTGCACCGTTGCAGGCGCCATCACCGCGATTCGCAATGTTTTACCCGCGGGCATGACCCGGCACTTGTTATTGAAACGCCACTCCCAATGCGCCGCCCGACGCTGCTCCGCAGGGTATCGCTTTGCGGTCTGGGGCGGCTGGTCGAAAATCTTGCCGTCTTTCAGCGAGCGGAGCAGCTTGATGTACTCCGAATGCGCCCACACTAGTGGACAGGCCGAGCCCGATGGCTTGCCGAGCAAAAGTTCGCGCCCAGGAATGTCAGGACCGTCCCAAACTTGCTCCGGCAGCAGGCGGCTGCCGTTCGTGGAGGATTCCATTGTCTTCAGCAGCGCTTCTGCGCCAGCAACGTTTCCTGCCGCAAGCTCATAGTGCGCACGCTCACCCGCCAAAAGCGGCCAGGGGCGCCCGATTCCCGTGCCATCAAACGGTGCTCCATCCGCGTGTTCACCATATCCATCATCGTTATAGCGATACCACAGCGGTCCTTGCGGCAACTTCGCTTTCAAAATCGCATCCAGCACTTTGATCGTGTTCACGATTCGCGGATCATCCGGTGCTCGCAGTCCAAACCGCACCAGGGACAGCGCATCCGGACTGATCACGTGGGAGGCGCGGTCGAGGTTCTCTCCGGGAGGGCGGTTCTTAATGGGCACGAACCCTTCCGTGGGAGAAGCCGCGCAATCGGATTCCGGCGGTGCAATACGAACGTAATATCCGTCAACCCCTACCTGCCGCGCCAGGTCACCATTGGTGGAATAAGTCCAACGCTCGATGTTTTCATTCCAGACATCGGCGAGTTCGCGCAAGTACGAGGCCATGGCGGATTCACCCACATTGTCTGCAACATCAGCCGCCGCCAGCAGACCCGCAACTTCCACCGCCAGCGTGAAGGGAGAATACCCAGCGTCCTCTTCCCATCTGTCCTGCTGGGTCACAGGGCCATTGCACGCAATAAACGCCGCCGCGCGCCGCACCATGGGCCACCATCTCTTCAAATCTCCAAGCGCGCCACCAGCTTCTCTACGTAGCAATTCCACCAGCAGAATTGGGAATGCGGCCTCGTCCATCTGCAAGCCGTTCCAGTAAGGACGCCCATCGAGCCACATGTTCTGTGGCCAGCGGCCATCGGCTTCCTGCGTCGTCTCGAGATAATGCAGCACTCGCACCGCGTCACCCACCGCACCCGCCGCCAGAAATCCTCCGGCGGTTTCGACCAAATCACGCGGCCACACCAGGTGATATCCGCCAAGGTCTTCATCGCCCTTGTTGAATCCCCACGGAATAGAAAGACTGGCAATCACCCCTCCGAGGAAATCTTTTGACTCGTGCGCCCGCAGCACGGCCGTGCTCGCGCGATACACATCGCGCGGACCGGAGCCATCCAGCGCGAGCAATCCCTTCTGCCAATTGCGCCACTGCGAGACGTAATCGCGAAACAGGGAGCTGTAATCGTCTAGCAGTGCGGCCCGCACCTGCTCTCCGGCCTCAGCCCATATGTTTCCGAAGCCAAGAGCCAGAACAAACTCTCCACCACATGCGGAGAGATCAACCTCGCCCGTCACCGCAACATTTCCGTTCTCAACGCGTGGATACTCATTCGTGAGCTGAAAATTTCGCGACAGCTCCTGCCACCCGTCAGAGCGGCCCGCATAACCCACCGACATCTTTGCCCACGGCACGGAACAGCCAAGCGCCAAAGCCAGTCCCGACGGGCTCTCTGCATAAAGCATCGGCACGCCCTTGTAGTCGCCAGTCCATGCGGTGTTGTTGCTGCCTACGTTGCCCAAGTGCGGAGCCAGCAACGCGTACAGCCGAAATTTGCCCCCGCCGAACCTGGGAACAACCGGCTGTCCTGTCGAGCTTAGCTCGATGAACTTGATTTTCTGCAACACCACATTCCGGTGCGGGTCGGCAAAAATTTCTTTCTCAATTCTGTACTTTCCACCAACCTCGGTATTCACTAACCGAAAGGCCGGAACTCCCGGTTCGACTGGAACGATTTCGAACTTACAATCCCGCTTCTCCTCCGAAAAAAAGCTCGCGCCATCGGTGACGATCAAGCCCAGATCGCGTGTGCACGCCATATCCACGCGGGGGAAGTAAATTTCATTCAGGATGCCGTGACTCAGCGTGAACCACACCCGGCTGCTGCGGTTCAGCGACGTTCCAATTCCAGTCTTTGCGCTTGAAGTCCAGCGCGGTGGGATTCCCGGCCAACCGGGCGCATTGGTAGTTGAATCGCTCACAGGCGGAGTCCGTTCCGGCTTGCGCCGCGGAAAATTATTTCGAGAGTGGAATGGTATCAGGTAGTGTCAATTTTCCAAGATAGAGAGCCATGCCCACGACCGCATCAATTCCCATTTCATGCAGATGCTCGACCTCCTGATAAGTTGCAATTCCGCCTGCCGCAATCAACTGCTTCTTCGTTGCCTGCCGCAGCGTCCGCAGAGGATCGAGTGGAATGCCCGCCATCAGACCTTCCGTATCAATGTGCGTGTAGAGGAAGGCGGAACAGAAAGAATCGAGTCCCTGAACTGCCTGGACCGGCGTAATATCGGTAATTTTGCGCCAACCACGCACCGCAACTTTTCCGCCGCGCGAATCAATGGCAAAGACCAGCTTGTCTATCCCGACGTCGGCGGCTGCGCGTTTTGCGAATTCGGCATCTATCTTGTCGTCTCGAATTAAAGAGGAACCGAAAATCACGCGTCGTGCTCCGAGGTTGAGCATCTGGCGTGCGCTCTCAATTTTGCGGATTCCGCCGCCCACCTGGCAGGGAAGTCGTTGCAAGAAAAATTCGATCAGGCTCGCGTTAGCGTCTCTGCCAGTCGCCGCGTCCAGATCTATGAGCTGCACCAGAGGAAACGACGCAAACCGTGCCACCCACTCGTCGAAGTTATCGAATTCTAGTGCCTTCTTCTTTCCTTGGATCAGTTGCACGACCTTCCCGCCCATGAGATCAATCGAAGGGATCAGCATGGAAACCTCATCGGTATGCCGGCGACGAGTAAATGGCGTTTGAGATCTGAAATCGAGCTCAAGCCGAAGTGAAAAATGGACGCAGCCAGCGCCGCATCTGCCGCACCTTCTCGAAATACATGAACAAAGTCCTCCGCCGAACCCGCGCCGCCCGATGCAATCACGGGAATGCGAACGGTTTGGGAAATCGCCCGCGTCAATTCGCAATCGAAGCCCGCGCCGGTGCCGTCGCGGTCCATTGACGTTAACAATATCTCGCCCGCGCCGCGATCTTCTGCTTCCTTCGCCCACAACACAGCGTCTTTTTCCGAGCGTACTCTGCCGCCCGAGGTCCACGCCTGAAAGCCGTTCCCGTTGCGCTTGGCGTCAATTGCTACAATCACGGCCTGCGATCCAAACCTCTGAGCGATGCATGTGATGAGGGAGGAATCGGCTATCGCCGCCGAGTTGATGCTGATCTTGTCCGCCCCAGCGTCAAAAATCGCTCCGGCATCTTCCAGTGTGCGCACACCCCCGCCCACGGTAAACGGAACGAACAGTTCGAGGGCCGTGCGCCTGACCGTCTCAAGTAATGTTGCGCGCCTCTCGTGTGTCGCGGTTATGTCGAGCAACACAAGTTCATCAGCTCCGGCAGCACTGTGCGCAGCCGCTAATTCCGCAGGATCACCCGCGTCGCGCAGATTAAGAAATTGCGTGCCTTTGACCACACGTCCGGCATCCACATCGAGACAAGCGATAATGCGTTTGGTCAACATTTCAATTAGATGTTGTCATCCCGAAGTCGTACGCCGAAGGCGAGCGGCAGAGGGACCTTACGATGCCTGTCCGTCTACCCAGGCGTCGCAAGGCTAATTTAGAAACCAAAATGCAATCGCTTTTCTCTGCGTTCTCCGGCTTTTCTCCGCGCCCTCTGCGGTTAAAATCTTTCGACCGCGAAGCGGTCAGATCTGGCAGAAATTCTCCAGCATCCTCAACCCTGCGCTCCCCGATTTTTCCGGATGAAATTGCGCTCCAAACATATTTTCCTGCTCCACTGCAGCCGAAAATCCGCCCCCATATTCGCATTCCGCAACTGTCGAGGAGAGCAGCGGCACCCGATACGAATGCGTGAAATAGACGAATGTGCCGTCGGGAATTCCGCGCAGCAGGCGCGAAGCGCCATTGCGGATATGCAGGCTGTTCCATCCCACATGCGGCGACTTTACTCCGGAAGGGAAGCGGCTGCACTCTCCCGGCCAGAGCGCAAGGCCGTGAACATCAGGGGCCTCTTCACTCGAAGCCAGCATCCATTGCATCCCCACGCAGATCCCGAGGAAAGGAACTCCGCGCTCGATTTGCTCGATGATGGCTTCCCGCAGCCCCGCATCGTCTAGGACCTTTGTGGCAGCGAAGTGACCGACTCCAGGCAAAATGATTTTTTCTGCCGCCTGAACTGCCGCAGGATCGGCAGTGACAACCGTCTCCGCGCTCAGATGGTCAAACGCCTTTTTTACCGACGCCAGGTTGCCGGCCTTGTAATCAACTATTGCAATCACAACAGTCCCTTCGTGCTTGGCAGCAGCCGCGCCATTTGTTTGTCGCGCCAGCATGCCGCCCTCAACGCACGTGCAAATGCTTTAAACAGAGCTTCGATCTTGTGATGATTCGAACGTCCGTAAAGAATTCGCGCGTGAACGTTGGCCTGTGCTCCGCGAGCGAATCCATCAAAAAAGTCTGCCACCAGTTCCGACTGCAAATCGCCCACCAGTCGTACCCGAAGCCTCGCGTCCACCACCGCCGCGGCGCGTCCGGAGAAATCCACTGCGGCCAGTCCGAGCGTTTCGTCCATCGGCATCACGAAGTACCCCGCTCTCAGGATGCCGCGTTTGTTTCCCAACGCCTGAGCAAATGCTTGACCTAGGGCGATACCGACGTCCTCAACCGTGTGATGCTGGTCAACGTCAAGGTCTCCGTTCGCGACTAAATCAAGATCGAACGCTCCGTGGTGCGCAAAAAGTTCCAGCATGTGATCGAAAAAACGAATTCCAGTCGAAACCTTGTACCGCCCTTTTCCTTCAATCGTCAGCCGAATACGAACGTTGGTCTCTTTCGTGACGCGATCAATGGCCGCCTTCCTCATCGCGCTACCTTCTCGCGCATGGCATTTTCGGTGAAGACATCCCTCAATGCCGCAAGCAATTGCTGATTGTGTTCACGAAGGCCCACAGTAATGCGTACGCAATCCTTGCAGCCGTAATCACGCGACCGGTCGCGCACCAGGATCCCGCGCTGCCGCATCTCACGAATGAATGGTTGGCAGTAACGTCCAAGATGCA
>QHZR01000055.1 GCA_003224755.1 Acidobacteriota bacterium
CGGAGCGCCAGCTATCAGTCGCGCTGCTGACCAACCGGACGTGGCCAGACTGCTCGAACCATGCGATCAAAGAGGTTCGTCCGAGGTGTCACGACGCCATCGTCGAGGCGCTGGGGAGTATTTCCTGATGCCTCGCAAAATACCCAACAAGTCATCAAGCCTGCAGGATCTGGCTACCGAGCAACCCAATCCCCTTTCGACTGATCTGGACACAAAATCAGCGCTTGAGATTGCGCGCATCATTAACTCCGAAGACGCAAAGGTCGCGGCGGCGGTTGAACGCGCATTGCCGCAAATCGCAAAGGCGATTGATTGGATCGCCGACGGGTTGACCAATGGTGGAAGACTCATTTATGTCGGCACAGGCACCAGTGGAAGAATCGCAGCCTTGGATGCATCCGAGTGTCCGCCGACGTTTAACACGGATTCGAAGCTCGTGCAGTTTGTAATGGCCGGGGGTGAGAGGGCGCTCGGACGAGCGGTCGAGGCAGACGAGGACTCGGAGGAGCTTGGAATCCGCGAAATCCGCAAGAGGAAACCCGGTAAAAAGGACGTGGTCGTTGGCATAGCCGCCAGCGGACGCACTCCCTTTACGATCGCAGCCATTAAGCATGCACGGCGCGCGGGATCGAAGACGATCGCAATCACGTGCAACTTGTCTACGCCACTCGAACAAGCCGCTGATCACGCAATTCTGGTTGAGACAGGACCTGAAGTAGTCGCCGGTTCAACCCGCATGAAAGCCGGCACCGCAGAAAAGATGGTGCTCAATATGCTCTCTACGGGCGCAATGGTCCGGCTCGGATTCGTGTACGGAAATTTGATGGTGAACTTGCATCAGAAAAACCGCAAGTTGGCGGAGCGTGCGATATCTATAGTTGAAATGGCATTGCAGGTCAGCCGCACCGGGGCTCAACAAGCGCTTGCAATTGCCAGACATGACGTGCCCGTGGCGATTGTCATGCACTTGACCGGCGCGAGTAGGATGGAAGCGGTCCGGGCCCTGCGATCAAGTGGCGGCCACGTCAGATGGGCAATTGAGCAGGCAAGGGGAGAGGAATGAGAGGGCCTAGCCCGATTACGAGTTTGGTGATCTGCCTGTTCGTCTCCTTCATCAGCCATGCGCAGTCCACGCACGACTTCGTCTTGTGCAACGCAGTGGACAAGAGCGGCGGGCATCCGGCCGCAGTTGACTCCCTAAAGTTTAGTGTCGAGGTGCATGGCCGCACGGTCTCACACGTGCATGCTGAGCGAAGCCAGCATCCTAGACGGATCTTTCTGGTCCAGGACGTAAGCGCAAGCATGAGAGACAGCAATGCGCGCCAGCCTTCGATGCAAGCGGTTCGTGACTTTGCCGCATCTGCATCGCCGGAGGACAAGCTTGCGCTCGTGGATTTCAACGACAGCTATTTTCTGGACATCACTCCGGAAAGCGCCCCAGCATTTCTGGAAAAGTACAACGACACTGAATTCCAGGAGGGCCTGAGATTTTTCGGCGGCACCGCACTTTTCGATGCGGTCATCGCCTCCGCGTCTTACCTAGAAAAGGAGCCCCAGGAAGGGGACAGCGTCCTCGTCATTTCAGACGGCGCCGACGATGCCAGCAAGAGGAACTCCGAGCAAATGGAAAAAGAGTTACTGAAATCGAAGATCCGGCTCTATCTGTTGCTGCTGGCTCAACCGAAACACCCGAATCCGAATGATGGCCGCAGCCGCTCGCAATTGATGGACGTCGTGCGGGAAACCGGAGGCGTGGTGGTTAAAGCCGATTCCGGAAATGCGACGACCCGGAAATGGGCCGAGACGATGCATGGCCTGATTGAAGTAGAAGATCGAGTTGATTTTGATTTGGACGCACCCCTGCGCGAGCCCGCCCGCCTTGAAGTGTCGGCGTCCACGCCGGATGGGAAGCGCGATAAGGCCGTGGAAATTTCGTGTCCACGCTATGTCAGTTCCCAATAGCGAAATAATTCGCACAAGGCTTTCGTAACCGGTGTGTCCCTTAAGTCCGGGAAATCTCGCTTTCTCAGATATAAAATGAAAAAGGATTGGCGTGCGGCTTGCCGCAGTTTCGTTTCGAAATTCTTTTGCTATGGATAAATTCGTAATTCGCGGCGGAAACCCGCTCCTAGGCACGATTCGCATCAGTGGAGCGAAAAATGCCGCCCTCCCGGCGATGGCTGCGGCCCTACTCACTGATGAACCGGTGATCCTGGAAAATATTCCTCAGGTGCGCGACATCGAGACCACGCGCAAGTTGCTTGCGGCGATGGGGGCCGAGGTAGAACTTGGTTACGGCCGTGCGCACCATCGCACTACACTTTGCTGCCGCAATCTGATCTCGCCGGAAGCTTCGTATGAGTTGGTCAAGACTATGCGCGCGTCCACGCTTGTGCTGGGTCCGCTGGTCTCACGTTGCGGCACGGCGCGGGTTTCTCTTCCCGGCGGTTGTGCCATCGGCGCCCGGCCAATTGATCTACACATTAAGGGACTGGAACGGCTCGGCGCGAAGATTACAACCGAGCATGGATACGTAGAGGCTTCCGCTGACCGGCTCAAGGGAACGGAGATTGTCTTCGACAAGATCACCGTCACAGGAACCGAAGACCTGTTGATGGCAGCTACGCTGGCCGAAGGCCAGACGGTCATCCAAAATTGCGCTCGCGAACCTGAAGTGGCCGATCTCGCCGAACTGCTCAACAAGATGGGCGCAAAGATCGAGGGAGCCGGGACACCGACGATCCGCGTCAAAGGCGTTGACAAGCTCCACGGCGCAAAACACAGGATTATCCCCGACCGTATTGAAGCGGCCACATTCATCATTGCTGGAGCTCTAACGGATGGTGACTTAAATGTCACTGAATGCAATCCTGACCACCTGGGCGCACTCTTACAGAAACTGCAGGAAGTTGGGATCAAGACTCGGAACACGAAAGATTCAGTGCGAGTTGAAGGCAATGGAACTTTGAAAGCCGCGGATGTCGTCACTGAGGAGTACCCTGGGTTTCCCACCGACATGCAGGCGCAGTTCATGGCGTTGGCTACGCAGGCCGAAGGCACGTCTATCGTCACAGAAAATATTTTTGAAAACCGATTCATGCACGCCCAGGAAATGGTTCGCATGGGGGCCAATATTAAAATCGAAGGCAGCCGCGCAGTGGTTCGCGGCAAGACGCAATTGAGCGGCGCAGCGGTGCTGGCTTCCGACCTGCGCGCTTCGGCGTCGCTGGTTCTGGCAGCATTGGTCGCGGATGGCGAGACAATTATTGACCGCGTCTACCACATTGATCGCGGGTATGAGCACATTGAAGAGAAGCTGCGCGGCGTGGGAGCGCAGATCAAACGCATTGGTGAAATATTTCCGAAAAGGCGGGGATCAGGAGCTGCATAGTCCACAAAGCCAAGCTCAGCTTACCTGATTGACTCCGCCCGCGGAGCCAAAAGATCGACATACGCTTCTCCTATGATGTCGGTTCTATTAATCCCCAGTGTCGAAAGCAGCCCGTCGGCTATTCTCTTTCCTTCCTCCTTGGATTGCTCCGGTCGAAGCACTACCTCTAGCTCCAAGAAATCTCCAAGATCTGAAACCTGGTCGAGGTGCACGCGGGTCTGGCCCACGAGGTAAAGGGTCCGTTCCTTCCTTACCACACCTGCTTTACCCAATGTCTTCGTCAGAATTTCGAGCATGATCGCAGGGTCAGCAGTACGGGCAATCAGGTAGCGCGAAGAACGAATCTTTGGAGCGTTAGTTCTCTCATATCGAATCAACTCGCCTGAGTCCGGAGTCAAAATCCGTAATTTTAGCCGTGCCTCGTCGCAACAGAAAAAGTGATCTTCCTGAGCGATTAACTGCGGGGGAACAACAGTAAGCCGTGCAACCGTATTCTCTACACGCTCACGGTCATTCAAGATTGCTTTGATTTCAATGTTCAAAGGCATTAGGCAAGTGCCTCTGCGCTCGGTGTGCCGACACGCAGCTTAAGCTCAGTCTCGGATTCCGATGAGCAAGTTGCAAACAGTCACCACCGATGATGCACGAGCAGCCGAATTTTCGCGTCGTAGATTCGTCTGACTCCCACCATCTGCTCCGGCGTGAGCGGCGGCAGGTCAGACGCGTGGCAGTTGTCGGCAACCTGGTCTGGGCGCTTACCACCAGGAATCGCACAGGTGACGGCGTCGAACATCAGAATCCAACGTAGCGCGAACTGACTCATCGAGACCCCGTTCGACCTGAGTGCACGCATTTCTTCAACGGCGTCGAGTCCTGTTTCGTAATCCACTCCCGAAAAAGTCTCGCCGACATCAAACATTTCTCCATGACGATTGAAGTTACGGTGATCGTCGGCCGCAAACTTCGAATCCGACTTCAATTTTCCAGTGAGCATTCCGCTGGCAAGCGGCACTCGCGCAAGGATCCCGACTTTCTTCTCTTTCGCGCGCGGAAAGAAGAGTTCAGCAGGGCGTTGACGGAAACAGTTGAAAATAATCTGGACGGACTGAACGTTGGGATACTCGATCGCCTTGAGTGCCTCCTCGATCTTCTCGACGCTCACGCCGTAGTAGCGAATCTTTCCGGCCTTAACCAGGTCGTCGAGAATTCCGAACACCTCTGCATGCTCATAGAGTTCGGTGGGTGGGCAATGAAGCTGGAGTAGATCGAGCGCATCAACAGCAAGATTGCGGAGGCTATCTTCGATCCATGCCGTCAGATTTTCGCGGCCGTAACCTTCGATACTCTGTTTTGGAAGTTTTCTGCCAGCCTTGGTAGCGACAATGATTTCGTCCTTCCGCTGGTTTTTGAGCTGCGCAATCAGGTGTTCGCTGCGCCCGTCTCCGTAGACATCGGCGGTGTCAATGAAGTTAACGCCACAATCAATCGCGCTGTTGAGGGCGGCGAGAGACTCTTGATCGGAGACATTGCCCCAGAATCCGCCAATGGCCCACGCGCCAAAGCTGATCTCTGATACGTTCCAACCGGTGCGGCCTAGGGGACGATAGTTCATTCGGATCTCCGTCGTGAAACCATATCAAGCATTTTGGCGCGATGGCAATGTGGCGTCCCTGAAAGGCCCAGAGTTCGTGCGAGAACCTGCTCGTCCGGATGGGGCTCGTGTGTTGTTTCACTTTGCGCCATACGCAGTGCACGTTGCGGGCTGCACACGAAGTCTTCAACAGTCAAGAACTTCTTTCGCCCGTTCGGGGCTGGCTCGCGTCACACTTCTTCCCAGGGCTTACGCCCTGGGCTGTTTCCTTTCGCCGCTTCGCGGCAGAGTATACGGTTTGTATAGTTTTCACTCCCATTCAATGTGACATAGCCCACCTTGTTCTTTTCTTTTTCGTTGCTTCAGTGAACGAATTTATTTGTGTCGCGCATATTCACCGGCTCCGAGGAAATGCAGTGACACATACGGTTCGTTATCCACGACCCAGCTATCGTGGCCGGGAGCGATATAGAACAGATCGCCTGCTTTCATTTCAATGATGCGGCCGTCGTCCATTGCCGCAGTCGCGCGTCCGGAGACGACCAAACCGACATGCTCAACTGCGCAAGAGGTCAATCCTTGCGGTGCGCCAACGTGAACTGACCATTTCCAGCCCGGTTCGTAGCTGGCGCGGCCGATAGTAATCTCTCCGAGGCGAATGATTTCGAACCTGCCTTTTTCGAAAACGCGAACTTCATCAGGACTTTCAAAGCGCTTGAGAATGACTTCGTACACGATTGCTCCTCTCGCGGCCCGTAAATACCTCAACAATTGGATTGCGGGAAATCGGCATAGGGGGGGAGAGTCACCTCTCCTCCCCTGCCACACCACCGGACATGCGGGTCCGCATCCGGCGGTTCAGTTCGGTTGAGCTGGAGCGACGTTCACCAACCGAGGAAGACCGAGCGCGTCAAAGTAAGTAATGGGAAAGGCCAAGGACAAGGCCGGGCTGTTCGCCAAACGCCATGGGCCATGGGGACTGCCGGCGGTTTGTGCCGCGAGGTCATGTCCGATGTGCCGTTGGCGCAGGTTCCGAAACCGTACCTTGCCACGTTTCCATTGCTTCCAGATCATGGATCGCAGTCTGTGCCGCATCCATGTCTCCAACCGCTGCGCCGCCTCTATCCGCTTCCTGTTCCTCAGGCCAGCGTTTTGCCTTCAGCTTCCTTCAGATTCCACCTCGCGATGGACACCCTTGCCGTTCGGCTAACACTTTCCCTTGCCGGGTGTGTAGAGGACTTTCACCTCCAAGTGAGTGCGCCCTGCCGGGCGCACCAGAAAAAAGGCCGCGATTTCCCTCGCGGCCACAGAATTCTGAGCAATGTGTCTAGTGCCGGCCTCCACCCCCACCGCCACCGTGACCACCACGTCCGCCGCGGCCATCGCGACGACGATGGCGTCCGCCACCACCCCCGCCGGTCCGTCCACCGCCGCCACCAGGACGTCCGCCTCTCCCACCGCGGTCGCCGCCACGATCGCCACCGCGTTCAGGAGCACCCGCGGCAGTAGGCTGCGGCTCGATGCGATTGAAGTTGGGCTCGTCGCCCTCTTCGAATTCAGCTCCGCCTTCGAGCGTCAGAGCAGGCGCGGCCGCCGGAACGGTTTGCACTTCGGATTCAACTCCGCCATTGGTCGGCGCCGGTGGCTCGCCGCCGCCCATCTTTGCTCGCTGTTCTTTCAGAATAGCTTTGCGCGAAAGTCGAATGCGGTTGCCTTCAACAGCCAGCACCTTCACCAGCACCTGGTCGCCTTCCTTCAGTTCGTCGCGAACATCTTTTATGCGATGTTCGGCGACTTCGCTGATGTGCAGCAGGCCTTCGGTGCCGGGAATAATTTCGACGAATGCGCCGAAGTCCGCCAGCCGGGTGACTTTGCCAAGATAGGTCTTCCCTACTTCCGCGGTCGCCGTCAGATCACGAATGATCTGCAACGCCTTGTTCGCCGAGACCTCATCGTTCGACGCTACATTGATCTTGCCAGTGTCTTCGACGTCAATTTTGACGCCGGTCTGCTCGATGATCGAACGGATCATCTTGCCTCCGGGCCCAATCACGTCGCGAATCTTATCCACAGGAATCTGCAGGGTGTAGATACGGGGCGCGTAGGCAGAAACCTTTTCGCGATGGGTAGTGAGCACTTCATCCATCTTGCCAAGGATGAACAAGCGTCCACGTTGCGCCTGGGCCAGGGCCTCGCGCATGATCTGCGCAGTGATGCCGCCGACCTTGATATCCATTTGCAAAGCGGTGATGCCCTCTTTGGTCCCTGCGACTTTGAAGTCCATATCGCCGTAGTGATCTTCGGCGCCGGCAATATCCGTCAGAATGGCATAATCATTGCCTTCCTTAACCAGTCCCATCGCAACACCCGCAACGGGAGCCTTGAGCGGAACACCAGCGTCCATCAGCGAAAGAGCTGCGCCGCAGACGGTTGCCATGGACGAAGAGCCATTCGATTCGAGAATGTCGGAAACGACACGCATCGCATAGGGCCAGTTCTCTTCGGTGGGAAGGACCGCGGAAATTGCGCGCTCTGCCAATGCGCCGTGACCGATCTCGCGGCGTCCGGCGCCTCGAAGAAATGCCACTTCTCCAACTGAAAACGGCGGGAAGTTATAGTGAAGCATGAAGCGCTTCTTGGTTTCGCCTTCGAACCTTTCAAGGCGCTGCATGTCGTCGCTAGTGCCCAACGTCGTAGTGACAAGCGCCTGGGTTTCGCCACGCGTGAAGATAGCTGAACCGTGGGTGCGCGGCAGCACGCCGACCTCGATCGAAATGTCGCGAATTTGATCGAATGCGCGTCCATCGGGACGACGTTTCTGATGAGTCACCGCCTCGCGGAAAATGCGTTCCCGCAAAGTCTCGTAATAAGTCTTCAGCTTTGCACGCGCTTCGTCGTCGTCCTCGGGAATTTCGGCTTCCAACTGTTTCTTGAGCTCGCGAACCAGCTGATAGCTCTCCGCCTTCGGATGTTTCTGAGTGTCGAGGCGGTCAGTCAAGTCGGTGCCAATCTTCTTCTTTATTGAGTCGTAGTACACCTGATCGAATTCCGGCGGAGTCACTTCGCGCTTCGGCTTGCCGGCTGTCGAGCGAAGTTCATTGATCGCAGCACATATCTTCTTGATCTCGGCGTGCGCAAACTCAATCGCGTCAACCACCGTCTCTTCTTTCACTTCCTTCGCGCCGGACTCAATCATCACGATGCCTTCGGAAGTTCCGACGACCATGATGTTCAACAGGCTCTCGCCCATCTCGCTGTAAGTCGGATTGATGATGAACTGGCCATCAACCAATCCCACACGCACCGCGCCGATCGGCCCCAGGAACGGAATGTCAGAAATGGTGAGCGCTGCTGAAGCGCCGTTAATACCGGCGACATCCGGATCGTTTTCAGTGTCGGCCGAAAGAACGAAAGCGATTACCTGTGTTTCACACTTGAAGCCATCAGGAAAAAGCGGCCGGACGGGACGATCAATCTGGCGGCTGGTGAGAATCTCGCGCTCACTTGGCCGGCCTTCGCGTTTGATAAAGCCGCCGGGTATGCGTCCGCCGGCATAGGTATACTCGCGGTAGTCAACCGTAAGCGGGAAGAAATCTATGCCCTCGCGGGGGTCTGGGTTGGAAGTCGCGGTGGCCAAAACGACATTGTCGCCAATACGCACCACAACTGAGCCGTGGGCTTGCTTGGCCAAATTTCCGGTTTCGAACGAGATCCGCTTGCCACCGGTTAGATCAACTGATAATTCGTGTTTCATTGTTTGTCCTTAGTTTGAGGAGAGCGTTATGGCCAGCAATGAGCATTGAGCGGGGAGCTTTGAGCAATCTCGTGACGCACTCGTCAGGGGAAATGCTGGGAGCAGGATTGCTCACAGCTCGTCGCTCATTGCTCGAAGCTGGTCAGCTCAATAACCAGAGGATAACGACACGCACAACCCTCAAGCCTCAGACACACAACGGCCCGGTCCCGAAAGCGTAGGAACAAAGAGCCCAAAAGAAAAAGCCTCCCTACTTGCGGAGGCCGAGTCTCTGAACAACCGTTTTGTAGCGCTCGGAATCGTATTTTTTAAGGTAGTCGAGCAAGCGACGCCGCTTGCTGACCAGCATGAGAAGACCGCGGCGTGAGCCATGGTCTTTCAGGTGCGTTTTGAAGTGGTCTGTCAGTTGACCGATGCGTTCGCTCAACAGAGCGATTTGGACTTCTGGACTGCCCGTATCGGTGGGGTGCGTTCCGTACTGATCAATGACAGATTTCTTTTGCTCTCTGGCTAGCACTAACCTGATGCACTCCTTCTAATTTTTCAACTCGTTAGGTTGTATGTCATTGAGCGTAACACGTTGGTGAAGAAGGTGTAAAGCAGAAGTCCAACCCCCGATGATAGAGCGTTTTCAGTATCCACTGGGCTAAAGGCATGCCCGATCTACTTTCCAACAGAAACCGCCATTCTGTCATCAAAGTATTACAATATGCTGGAAACCATGTACGTACATTGTGCCCATTGCGGGTACGACAACAGCCCTGAGTATCGTTTCTGTGGGATGTGCGGTGCGTCGTTAGCGCATCCTACCGCCCCCGCCCAGACGACGACCGCAAAGGAAGCCCCCCTGCCCACGAACGGTGAGCGCGGAAACGGCGATAACGTACACGGGCCGTCTTTTCTCGGGCTGGCGGAAGACCCCAAAGTCGAATTTCATTATCTTTACGAAGATGAGCAGCCCCGGAGCCACGTGGGCGCCGTCGTATTCATGCTCTTGATTTTGGGGGCCGCTGGATACCTGGGCTGGCAATGGAAGCATGGCGGCTTTCCATTTAACCGGCAGACGGCAAGCAGCTCAAGTGGCGGAGGACAAGCGTCAGCTTCGCCTTCCGAGGTGGCACCGGCGCAAACGCAAGATCAGGAAACGCATATTGACAAACCTATGACAGGGGGCGCGGGCACTGTGCAGCCTGTCCCGCCAGAACCACAACAACAGTCGCAACAACAAAAGAGCCAGGCTGCAGATTCGGGCTCGAAGCCGGAGGGTCCTCCTGCCAAATCCGAGAAGGACTTAAGTGCCGCAGGTACCGCTCCCACCAACGAATCGGCTAACCCCGAAAAGGCTGACAAGGCTGCTGAAGACACCGAGGCTTCCGCACCCCCTGCTCCCGCAAAATCTAAGGCGCCGAAACAGCCATCCGTGCGTACCCCGGTCGCGAAAACTCCTCAACCTGCAACTTCGCCTAATGCAGACTTAGAAGTAACGGGCGAGAGATATCTGTACGGAAATGGCATGCCGCAGAATTGTACTCGGGCAGAGTCTAGTTTGCGTACCGCCGCTACTCACGGAAACTCTAAGGCAGAAACCGTTCTCGGGACGATGTATGCAACCGGTCATTGCGTGGGCCGCGATCTGCCAACCGCTTATCGCTGGTTTGCCCGGGCGCTGCATCAGGAACCGCAAAACTCCCGGATTTCCGCCGACCTGCAGGTACTCTGGCGTCAGATGAGCCCGCAAGAGAAGCAACTAGCGACCTCCAGCGGACAGTAATCCGCACAGAAGGCAATCGCGTAAGCCGTCCATATATCCGCGCGCAGATGCCGAGTCATAGCGCCCTTGATCTCCTCCTATATTTCTTCTCTCTCACTCCTATCCGGCCACCTTGCATTTTCGAGACATACAACTGGGCGGCGGGCATAGTGGCCCGCAGTGGTAAAGTTACTGCCATGGAGAAGGTGTTCCACTTCGACTCGGCTGCTGATCCATACGTTGCGGATGCGGCGGTGCTCTGCTGCTTCGACCAGCGCATCCGGCTTGCCGTGTACAAGTTCTTGCAGAAACGAGGCATTCTTCGCCCGGACATGATCATCGTAGCCGGCGGGGCAAAAACGCTGGCCTCGCCGCGAAACGATTTCGAACGAGACTTCATTCTTGAGCAGGTACGCATGTCCATCCTGCTGCATAGCACCGAGCGCATCTCTCTGATGAGCCACTCCGATTGCGCCACCTACGGCGGTCTGGCCGCGTTTGGCGGAGATCCTGAGAAAGAGGCGCTCCATCACAAGCAGGAATTGCACCGTGCGGCGCAATTGATTCAGGACAAGTTCCCGGAAGTCCGCGTCGAGTGCTTTTTCGTGACCTTTAAAGGCATTTTCGCGGCGCTAGAACAGGGCGTTGACCAGGTAGCTTAGTCCTGGCTTTCCGGCAATTTGCGAGCTTACTGTAAGAAATTCCCCTTCCTCATCGACTACCTTCATGTGAGCGGGATTGCAAATGTGAGCCATATCGCAGCCATAACCGCCCAAAGCTCCTCCCAGGACAACCTGTATCAACAAACGGCAGAAACATATGGTTCTGCGATCGAGAGATTGGCGCGCGCGTACGAAGCTAATCCAGATGCGAGACGTGATTTAGTACAGGACATTCATATAGCCTTGTGGCGCAGCTTCGCGGGATTCGATCAGCGATGCTCGCTTCGTACCTGGATTTACCGCGTGGCGCACAATGCCGCCACCTCGTATGTCATTAAGCAGAGGCGTGCGAGATCGCAAGCCCTCGTCGGACTCGAGGAACTGGAGAATCTCTCCGACGCAAACAGCGGCCAGCAAGTCGCAGATCGCGACCGGGCTCTTAACCAGCTGCTGAATTTGATTCAGCAGCTGAAACCGCTCGACCGGCAGGTCATTCTCTCCTACCTCGAAGGCTTGGACGCGGCTTCGATTGGAGAGATCACAGGACTTTCGCCCGGCAACGTAGCGACCAAGATTCACCGGATCAAAAGCATTCTCACTCGCCGTTTTCATGCGGGAGGACAAGATGAGCAATGAATCTCCCAATCCGAACATGAAGGAACTCTGGCAGTGCCAGACACTGGAGGGTATCAAAATGTCAACCGAAGAAATCCGCAAACGTGCAACAAAGTTTGAAAGGAAGATTATGTGGCGAAACGTTCGCGAATATGTGGCAACTGCGATTGCAGTTGCGTTGTTCGTATCATTCTTCATTACGGGTCACGACAGCCTTTTCCGGTTAGCTTGTGCTCTGATGATTGCGGGCTTGGCTTATATGGCGTATCAGCTACATCACCGGGCGTCGGCGCGTAGCATGCCCGCAAACCTGGGCGCCACAAATTCACTGCAGTTTCACCGTACCGAACTGGAACGGCAGCTGGATTTCGTTCGTCACATCTGGAGATGGTATCTGGGCCCGATGGTCCCTGGGTTGATGGCTTTTTCTGTTGCCTCCATCCTAGGCGGTCACAACAATCCTTGGCGAGCCGCGCTCGTGAACTCATTGTTTGCCCTCTGTTTGATACTTGTTTGGAGGCTCAACGCATACGAGGCTCGCTGCCTTGAGAGGAGAATTGACGAGTTGGCCAAGGTCGCGGCGGATTAAAGGCTCTCTCGTCGAAGAAGGATACTGGAAGGTGGTCGGGGGAAATCAGCCGAATAAAATCTCACGGAGCCGATCTGCATTTTATGCCTGCTGGTCCAGAAACGCCTTCAATCGCGCATATCCTGAGCGGCTCACGGGCAGGCGTGCGCCGTCATTCAAAATGACGACGTGAGTATCTTTGCCGTATGGTTCGAGGCGAGTCACGCGCTCGAGATTCACCAAGTACGACCGATGAATCCGCACAAAATTCTTTGGATCAAGTGCGGCTTCCAAGCTCGATATGGTCTGCTGCTTCAAATGTTTCTTGCCTTGGCTGGCGAGGGCCACGTAATCATCCTGCGCTTCGGCGTAATCCAGTTTGGAAACCGGGATAAGTTGGACGCGTGTCCCATCTTTCACCACGACACGTTCGGCATACATACCGGCGCTGCGACTTGAGGCTGTCAACTCCTCCGGACGGAACGGTGTAGTGCCGCCGATCCGTTGTTTGGCGCGATCCAGCGCCGCTTCGAATCGCTCGGCTCGAAAGGGCTTCATCAAGTAATCCACCGCATGCACTTCGAAGGCACGCAGCGCGTGCTCGTCGTAGGCAGTTACGAAGACGACAGCGACGCCTTCTCCGATCAGTTCCAGAACCTCGAAACCATCGAGCTTCGGCATCTGAGTGTCGAGAAAAATGAGATCAGGTTTTAGTTCAGCCGCCATCCTTACGGCTTCGAAACCGTTGGCACATTCCGCCACGATTTCCACTTCAGGGTGCGGCGCGAGCATTTCGCGAACGATCTGGCGAGCCAGGTCCTCATCATCCACAATCTGTGCCCGAATCTTCTTTCCTGGCTCGCTGGTCATGATTCCTTCTCCGTGGGAAGACTCAGAGAGACCATGAAGTGGTCGTGATTGGCGCGCACGTCAAGTTTGGCGCGGTTTCCGTAGCTGGCATCTAAACGCTGCCTCACATTCCTGAGGCCGATACCCGCTCCTCTGCGGCGTGGTGCTTCAGGATCGAAATTGTTCTCGATCGCTATGGCCAGCGTCTCTGGCTCCGGCTGGCGAATGTCGATTCGGATCTTGCCGCCTTCGGTGAGTTGCGCAACTCCATGGCGGACCGCGTTCTCGACCAGCGGTTGTAGAAGCAGCGGTGGCAGCAAGCAATCAAGCGACTCAGAGTCGGTGCTCTCTTCCAACTTCAGGCGTGAACCGAACCGAATCTGCTCAACCGAGAGATACGCGTGCAAGAGTGCGAGTTCGTCGCGTAGCGGAATCAAAGCCTTTTCGCCGAGGCCAAGCGTTTTGCGAAGAAATTCCCCCAGCAGGATGCACATCTCCCTGGCTTTCGCGGGATCACTGCTGGTGAGGGCACTGATCGAATTCAGGCAATTAAAAATAAAGTGCGGATTAACCTGAGTCTTAAGGGCTTTCAATTCCGATTCACGCGCCAGCACACGCGCTTCTACCTCCCGTTTCTCCGCTTCCCTTGCTGCTTGATTCGAAAGCAGTAAGTAATAGAGCGCCACCGCCAGAAGGTAAAGCAGCACGCCGCTGCCAAAGAGAATCGGGTACGCACGGGCGATCTGCTGATCCAGTCCGGCGAATGTTTGAAAGCTGGAGAGAGCGAAAGCCAACACCCTTGCGCTGCCAATCCAAAGCAAGCTCGCTACTCCCGCCGCCACGAGATGACCAAGCCAAGATGCGGAATTCTCGAGAGGAATGCCGCGGCATGTGTACCAAGCTGAAAGGCACATGAAGGCGTAGACCGCGCAGAGGGGAAGAGCCATTGCGGCTGAGCGGCCCCAGGTTAGACCGCCGACCGAGACAAACAGATAAATGAGAATCGCCGAGATCGGTCCCCAGGCTGCGAGATAGAGCAATAAACGCCGGAAGTGGCTGAGGATCGGATGCATATCGAAGGATTAGTTCTTGACTTCGATCCCGCCGAACATCGCGACGCCCTTGATCACCAGGGTCTTAGAAGGCTTAGAGGGATCGGGCTGAAAGTGGCGCGTTTTGTCTTCGTACGCGCCGAAAATTCCCGCTCCCTGCAGAGAGACGAGCCAAGTCTCAGGAACTCGAATTTCACCGCCCCCAAAAACTGCGCTCGCCTGCAGGACGGCGTGGCTGCCTTCGAAATCGGCATGGGAGAAATCAATCTTGTATCCGCCAAAGACGGCAAACAGGCTTCCACCTTTGAACTCTTTTGTATTCACCTGCCGCTCCCCACCGCCAAAGACGTACAGCGAATCGAACTGCGGATTGGAGGAATCCACCGGGAATTCCTTTACCAGCGCCTGCCAGAGCATTACTACGCCGGCCACGATAATAAACACTGGCCACAAGTCCCAAAAATTCACGTGGATGATGCCCATTTCGTGGAGTTGGAGAAACACGCCGAGGCCGATGAGGACTACGCCAGTTGGCCGCCCACCCGCGTATGCGATCTTCACAATTCCGATGACCACGAAAACCATTGGCCAAAAGTGCAGAGCGAAACCGTGAGGCAAGAAGCCCAACTTCTCGAGCAAGAGGATTAAGCCGACCGTGATGAAGACAACTCCGCCGATGACCGGGCCACGGTCGCGTTTAGGGTTGGACTCTGGGTTCATTTACCACCTCCTGACTGCGCGATCGATCTCACGTCGCGTCGGCTTTTTTCGGATCTGTCTTTCCACCAGAGCCACAGTCCGCCGGCGATCAACAGAACCGGCCACCACTCGAGGAACTTGCCGTCAAGCAATCTGTTGAGCAACGGCGAATCGCCGATTCCCGCGATTGCCGGGAACAGTTTACTCTGCAAAACCGCCATCCCCGCAAAAGCCAGGCCGACGGCAACCACAGCATCCTGATTTGAAAAGGGCCCGTTCTTGCTTGTCATGTTACTTCTCCCTCTCTTGAACTGATCGCAGCATAGGCGTGGGACACACGCAGGCGCTTCTGAATTTCGGTAAGCAGAGGGAATTTACCGGCGAATGACGAGGCAGGCATTCGCGTTCCTTCGTGGTAAGCACAACATCAACCGTCTGAGACTTGCACTCCGAGCTAAAATAGGTCCGTGAGGTCGGATTGGCACTGATCACCCCCCGGGTCGCCGAAGTTCTAGATAAAGCGTTGAGCCCTTTCGACGGAAGAAAGGGGTCTGGTTATTGATCGCCTGATTGATAGTTTCGAAGATGCGGCGGATGCGGGAGTCGAAGAAACCTGGAGTGAGGAGATTAAGCGCCGGGTTGACGAGATCCGCCTGGGAAAAGTGAAGATGGTTCCTGGCGAAGAGATGCGCCGGTGGTTCTCTGAGCGGCTGCGGGATGCCAAGAAATAGTTCTTACGATTTACATCCCGAAGCGCAATTGGAGATCGAAGGAGCCTACCGGTGATATTCCCAGCGCAGCGCTGATGTAGCTATCGGCTTTATATCGAGTATTTCTGGTGCGTTAGAAATTGTTGCCCAGAACCCGCATCGTTGGCCTACGTATCTGCACAGCGCCCGTCGCTATCTTCTTGGCACCTTCCCGTTTTCAGTTGTTTATCTTGACGATCCGGGTGGGGTAAAGATCGTAGCTGTTGCGCATCACAAGCGGAGACCTGGATATTGGAAAGCGCGACTGTAGCAACTTGGTTTACGCGCTGGCTTTATCGATGAGCGGCAGGGTTTCCCCGCCGGCGGCATCGAGTTCCAATTGCTCCTGACCGCTAAGGGCACTGACGCGTCCGCGGTAGGTCTTCAGGTGAGTAGAGGCTTTGTCGAACGCTTCCTGGGCTTTGCCCAAGCTCTTGCCGACGGTTTCAAATTGATTCTGGAAGTGATCGAATGATTTTTGTGCTTTGGCCAGCTCTTGCCTGCTCTTCTCAAATCGGCTGGCAACCTCATACCATTTGTGGACGAGCGCAATCGTCTGCAAGGTCATCAATAGCGTGTTCGGCGAAACGGGAAAGACGTGCAACTGGTTCAGCCAATCCGCCAGTTCGCGATTGCGCACGGCTTCCATATAGAGCGTTTCGCTGGGCAGATACATCAGAGCGATTTCAGTCGTGCCATGCTCCGGCTGAATGTAGCCTTTGATCCGTTTTGCTTCGGCCTTCATCACGCGAACGAACTCAACCCGCGCCAGTTCGAGCTGTTCTTTACTACTTTCTTCAAAGAACGCCAATACCTGCTCGCGGGGAAACTTGGCATCAATGGGAAGACGACGGTCGGGGAAGCTGATCATCGCATCTACGCGTCCGCCGCCATTTACCGCACACTGCATTTCAAACATGTTCGCAGGAAGGAAATCTGACAGCAGACGCTCCAAGCTGGCCTCGCCGAACTGTCCGCGAAGATGTGGAAGTTTCAACAGATTGTTCAGATCATTGATTGAGTGCCCGAGCGCGCCCACCTCACGTAACTGCTCTTCCGCAGCCCGCAGGTGCTGCTGCACTTTTTCGAACTGCGCGAAGCCTTCCTTGATGTTCTGATCGAGCTTAGACTGCACCTGCTCGGTGATAGCCATGAGTCTGGCATCAACCCGTTCGCGAATGGATTCGAGGCTCTCTGCGGTCTGCTGGTTCAGCCGATCGAACTCCGATTTCAAGGCTGAGGTGGTCAACGCCAGTGCGCCAGCCAACTCGGTTCGAGTCTCGCCTAGCCTTTCCGATTGTTCCCGGCGTCCAGCTGTCATTTGGCCCTCGACAGCTCCCCGGAGGCCAGAAAATCCCTCTGCAAGCCGATCCGTGACCTGTTGCCGAAGGTCTCCCTTGGTCTGTTCCAGCCGGGTAGCCATGTCCGCCGTGGCCGCCGAAAACTGCTGCGTCAGGGCTTTCTGCAGCTGTTCTGATTGCTCAATAAGCCTTTTAATCCCAGCAACTTGCGATCCGCCCGACCGTTGGTACACCAATATCCAGAGAAGTAGTACCAGGTTGAGGACGATAAGTAGGCCTA
This sequence comes from Acidobacteriota bacterium, assembly GCA_003224755.1. Taxonomy (GTDB): domain Bacteria; phylum Acidobacteriota; class Terriglobia; order Terriglobales; family Acidobacteriaceae; genus Gp1-AA145. Next base: position 17,262 of record QHZR01000055.1, read on the forward strand.
AAAGTAACGGAAAAGTGGCCAATCGGTAATGTCTCCGGTGTAAGGTGCTTGACCGGATTCTAGAAGGTATTCTTTCCCAAGCAAAGCAGTTTCTCCCGGGAGCATCTGGAACGTAGGCATAACCCATGCTCCTGACCCTGGTCACGGCAGTTTCCTTGCAGATAAGTGCTGCGGTCACGGCAGCAATGCCGGTTGCTGCCGCCGACTCGTCTCCAAGTAGCTCATGGCAGCAGGTGTCGCCGCCAGACGTGTTGTCCGCTTACGATCGCGATGCCGAAACCCTGTTATTGCAGATGGCTAATGCCGAGCGTGCGCACGTTGGCTTGCCCCCGTTCAAGTTGGACGTCGGCCTTGTGCGCGCTGCCCGGTCCCACGCTGCGGAAATGGCCTCGAAAAACAAGCTGGCACATCAATTTTCGGCTGAGGCTTCCCTGACTGAGCGCATTGCCGCGAACTCCGTTCTCCATCTGAATCGGGAGGGCGAAAATGTTGCGGTCGCGCCGAACGCCGAAGAAGCTCATGCCGGGCTGATGTCGTCACCGCCTCACCGGGACAATCTGCTCAGCACAGCCTTCAATGTCGCGGGTTTCGGTGTTTTCCGGAGCGGGCATTGGCTCTACGTGACTCAGGATTTCGGGTCGAGTACTCCAGCGTATTCTGTGCAGCAGGCACAAGAACTGGTTTCATCCAGCGTGGATCAGTTACGAGCACAGGCCCGAATGCCCCGACTGCAGCGCGTCGAGAATCGCTACGCCCAGAACACCGCCTGCGCGATGGCCCAAGCGGATTCGCTCAACGGCGCAGAGCCTCCGTCCGGGTCCTACATGCTCCGTTACACCAGCATGCAGCCGGAAACACTTCCCACAAACATTTCCAAGGTAATCGCCCAGCGTGGGCTTCGTACGTACTCAGCCGACACCTGTTACGCCAGGACACAGAAATATCCGAGTGGCGCGTATTGGGTGGTGCTGGTGTTCTACTAGAACCCAGTCTCCGCAGAGCAGATTGCCCATCCGCCGCCCTACCTGTTTAAATTGAATTAGTGATACCAAGCAGCGCAATCCTCGTGGGAACAGCAGGCTGGTCTTACAAGGACTGGGAGGGCATCTTTTATCCTCCCGGCATGTCGCGGCGCAAACAGCATCCGCTGGAGCTCGTTGCCCGCTGCTTTGATGTGGTCGAAATCAACACATCTTTTTACGGACACATCAAGCCAGAAATAGCGACGCTCTGGGCGCGCATTGTTTCCGACGCCAACCCTAGCTTTCTATTCACCGCGAAGTTGCATCGTTCGTTCACTCATTCGCCAATGGCGGCCATGGAGCCGACGTCAGCTGTCTCCATTCGCCCTAACGACCAGGATGAACGCCTGGCACGCCAGGGGCTGGAAGCTATGGCGGCCACGGGCAAATTCGGCGCGCTGTTGATCCAGTTTCCTGTTTCGTTTAAGAACACTGCGCTCAATCGCGAATATCTTGAGACTTTGCTGCGGCAATTCATTGAATATCCGCGCGTAGTCGAGGTCCGGCATTCTACGTGGGACAATCCTGAAACGATTGCATATTTTGCAGAACGCAATGTCAGTTTCTGCAACATTGATCAGCCGCAGCTGGGCCACTCACTCGAACCGACGGCGCACGTGACCTCGTCGATTGGCTACGTGCGATTGCATGGACGAAACTACGATCAGTGGTTTGAACCGGAAAAGTCGTCTGACCGATACAACTATTTGTACAAGGCGAATGAACTAGTCGGATGGAAAGAACGTGTGCAAACAATCGCGAAAGAGGCGAAGGTCACATTCGTCATCACGAACAATCACTTCGAAGCCAAGGCGGGAGCGAATGGCCTGCAACTCAAACACATGCTCACCGGCCGCCGTGTCGTAGCACCGGAATCACTGCTGGAGCACTATCCCGAGCTGAAAGCAATTGCCGATCCGCTAGGCGAAGGGCAGCCGCCCGCGAGCTTGCCTCTCCTCCGCAACGAAAGGCCAGCCTGAGAACCGTGGCGGCGTGCCCGCAGATTTAAGCTGCGTTTGGACGACCGACCAACGACGAACGACGATCCTGCGGTGTGCGGCTAATTTGTATAGATTCGCACGTAGTCAACCAGCATCTCTGATGGAAACGGCGTGGTGCCATTCGGCGAACCGGGCCAGCTCCCGCCAATGGCCAGATTCAGAATGATGAAGTCACTTTGCCCAGCATCGAATGGCCAGACTGCTCCGCTGAGTCCGCTCAGGCTGGAAGGCATAAAGGAGGCGTACGGCAGTGTGGGATCGTCCACGTAATACTTCACACTTCCCGGAGACCAGATCATTCCATAGATATGCCACTGTGCCGCCGTTTGGCCGCTCGGGAGATTGTATTTCGTTCCCAGGTTGCCACCGGTGAAACCTGCTCCGTGAATGGAGCCCGCATTCCAGTCCGGATGGCCTGCCGCATTCACGCGCTCCAGCACGTCCTGCTCACCGCATGCAGGCCAATTTACGGTGGCGATATTATTGCCCATCAACCACGCCGCCGGCCAAAAGCCCTGGGCTTCCGGCACCATGGCGCGGAATTCAAGGCGACCATACTGAAAGCTGAACAGACCCTGGCTTTTCAGCCGCGCTGACGTATAGGCGCTGGCCGAGGCCTGCTGCGCCACGATGTGCAGATAGCCGTCTGTTCCCACGAACTCGCTGGGGTTTGCTGTGCTGCAAGGCGCGGCCGACGATCCCCACGCACAGTAAGTCTCTAGTTCGTTGTTGCCGAAACCGCTGTTGCCGGTGTCATACGTCCAGATCGTAGGATCCGGCTGCGCGATGGCTCCATTGGAATTCGAAAATTCGTCACTCCATACCAGCGTTCCCGAAGGGATATTCGACGAGAACGCCTGGCTCGTAACTGTGCTAGGGGTGCTTCCTGCGATGGCAATCGCTTTGAGCGTCAGGTTCGATGCCACTAGAAACGGCGCCTGGTACCGCGGGGACGACGGATTTGGCGTGCTTCCGTCGACGGTATAGTAGATCGCGGCGCTCGCTGTTGTTGAAGCCATGCTGACGATCACAGCACCACTCTGCGCGGCCTTGGTCTTTATACCCGGCGCGGCCGTCGGATTTCCGCCACCGCTTCCGCCATTTGTTCCGCCACCGCCGCCGCAACCGTGCAGCGATGCACTCAACATCAAGACCGCTGCCAGTAGCGAATTTGCCTGCATAGCCCCGCCTTTTCGAACACGCTCCGTGCGCCCGCTTATTGGCGAATTCTCGGATTCGCTACTGAGTACAACAGATCCGTCATGAAATTCACCAGCACATACGTCAGCCCAATCGCGAGAATGCAACCTTGCACCAGATAGTAGTCGCGGTTGCCGATTGCTTGGATGGTGAGCCTGCCAATTCCCGGCCAAGAAAAAATTGTCTCGGTAACGATTGCGCCGGCCAGTAGTGCCCCGAATTGCAATCCGACCACGGTCAGGATTGGCAGCATCGCATTGCGAAGTGCGTGCCGATAGACGACGGCGCGCTCTGAAAGACCTTTGGCGCGAGCGGTGCGGATGTAGTCCTGTCCGAGCTCTTCAAGCATCGAAGTCCGCACCATGCGGGTGAGAATCGCGGCCAGCGATCCGCCCATGGTGATCGCCGGCAAAACCAGGTGCCCGAACGTGCCCGATCCTGAGACGGGCAGAAGTCCCAGCTCGATTGAGAACAGCAGAATCAAGATTGGTCCGAGCGCAAAATTCGGGAACGAGAGTCCGAACAGGCTAACGACGCTGAGCACCTTATCGTCCCATTTGCCACGGCGCTGTGCAGAACGCACACCCGCCGGAATCGAGATGAGCAGCGCAACCAGCAATGCTGCAACCGTCAATTGCAGTGTGTAGGGGTAGCGTTGCGCGATTAGCTTGCTAACGTTTTGGTTGAACCGCAATGACGGCCCGAGGTCGCCATGCAGAACACCTTTCCAGTAATGCAGATATTGCTGCCCTAGTGGGACGTCAAGACCGTAAGCATGGCGCGTAGCCGCGATATCAGCCGCTGGCGCCCCCTCTCCCAACATTTGCAAAACGGGATCGCCGGGAACCAGATGGATCAGGAGAAATACGACAGAGACGACGAGCCAGGTCACCGGCAGTGCATACGCGGCTCGGACTAGTAAGTAGCGCAGGGTTCTCACGAAGGCGGCTCTTGGCTGTTGGCTGTTGGCTCTCTACTTCCGTTCGCGTGCCGATATACACCTTACCATTTGCCACCGTCGGCACTGTGAACTTCACAGCAACGCCAGCTTGATCGCGCGTGCCGGCCTGTGCGCTATGCCAGAGGTGGTTCCCCAGGTTGGTTGCGTCATAAGAGTAAAGAACCTCCGGACCGCCGCACGGACTAGCTGCTGTCCCGTAACGGCCTGCGTCGATCGCCCAGACGATTCCATTCGAATTGCCGGCGGAAGAAATTACCGGCGGCCCGCCAGGGAAACCAAAACAATGCGACGATGAGGACGAAGCGGTCGCATTGAAGTTGGTTGAGGGAGCAAAATCGAAGGATTTCAGCGAATCGCAGCTACCATGATCGCCCGAACCGGCAATATAAAGCGCGTCTTGCCAGAAGGCCGGGGTCGTCCAAGAACCGTTATCTGCCCGGAATTCCTGCACGACATTGTCGCTTGCCGATTGAAATTGCCCCATGCTGTCACGATTGAGAACA
>QHZR01000237.1 GCA_003224755.1 Acidobacteriota bacterium
ATCAAATCGAGAAAATTCTTAAGGAACGCGACAGAGTAAAAATGCCGCCCCACATCTAGCAGTACTCCGCGATAATGGAACCGCGGGTAATCAGTGATGTCAACGGCCGGCAGCGCTACCGAGGGTTTGACACCCAACGGCAGCAGTTGTGTCAGGGTCTCCATGCCATAGAACAACCCTGCCGGCCGCCCCACAACACGAATTTCTATTGGCGTGACCACCAACCGATAGCCCTCAGCCGGCAAGTTTCGGCCGCCAGCTTGGGTGAAAGAGATATATGTTCCCCGCTGGGGCGCCGCAGTCTGGATTCTCAGATGGAGGCCGTGGTTGCTGAGTAAGAAATCATTCAACAGGCCAGCGATCCTGCGAGACTCTTCATCGACGGCCACGACTCGAGTTTGATTGTTGAGCGTGAAAGTGCCTGGCAAAGGCTTAACCTTGACTGGCAACGGAACGATATTCAAGTGCGGGACGGAAGGATTTTCCGCCTGAACTAAGCTGGCCACTGTGAGCAGGATCACTACCTGCATCAGATGTCCGACTATCTTCATCGACCAAATTCCTCGTTGATCACTGACTCGCTGGCGTGATGACAATATCCCGATAAGCTACGTGTCCTTTTTAACTACCTTGCAGGTACATCAAGTCCCGGCATTTCTTCAGAGGCAGCTCTCAGCGAACCGGCTCGTCCGCACGATGGCGGAAGATTCACCTCCATGCGAGTGTCGTAACAGAATTGCTCGCCAGAGTCAGCTCCGCTACCAGCGCGCCCATCCGCAATACGACTCGACGCGCGGTCGCTGGGTTGGTGATCACCATGATGCTTTGGCCGTCAGGATTCTCGCACGCGATATGAACAACGTCCCCTTCGATACCCTGAGAATCGAACCGGTGCGCACCGCGACTGATCAGGCGAGAAAAATGCGCGAACGCCCAGTACTGGCCGCTGCGGGTTATTTCCTTCGTCTGCGAATGAATTGTTACAAGTCCACCGCAGGAAAAGGGCCCGATGTTAGGGCGCCCGTGCTCATCCAGGGCTAGATTCCAGCCCGTAATCGAGCGGCACCAGTTGCGTAGGGCCTCAGTAAACGTGCGTCCCCATTTGGCCCAATCGGTGGCATAGTCGGGGCTGGTGAAATCGGGGCCACCCTCTGTCCAAAACATCGCAGCCTCGGGATGTGCGTCATGAACGCGCGACATCATCTCGGCGCTGCCCGCATAACCGTGCCAAGCGACTGCATTAGCATATTCTCTCAGGTCTCCATCATCGAGTTCGCCAATCACCCGCCCCCAAAGGTTGTAGTTGTGATCAAGCAGCCAGATCTTCGTCGGAATGTTGCCGGCTCTAAGCACCGGCCCCAAATGTTTTTTCACGAACTCAATTTCATATTCTTGTCCCCACAGGCATGCGGGCATGCGACCGTCCTGATCGGTGTCCACTTCATTCTGCGAGGTAACTGCCTGGATCGCCACGCCTTCGGCAGCGTACGCTTGCAGAAACTTCACGAAGTATTGCGCGTAAGCTCCGAAATACTTTTTCCGCATGGAGCCGCCTAGCATGGAACCATTTGCTTTCATCCAGCCGGGTGGGCTCCAGGGAGACGAAAACAGAAACAGTTCAGGGTTCACCTTTCGTGCTTGCCGCAGTGCCGGCAGCAGGTACCCACGGTCGTGATCGATCGAGAAGCGTTTCAGGTCAGGATCGGGTTCGCCTTCGTCAAAGCTGTACACCTCAGTCGAGTAGTCACTTGCACCGATGCAAGTGCGGCAGACGTTGAGACCCAGTTCAGAAGGGTGAAAGAGTTCGTGGAACAACTGCTGCCGCGAATCTTCGGACAACTGGCTGACCAGGTAACAGGAGGCATCGGTAAACGCAGCACCGAATCCAAGAATCTCCTGAAATTTGTTTTCTGGGTTGAGCGTGATGATCGCGCCGGAGAGCTTCCGGCCCGAGCTCGGCCGCCACGCAGAGGCAGGTGCGACTTCAAACCGTCGTATCTCATCGGTCACCCGCACAGTGATTTCACCTGGGCCGGGATTGCCTGTATTCCGAGAAGGCCGCGCCCCTAGCGCTTCGGTAGCGGCGCTGGCTGCCAGCCCTGCGGCAGAGAATTTGAGGAAGTCGCGTCTCGTACGTTGTGTGGGCATTTTACCTCCCAACATCTCAGGATTTGGTGAGGCGGTGTGTAGATTCTGCTGGCATGCCCTTGATTCAGCCCGATTCAAACGGCCCTACTCGAAATAGCCTGCACTGCGTTACTGAACCGGTTATGCCAGACTCTGGCCGCACCGATGAGATTGGCATCTTTTCCAAGCGAGGCCAGAGCGAGTTCCGTCTTTTCATGCGGAACGAAGCGGCAGCCACGGGTGATTTGTTTGCGAATGCCGTCCAGAAAAAGCGGAGCACTCCGCATCAAACCGCCGCCCAAAACAATCCTGTCAGGAACAAAGAGGTTGATCAGGTTTGCGATGCCGAGGCTGAGATAATAGGCCTCGCGATCAACGGCTCTGCGAGCCAGTTCGTCTCCTTCAAGAGCAAGCTTGCAGACTTGCTTGGCCGTGCGATAGGAGTCACTCGCCGGCGCCTGCTCGTGAGCCCAGGCTGCCATGGCCGGTCCGCTGGCCAGCGATTCCCAACAACCTCGAAACCCACAGGAGCATGCCGGTCCGGAGAGATCAATTACCTGATGCCCAAGTTCGGGATGAGATCCACCGACACCGCGATATAAGTGTCCATCGAAGAGGATGCCGCCACCGATGCCGGTGCCGACGGTGATATAAATCAGCCGCGACTTGCCCCATCCTGCCCCCCATGCGGCTTCCGCTAGTACACCCGCATCAGCGTCGTTTTCCAGTGCGACATTGACTCCGAAGAGGTGGGCCAGATCTCGCACTGGGTTCTTCCGGCGCCAATCAGGAAGGAAGTCTAAATCGCCAAGTTCGCCGGTGACGGGATCGACGGGGCCAGTTGATCCAATGCCGATGCCAGTGATCTCGACGCGGGCGTACCGCTCCATTTCGCGAAACATGCCGGCGATCTTTTCAAGTCCCGCCGAATAGCTCGAATCGGAACCAGTCACGATCTCGTTCTTGGCGAGCACCTTGCCGCTCTCATTGACCAAACCGACCGCCAGCTTGGTTCCTCCAATGTCAACTGCTCCAATCATAGATTTTCTGCCCTGCCGGCCAAGAACACGACCTTAAGCGCGAAGTAAATAACTCGCGACATATGCGGCCGCGCACAAGAATAGCAATAGCCAAGGCGTGCGACGAACCCGGTCAACGCTACCCCTCGACTCGCGATCAAGTCTTGATCATTTTAGTCGCCTCATCCCAGTGCACAGCTTGCTGGCGAAAGTACGATTCATTGGCCATGTGACATGCCAATGCTGCGTGGTGGCCGAATACCGCGTCTTCTACAACCGGCTTGCGTGAGCGCGCGGATTCGAAGAAAGTCCATAGGTGGGGCCTGACGTCGTCATAATCCGGCGCCTTGAATGACACCGTCTCCGGCATGGGCTCCTGACCAAGTTTCGAATCGTTCTCCGCGTGCCATCGTTTCTCGTAAGCTGCTCGCATTGCATGCGGGAAACTGCCAGCGTAGTAGCTGGGGGCCGAATCTTTTCCGCTCTGCGGCGTGTATGTCAGCCCGAACTCGGTCATTTCGAGGATGCCCTTCGATCCCTGGAAACGGTAGGTCTCCGGCATATCGGTACCGAGGTTGAGTCGCATATAGACAGGAATGCCGCGGTATTGGAATAGGCTTGCGTGAACGTCCGGCATGTTGCGACCATCTTTCCAGCGCAAAATCCCTCCCATGGCCATCGCGCGTTCGGGAGGCTCATTCCAGCCCAGGACGAACATCATTCCGCTCACCAGGTGCACCAAGAGATCGCCAGCGACGCCTGTACCGTATTCCTTCCAACACCGCCAGCGGGCAAAGATCTCTGGATTGAACGGCCGCTTCGGCACCGTGCCCTGCCACGTCTCCCAGTCGAGGTTCTGTGGCGAAAGATCGAAAGGTGGGGGATACTGCCAGGCCCCGGTCGGATCATTGCGGCCGAGCCAGCCTTCCACCATCATGAGGTCGCCGATCATGCCCTGCTCAATCAGTTCCTTCGCTTTCTTGCAGATCAGCGAACTCACACGTTGTGACCCAATCTGAACGATGTGTCCAGTGCGCTTTTGCGCCTCTGCCATCTCGACACCCTCAGCAGCCGTGTGCGACATCGGCTTTTCGCAGTAGATATCCTTGCCCGCGGACACCGCGTCCACCACGATCTGCTTGTGCCAGTGATCGGGGACAGCCGCTATGATGCAATCAATGTCCTTGTCTGCCAGGAGTTCCTGGTAGCGACGGGTCGCCGGCAAATTCGGCTTGGCGGTGATCTCGCGGGCCAGGGTGTGGCGGCCGTCGTAGAGATCGCAGGCTTTCACGCACTCCACCCCTGGCAACTCGATGGCGCTGCTCAGCAGCCAATTTCCCTGCATACCAATCCCGATCATTCCGAACCGAAGACGATCGCTCGCTGCCACAGGCGAAGCCAGCAACGGCTCGGGATCCAGCAGGATAGTCTTAGCAGCGAGAGATGTGCCCGCGGCGGCGGCGCTCATCCCCAGAAATGTGCGACGAGAGAGAATGTGCTTGCGCAATGTAGTCCTCCTGCAACAACGTTTTGTCCGGCCTTGCAATCACTTGAGCGCCATGCAACGTCGGAAGACTCAATCTTTTTCTGTTCGCATTGCCACTTCCTCGTTCATCAATCCGAACTCACCATCAACGACATAGGAGCAATTACGAAATGCGTCACAGTCTACTCCCTGAAGTCGTGCCAGGTGTTCCGCAGCCAACTGGGCAGGGATAATATCAATGAGAAACTGCCAGTCCGGTGCAATGCTGGGGATTTGGAACACTAGGTCTCCAGCAAGGTCGGGAATCTCCTGCCCGATAAGCATCACCGAGGCTCCTAAGCGTCGAAGGTCACGGGCAACGGACAAATCCTGTTCCCGCATTCGGTGAGCGTCAATCCAGAGTCCGAAGCGGACATCCGGAGTGACCATTTCTTGTGGACCGTGGCGGAAACTGCCGGTACCTAAGGCCGTAGCGGGCGACTTGGCACCTTCCTCCCACAGCAGTCGAGCTTCGTGACAGCTTCCCAATGCGCCACCTCGCCCCAGAAAGTAGGTAGCCTTGTCGCAAGCAAACCAAGCGTTGTCGGCAATCTGGGTGCGCCAATGTGCAATTCTAGATTCTGTCTCCGCTACCGAGGCTACCAAAGACGCCGCGAGCTTCTCTCCGAAGGAGGTGACTGTCGCAGTGGCGAGAGCGCCAGCAGCCGCCGCCAGCGTGGAATAGGTGTTCACCGAAATCGCATGATCCGGCTTGGTCGGAACCACCATTGCGATCTGCGCCTCTTGCGCAAGCGCCCCGTCGGGCGAATTGGAAATACCAATGACGACCGCGCCGCTCTCGCGAGCTTTAGCCAGCAGACTTACGACTTCCGCGCTTCGGCCGCTGCGCGAGATTACAATCACAACGGCCGCAGGGGGGAGTGTTGCAAATTGCAGCAACTCTCCTGCGTCAAGCATGTGCACGGGGTTGGCACCGCGAGAAAAGATGGGCGCTACGCTGAGTGCCGCGTGCCAACTGCTGCCGATCCCCGTCACATAGACGTGCCGAGCTTTCCTGACAGCAGCGGCCGAGGTTTGCAAAGTACCCTGACCCGCTGCACACAGATAATCAAAAGCGCGCTGCAACTCTTCGGGTTGACGGAGGATGTCGTCAAGAAAGTGAGTCATTATCGCTTGTTCTGCGGGCCGGTGCCGATTCAGGTGCCTGATCTTCGTAAATTCTGCCGCCCTGACTATTTCTCTGCCGGAGTCAGGATGATGTTTCGAAAAGCGACGTGATTGTCCTCGCTGCCTTGAAGATAGATCGGCCCCGGCATTTCTTCGTGGCTGTCGAGTGCCCCACCCGTAATGCCGGGGACTTCCTGGTGATCCATCACAGTCTTTCCGTTCTGGACGACGGTTATGGTGCGTCCCACCAGGGTGATGTCGAAGCTCTGCCATTCTCCCGGCTTGCGAGACAACTCTGGCGAGGGAGCGATGAAACCGTAGACGCCTCCGGTATGGTGACTGGGCGGCTCCTGAACCGAATTGTCTTCGATCTGCACTTCATAACGGCCCCGCAGATAAATACCACTGTTTGCGTTGGCGCCGCAGTTGAACTCGATGTGCAACTTGAAATCTTGGAACTTTTGCTCGTTGATGATCTCCGGACCGTGTCCTGGGCTGACCAGCGTCCCGTCTTCCACCTTCCAACTCGCCGTAGAATTCGCGTCGCTCATCTTCCACCCGGTCAGATCTTTTCCATTGAACAGAGAGATCGGTTTTCCCCACTTAGGCTTGCCTTTTCGTTGGAGAAGCGGCGCCCTTACGGCGGACCATGTCCAGGGCGCTCCATTGGGCCCGGTGAGCGTTCCGGAGAGGCACTTCCCGTCAGGTTTTCCGACAAAGATCAGGTCGGTGGATGAACCTTCCTCTTCTTTGGGTGAAACGAAAGTGATCTCGCGATCGGAGATTTCAACTTTCGGAATTGGGCGAGCGTTCCCCCACCGTCCCACCATTTGTGCGACCGGGTGTCCGTTTTCCTGGTGAATCTCCAGCCAAGAGGGATATTCGCGGTCGGGACTCTTGAGAGTCAGATCCCAACTTCCCGAAAAAAACCGGACAGCGTCCGAAGGGGAACCCTTGTCGCCGTTTGCCCCTTGACAGAAGGTGCCGGCAAACAGGAAAGGGAAAAACAGTAGCGCGGCCCAAGCGAGTCTGGATGTACCCTGAAGTGCAAGCATGGTCAATTTAGGAAATCGGTTCCTGCAACCGGTTTCATAACCATACTTTATTAATCTTTCTAATTCCCTGTGTCAAGGGAATTGAAATAGGGGCGTCGAGAAGCAGCGGTGACGCGGTTTCAGGACGGCACTGTCGCACTCCAAGCCGTGGAATCTCACAGCGGGCCTTGCAGGTCAATCGGCGGGTGCTGCCCGGTTGCGTCCAGGCTGGCGATGCGAAGCGGTTGTTCTCGAGCGGCAGCGGTGGATCTGCGAATTACCAACTCTGTTTCTACGTAGTAGTCCCCTCCTCC
>QHZR01000238.1 GCA_003224755.1 Acidobacteriota bacterium
GAATGTTATCGGACCGCTCAACCTGAGCACCCGCTCGAAAGATATCCGCATCAGTGGCGTTTCGAGCAATGTGCAAGTGAAGAATGAAAACGGTCCGGTGGAAATTGAAGTGACCAAGCTCGGCAATATCGAGGTGCAGAACGATCGGGCTGATATCCGGATATTCATTCCTGAAAAATCGAGTTTTCAAGTTGATGCGCAAGCCCGCAACGGCGAAATCCAATCGGACTTCAACGAGTTGAAGATTGAAAACGGCGACAATCGCTCGACCGCGAGCGGAAGCGTGAATGGCGGCACCTCGCATATTGTGCTGAATAATCAGCATGGTTCCATCGAGATTCGCAAAGGCGAAGCTGTTGCTTCTCCGCCCGCTCCTCCGAAGCCAGCCAGGACTCCGAAGAAGTCTGAGGTTCCCGAGCCGACCGAAAACTAAAAATGAGCGCGTAGGCCCGGACGCCCTCAGCCTGCCCTGAGCGAAGTCGAAGGGTCCGGGCGGGCGAGCTATGCTCGCCAATTGCCGCGCACAGCACGGCTGGGCGGGTGAGGGCACCGCCCCTACGTGTGCACGTTCTTCGGCAGGATAGAAAAATCTCCGTACAAGCTAAAATACAAGTCATTCACGATGGCTTCCCTCTCTCCCACCGCAGAAGGCTTTCGCATCCTCCTCCGGCGGCCCATAATTCCATTGGCCGAAATAGCCTGGCGTTGGACCTTCGCAGCAGCGGCGTGGTTTCTGGCCGCGATGTTCCTGCTCGAGTATGCCGACACACTTCCGGTAAAGGCCCTCGACCGCTTGCTGTTGGCATCGCAACAGCCGCTGCTGGTCGGACACGCGATCCAGCGCATTTTCGAGGGCAGCGCATTTCGCTTTACGAAAGCCGGGATCCTGCTGGCGCTGGCGCTCGTGCTCGGATGGATCGTACTGGCGTCGCTTGGCCGCACGTTGACCCTGCGGTCTCTCATCGAAGAGTTTGATGGTCCTGAGGCGACGCCCAGCCAGGCAGGCATGGCTTCATTGCTTGGACTAAATTTCTTCCGAGCAGCAGTCGCCTTGGCCGCAGCGGCAGCCGGAATTGGCTCGCTGCTGGCTGCGAGTTCGTTATGGGCATCAACCCAGGTGTCTGTCGGGGACGCCGCGCGGCTTTGGTTTGCATTGCTGTTGATCACCGCGATGGCGTGGTCAGTATTGAACTGGTTTCTCTCCACATCCGCGATATTCGCGGTGAACGGCAGTGAAGGCGCGTTTCAGGCCATTGCTTCCGCAGTTCACTTTTCCGTGGAACGGCCAGGTGCGTTCGCCGCGCCCGGTACCTGGTTCGGGCTCATCCACTTCGGAGCCTTCCTATTCGCCTGCGGCGCAGGTTTTACCGTGCTGGGAGCAGCGGGAGTGATTGGCGCGCGGCCACTTCTGTTTCTCGAATTATTGATCGTGCTTGTTTACAGCGCGGTCGTTGATTTCTTGTATATCGGCAGGTTGCTCCAGGCGCGCTGCCAAACGAGTCTTCCGCGGTTGATCCCGGCGAACTGATCTTGAGTGACGTGCCGCTCTCCGCAACTTGATCTTTACACTGCACCAGCGATTTGAGAAACTCATCCGTGGAAACCCAATCGATTGTTGTCCTAGATTTTGGGGCGCAATATTCGCAATTGATCGCGCGCCGCGTCCGCGAACAAAACGTCTTTTCCGCTGTTCTTCCCTGCAACTCGAAAATTGAAGAGATCCAGAAATACCATCCGCTAGGGATCATCCTTTCTGGAGGGCCGTCGTCTGTCTATGACAAAGACGCGCCCGCCGCAGATCCGCGAGTCTTTGAACTGGGACTGCCTGTGCTTGGAATCTGCTATGGCTTGCAGTTTATGGCGCACGCGCTGGGCGGCAAGGTCAAAGCTGCCAAGCACCGCGAATATGGACACGCGCAAGTTGATTTGATGGACCAATCGCAGCTGTTTGAAGGGCTGCCGCGCACGCTCGAAGTCTGGATGTCGCATGGAGATGAGGCGCTCGAGTTGCCCGCCGGATTCAGGCTGATTGCGAAGTCTCCGAGCGCGGTGGCGGGCATTGAGAACGCCAGCAAGAAGCAATACGCGGTGCAATTTCATCCGGAAGTACACCACACGAAACGCGGGACCGATATCTTGCGGAATTTCGTTCTGAATATCTGCCATGCGAAACCCAGTTGGACTCCGCAGCACTTTGTGGACGCCACCGTCGCCGCCGTGCGGCAGCAGGTTGGTTCAGGCCGCGCGATTTGTGCGTTGTCAGGCGGAGTGGATTCGGCCGTTGCTGCGACCTTGGTTGACCGTGCCTTGCGAGACGGAAACAAGTCGCGACTGACCAGCGTATTCGTCAACAACGGGGTGCTGCGCAAGAACGAGTTTGAAAAAGTACAGCAGAGTCTGCGGGACAAGCTGGGCCTGCAGGTTGTCGCCGTGGACGCAACCGACCGTTTTCTGAATAAGCTGGCTGGGGTAACCGATCCAGAGACAAAGCGCAAACTTATCGGCAACGAATTCATTGCCGTGTTCGATGAACAAGCCCATCGGATCGAAAAAGAAGAAGGCGATGTCGAGTGGCTGGTGCAAGGAACGCTTTATCCTGACGTGATCGAGTCCGTTTCCGTGCGCGGCCCGTCGCAGGTAATCAAATCGCATCACAATGTCGGCGGGCTGCCAGAGAAAATGAAGCTCAAGCTGATCGAGCCACTGAAAGAATTGTTCAAAGACGAAGTCCGCAAGATTGGCCGCGACTTGGGAATGCCGGAGGAAGTTCTGCAGCGTCAGCCCTTCCCCGGCCCAGGGCTCGCGGTGCGCATTCTCGGCGAGGTCACCCCGGAGCGTCTGGCAATTCTTCGCGAATGCGATGACGTCGTCGTAAATGAAATCAAGCGCGCTGGCCTTTACACGAAAATCTGGCAATCATTTGCCGTGCTGTTGCCAGTGATGTCGGTGGGGGTGATGGGCGACCAGCGGACTTATGCTTACACTTGCGCGATCCGCGCCGTGCATTCGGAAGACGGCATGACCGCGGACTGGGTCCCCCTGCCGCATGAAGTTCTAAAAACGATTTCGAGCCGCATTGTGAACGAGGTCCATGGCGTGAATCGCGTCGTGTATGACGTGACCTCAAAACCGCCGGGCACGATCGAGTGGGAGTAACAGTTGATATGGGAACAGGCGGCTCGCCTGTTCTGATTGAGCGAAGCTCAATGATCGGGCCGCAAACTACAACTGGACAGGCGAGCCGCCTGTCCCACGCGCTACGTCTTTCCTCCGGCGATCGCGCCAATCACAATGAACGGTTCTTTGCCTGATGCCACTGCTTCCGGCAATGGCTCGTCAGGCGGCTCGTGCGATAGATCTTCCTCGCAAGCGAAGTAGCGCAAAAAAGCTCGCCGCTGCAACGTGCCATGATCGCGGATGGTGCCGCGCAGCATGGGATATTTTCCTTCAAGCGCGTCGAGCACCGACCGCTGCGTGACTGGTCCTGCGACTTCGAGTGTCACCTCGCTACCGACGTGAGCAAGATTGCGGAGATGGGTTGGAAGAATGACACGGATCATGGTCAGGACTTCTTTCGGCTTGGCTTCGGCCTCAGTGTCTTGGCATATTCGTAGCTGAATTCCAGATATTTCTTCAACTCTTTCGTGTTTTTCAATAGCGCGGTTGGAACCGCGACATATTCCTGCATCACTGCGCCATAGGCCTCGAAAAGCGTCGTTTTATGCTTTTTCAGAAACGCCTGCCGCTTGTCCTCCGGAAGCCGGATGGCCAACCTGTTTGACTGATGCAGTAGAGTGAACATGTTGCCATTGATGGCTGTGTAGGGGTTGGCATCGCCCTTGCGCTCGAGGTTGGGGATGGTTGCGATCAGTGTTTCGTACAGCTCGACTTTTGGATTAGAAGCTCGGCCCTTGTTCGTGGCTGTCGGCAAGGTTCTTACCTCGATGAGGACTGTCGATTCAAAACGATAAAGAGCATACACCACAGCCAAGGACCGTCGCCGCGCGTGGCATACTGAAATTCGAACACATCCGTGCTGCGTGACCTCGCGGTTTATTGTTAAATGCCGACTTGCATGTGAGCTAACCGGTGACGGCATCGCATAGCCGCGAAGCGCCGCCAGAATTCAGCCCAGGGCGCAAGCCCTGGGTGGGCGGTAAGAACTTGTGAGCGCCGAAGGGGCGAAAGATCAAGGCAAACACGTCGTCTTGCTCACCCCAGCGTCTGCACCTCCACGCTCAGCACCGCTGGCAAATCACGCACAATCGGATTCCAGCTATCGCCTGCGTCGGCTGAGCAATATACTTGGCCGCCGCTGGTCCCGAAATAAATGCCGCACTTATCGAGCGTATCCACGGACATGGCGTCTCGCAGCACGTTCACGTAACAGTCTTTTTGCGGCAGGCCTTTGGTGAGAGGCGTCCACTCATTGCCTCCGGTTTTGCTGCGGAAGACGCGCAACTTGCCTTCGTGAACGAAGTGCTCGCCATCGCTTTTTATCGGGACCACGTAAATCGTCTCCGGCTCATGCGCGTGGACATCAATTGCGAAGCCGAAGTCGGTGGGTAGGTTGCCGCTGACTTCTGTCCAGTTGTCGCCAGCGTCGTCCGAGCGCATCACGTCCCAATGTTTCTGCATGAAGAGCGTGCCCGGGCGCTGCGGGTTCATGGCGATGTGGTGAACGCAGTGGCCGACCTCGGCATCCGGGTCAGGGATGTACTGCGAGCGCAGGCCCTTGTTGATCGGCTTCCAGGTTTTGCCAGCGTCGTCGGTACGGAACGCGCCCGCAGACGATATCGCAATCCAAATCCGCTTAGGATTTTTCGGATCAAGAATAATGGTATGCAGGCACATGCCGCCCGCTCCCGGCTGCCACTTGGGGCCGGTGCCGTGGCCGCGCAATCCGGATAGTTCTTTCCAATTCTTTCCGCCATCAGTCGATTTGAAAATGGCCGCATCTTCGACTCCGGCGTAAACCGTATCCGGATCGGTGAGAGACGGTTCGAGATGCCACACCCGCTTGAACTCCCAGGGATGCGGTTTGCCGTCATAAAACTGGTGCGTAGTCATCGGCGCACCGGTTTCAGCCGACGTGTCGTAAACGAACTTGTTGCTTTCTCCTTTGGGCGTGCCGTCCGGCGTCGTCGTTTCCCCGGGAGGCGTTCCGGGCTGGTGCCAGGTCTTGCCACCGTCATCCGAGCGCTGAATGATCTGCCCAAACCATCCGCTGGTTTGCGAAGCATAAATGCGATTCGGATCAGCCGGCGACCCCTTCAGGTGATACATCTCCCATCCGGAGAAGTGCGGCCCACTGACGTCCCATTTCTCACGCTTGCCGTCTGAGGTAAGCATGAATGCGCCTTTGCGCGTGCCTACAAGAACTCGAACCTTGCTCATTACTTCTCTCCTTAATGTTCTATTTGAGTGATTCCCGTGGCCCTCATCTACTTCCCGAGAAATTCTTCCTAGCTGGCGCCCTCGAATCCTGGCGGCACCGTGAATCCGCCGATTTCCCGCGATAACAGCTCTGCGAACGTGATGGGGGTTGCGTCTTCCCAGTACGGCCCCATGATCTGGATTCCTACCGGCAAGCCTCTGTCGGTTCGGCCGATCGGCGCCACCGTGGCGGGACACCCGGTCAGCGTTGCCGGAGCAATCCAATTGAACAAATCCAGATAGCGTCTTGGCCCAGCTGAAGTGGCGATCGTGCGCTGTTCTTGCGGTTCAGTGTGATCATGGGGGAAGGCGGCTGAGAATCCCACTGGCGAGAGGAAAACATCCACTTGCTCAAAGTGGGACTGCCATTGCGCCCGAAATGCCAGCCGCCGGAAATTCTGCTGCTGCCAGTCGGCGAACGAGCTGAGAGCTCCACGTGCGTCTGGATCCTGCGAACTTGCGAACTTGACTCGCTGCAGGTGCTGTTCTTCGGGGGGAGAAATGCTAAACAGAAATGCGTACAGGTGAAAGCGGTATGTGTCCAGAAGCGCCGCAGGGTTGAATTCGGCCGGCCAACCGGATTTCAGCTTGGCCCCGGCACCTTCCAGAGTGCGAATGACATATTCAAGCCGGGCCTTCACTTCGGGCGTCGGCGGAGCAATCGGATCATCAATCACGTACCCGATACGAAAATCCTTTAACGTCGTGGCACGAGGAGCAGGCATTCCCCATATCCACGCCTTCTTGTCCCATGCAACCGGTCCGCCCAAGACCTTCATGGCGGCAAGCAGATCAGAAGGAGTTCGCGCCATGGGGCCGGCAACCGCAAGCAGGGTTGAAAATCCTGGCGTTCCATAATTTCCGCCAGGAGACATACCTTGCGTACTCACCAGGTCTAGCGTTGGCTTGTGGCCGTAGACTCCACAGAAGTGTGCGGGTATGCGGATGGAGCCGCCAATATCGCTCCCGATGCTCAAGTAGCCGAGGCCCGCAGCCAACGCAGCTGCGCTTCCGCCTGACGAACCGCCGGGAGTGCGCTTCACATCCCACGGATTGTTGGTTGTGCCGTAAATCGGGTTGTAGGTTTGCCAGTCACTAAGATTCACCGGCACATTCGTAGCGCTAATCAAAATAGCACCCGCGCGCAGTAGTCTTTCTACCGCCTCTGAATTTTGCGCCGCCTTGGAATCTCGAAGCGATTCGAAACCCCACGTGCACGGATGACCGGCGACTCCAAAGCACTCCTTCACATGAATCGGAACACCATGGAACGGGCCGGAGTTCTCACCCTGAGTGAGCGCCTGGTCAGCTTTTTGCGCACGAACGAGAGCGTCCTCTCGGAGTTGATAGACGAATGCATTGAGCTGCGGATTATAGCGCTCAATGCGGTCGAACGTATGCTGCGTAAGCTCGACCGATGAGACCCGTTTCCGGCGAATTGCTTCAGCCGCACTCAGTGCTGAGACAAAATCCAGTTCGTCGCTCGTAGATTTGGCTCCGGCAATCGTTATGTCTGCTGGCATTGGCTCACCAGACAGCGCGTTGCTTTCGCTGCCGAGCATAGCGGTCCCAGCAAGAGCACCGCTCATCATGCCGAGGAAGTCACGACGTTTGAGGATATTTGGCACTATCCGCTCTCCACCACCCTAGGCGGCCTGCTGATGTGCCTCCTGCAGGCGCTTCACCTCAATTTTGTCCATCTGCAACATAGCTTTCATCACGCTCCCGGCTTTTGCTGGGTCGGGATCGCTCATTAGCTTGCCCAGGGCCTCAGGAATGATTTGCCATGACAATCCATACTTGTCTTGCAGCCAACCGCAGCGATCTTTTCGGCCTCCCGCGGAAAGATTCTCCCACAACTGGTCCACTTCTTCCTGCGTCTGACAATTCACGAACAGCGATATTGCCGGCGTGAAACTGAAGTGCGGACCGCCATTCAATGCGATGAAGTCCTGACCTTCAATTTGGAAGGTTATCGTCATTACCGATCCTTTGGGACCGGGACCGGCGTCCCCGTAACGTCGAATCTCCTTGACTCTCGAGTTTTTGAAGAGGGAAACGTAAAAATTTGCGGCTTCTTCAGCTTTGTCATTAAACCAGAGGAATGGAGTGATTTTCTGCATATTATTGTTCTCCCAAATAGGCTACAGCTGAGGTTCGATTCGAGCTTTGGTGACGTTAATTGTCCATAGTATGACAATCAAGCAATGACATGCCAAAGCTACTTCTTATAAAAAAACTACAGATCAGATTGTTTTCGCACGGGCATCAGCACACCGAGGCGCGGTTCGCGTAGAAACAGCCCCGCCCATACCAGGATGCCAAAGATGACAGGGAAAATACACTCGAAGAGCGGATGTCCGGCGCGCACATTAGCGTCCACCGCACCGCCCAGGTAGCCGGTCAACAATACCGCTCCCAATACGGCGCTGCGTGGAGTCACATACACTGCAACACACGCCAACAAGAGAACGCCGATTCCGGCGATCACGTTCGCGGAATATCCGAGGTCCGCGGCTGCCTGAAGCACGTGCCGTTCCTTCACTACCTTGGTGATGCCATCGAACAGCAGAAACAGGACGACCAGGCCGGTGAGTATTCGTCCGGTCCAACGCCGGGCCGTAGACTCTGAAGGTGCGGGAATCGATAATCCAAACGTTTGAATTGCTGACATTGTCTTCTCTCCTTCCGTTTTCTTGACTCTCCACTGTTAAGTCGAACGGGCAACCGCCGTTTCGACACCTCCGAAATTATTTTTTTGCCGCGATCTGCTCGCTCAGGTGCCGCTCCTGTTCTCTCAGCTCAGGAGTGAGATTTTCGCCGAAATCGGAAGCCTCGAAGATCTGGCGAACTTCGACCTCTTCGCCTCCGTCAAAAGGAGCCTGCTTGAGCCACTCCACCGCGTCTTGCATGGAATTCACTCGCCAGAGCCAAAAGCCTGCGATCAGCTCCTTCGTCTCAGCGAATGGGCCGTCGGTGACCACTCGGTTATTTCCAGAGAACTT
>QHZR01000617.1 GCA_003224755.1 Acidobacteriota bacterium
CTTCCTAAATGTAGTGACACAGATACTGACACAGTGATGCAGCCAACTCAGGAGCATAAGCAAAAGACGAAAGCGGAAGGCGAATGGAAGTCGCCAGCAATCAGAGATTTAATGACAAACAGAATGGTAGGCACGAGGAGACTCGAACTCCTGACCTCTACCGTGTCAAGGTAGCGCTCTAACCAACTGAGCTACGCGCCTATTTTGTTGATGACCAACAATTTGCGGCGACTTGCCTGCGGGAGATCCAAAATTCCAATCCATTATAGCATCCATCGAATCCTACTGAACTGCTCCTGTGCTCGCCGACTTGTCAAAGATCGCGTCCAGAACCTGCTGCTGAGCCGCGATCCTGGCTTTCATCGGGCTCTTCGTGTAAGCGCCCAGCGTCATGTCCGGCTTGGCGTGGCGCAGCGTGTCCTGCACGGTCCGGACGTCGGCTTTCTTCTCGGTAATCAAGAACGAAGATAGCGAATGGCGGAGGTTGTGGAAGCCGAACCGCTTCGGCACCCCGTTCTTGAACACGCCTGATTTGGCAGCAGCCGGACGCAGGTGATCGGCGACCAGCATGTTGCCCACCCGCGGCGTCCGGTGGTTGGTCTTGATGGAAGCAAAAATCCAATCTTCTGGTTTCGAGTGCATGCTTTCCTTCCGCCAAGCCCGAAGCCATTCCGCCAGCAGAGGAGCCATCGCAACCGGGGCTTTAGAAGCCTTCGATTTTGGCTTGTCGATGTTTCCCCGGATCCAGCGGCGGCGGACATTGATTTGCGAGTTCTCATAATCAATGTCGCGCCATTGGAGCCCGAGAGCTTCGGAGATCCTGAGCGCGGTAACTGCAACGAGAAGGATCAGGGTCCTTTCCAGTGTCGGCACCAGGTTCAGGATTGTGAAGGTCTGCTCCGGAATTAAGATGAGCGCTTCGTAGTCCGAAGTGCACTTGCAGCGCGCGCCCCCTAATCCTGCGGGACGCACCGGGTTGTATTTCAGGTCTTCGGGAATCAGCCCTTGGCGCTGCGCGTGCGCGTAGATGAGGTTCATCACATTCCTCATTTTCCGCAGCGTTGGCCATTCCAAGCCGTTTTTCGCTTCCGCTTCTTTGCTGAGAGAGTTCAGCCACCGCTCCACCTCGTTCGGCTTGATCTCGAGTGCATAACAGCTGCCCCACCTCGGGACCAGGTAACCATCGATGATATGGCGGTAGCAGTACTCGGTCGTGTTGGCGAGGCGGAGCAGTTCATCGTCGGCGTAATGCCTTGCGATCTGTGCAAAGCTCGCCGTGCCCAGCCGGCCAGGTTGGTTGATTTTCTCGGCCAGATGCAGACGGTCTGCTTCAGCCCAGGCATCAGATGCAGTCGGAAAGTCAACCACGTAACCAACAAAAAGGGTACGTTGAACTTTTTTACCGTCCGCAGGCCGAATGGCGTAGTACCGAAGCATCCACAGCATCCCATTTTTGCGACTTTCTTTTCTCAGACATCCCCTCTGATATCGGTGTGCCATTAACTTTTCCTCCGTTGGTTTGGCACAACCGCTAGGGAACCGCCCGCCGTAATCATACCGCGCTTCCCGGGCGGTGATATCTGGTTCTTTCGCGACAACCGCCTCCGCAAGCTCTGACAACCGGAAGCGCCATGTCTTGCGCTTACCGCCGCCAATCGCATGAGCGGGTATCGCCCCTCCCCGCGCCAGTTCCAATAAGCGGCGGGGCGTTATGCAAAGGAACTCCGCAGCTTCGTCGGCACCCACAAAGCGCTCAATGTCCATAAAGA
This sequence comes from Acidobacteriota bacterium, assembly GCA_003224755.1. GTDB lineage: Bacteria > Acidobacteriota > Terriglobia > Terriglobales > Acidobacteriaceae > Gp1-AA145. The sequence continues at coordinate 1,770 of QHZR01000617.1, forward strand.
ATGGGCCCCTGAGATTCGTGCTTGTGTGCATCGCGAAGAACCGCCGGCACCCAACCGCTCTGGGTGCGACAGTGGAAGCAAACGCTCACGTCCTCAGCTTACTTACGAACCCATGGTTCGGTCCCAGACGCATAGGAAGAATTGAAATTCCCTCTTGTCTGCATGGAATTGCAGACACACAGCAGCGGGGGGAAAGACATTCTGTCTGGGGTTGGAGATCCAATTTGCGCTAAACTTCGCGAATGGAATATGTCGCCGTCACTCGGGCCCAAAAAAACAAGGTGATCGACTGGATCGCGTCTGGCTTTGAACGTTATGCCGCAAAGTGCACCGATCCCAGTGAGTACGATCTTTCCGGGGTAGATATTGCGCAAATTCGTACCAAAATGCATCGGTACAGCGAGGAGTTTGACCGCATCCTCCGCGCGAATACAGACGATAATGGGCTGGAAATGCCGCGACTACGCAAGGATCTCCTCCGACTCATCGACCAAAATTGCCCCGCAGTGGACGTTGTCGAACTTATGGTGCGGTGCACGAGCGAATTTAACGTCGCTCTCGCGCGCGGTCTGCACCGCTTCGAAATCACTCAGCAGGATCTTTCTGATTTGGAGGTTTGCCATCAGCAGACCGCGAAAGTAATTTCCGAACTGCGTAGATCGGGAAGCTCCGGACCATTGGTTTTTTTTCCGGACCTCCTTCCCGAAGGCGTGCGACAGGCCAGGCGTCATCTTGAGAACTTGTCGGAACGCTCTGATTTTATTGCAGAGCGACTCAGGGATTGTCGGCGGGCAAAGAATTTCCCGTGGGTTAATGCTTTTTTGAAGCATGGCGACGTAGCATTTTTCTATAGGTTGCTGGAGTATTTCCATTGTGGATACCGTTGTGGATTCCCAACCCTCAGTCGGCTACTAAAAACGATGCTGCATGTTCGCCACATTGTCGATGGTGATGCTAAGCGCCTTCCGCTCAATCGCAAACCTATAAAGCGTTCCACCAGCGCACGCGCGTGCAAGTCGGTGGCGCGTAAGGCCCGTGATCAG
>QHZR01000618.1:0-1525 GCA_003224755.1 Acidobacteriota bacterium
AAATACTAGCGTTCATGCCAGCCCGCTGCGAGATCGTGGAAGTAAGGAATCCGGCAGATGCGGTCGGCCTTGCCTGCCCAAGAACCGCCACTAAGAAGTGCTCAGACTGCGGGGCTGAGTTGTGTGAGTTCCACACGGAAACATGCGGTATGTGCCGTGCCGTGTTCTGCCCGCCTTGTTTGTCGTTGCATCAGGAGCAGCACCCGAAAGCCGCCTCAGCGGATCGTGAACAACATCGGGAGCGAAAGAGCGCCTAGCAGGATTTCCTCTAGAAGGAAAAATAACAGCCGGGGGCGACACATGTCAGTGCAGCGGCTTGGCTGCAATCCCGATGATAGAATTTCCGCATGAAGTGGCTTGCCGACAACTATAAGTGGCTCTTTGATGGAATCGGCGTACTGGTCATCATTGGGGTTGTGGGCTACCTACTGCGTCGATTCATGCGTGCCGCTGGACCTGCCTACCATTTGGAGCAACCTCGCCAAGAAAAAACAGATAGCAGTGCCGAATTAAGGGCCGAAGACTCGCAGGTTCAACCAGAAAGATTCAATCCAAATATTCGGATGACAGGTGCTGGTGTTGCATCTGTGTCTGAGCGTGGACATGGAGTGTGGAAAGAAGACGTGCAGGGTACTGAGCAAGCCATTCTCATTCAGTTCACCAACGAAGCCAGACCGGGGATTCGAACCGTCCGGGGACTCGTTAAGGCGGCATTGGTCTACAAGAATGAAGCTGAAGTTCTAAGAATCATAGGCAGTTGGCTCGACGCAGGCGGCGACCACACGGACTTTCGACTTGATGAATCGCACAAACTCATGGTGGGAATTCAACATGCTCAAATGTTTATCGTGATTGGAAGACGCCATGTCTACGAACAGGGCCGCTTCACTATTGAAATTGAACCGCATGACCTTCCGGTTTTCCAAACTGTCCGTGTGAAGTTGACCAACGCCAACACCGGAGATTTCCTGTATGAAGGTGAATTTCGGGTGACCCTGAACCCTCTGGGAATCGTTGCCGAAGATTTATAGGTAGCCCCGGCGAGGCCCACTACACGCCTGACGCTCAATCCTTCCCGAAAACGTTATCAATCTTCCGCCATGATACGCCCCACTGCACAGCCGCCGCTCTGCACTTGCAAACCAACGCCTCAGCATCCGTTAAGCCCGTAGTCGCGCAGACGTTGGCGGAAAGCCTTCAGTCGCGCAACCGGAACTCCGCTCAATGATCGCATCTCATTAAACGGCCCGCCTCAGCTCTGCGGTCGCTCTCGCCAGAACTTTTCCTCTGGATGCCCTTCCCCGTTGTGACCATTACCCTTACTAATGCCTTGCCCGTGGGCATTGTCTTTGCCGTAGAGTCCATCCATTACAAAAGCGTTTGTCCTTATCCGGGCAATCTGTTCATAGATGTACTGGCGAAGGTCGGCTACGTCAAGAACGCGACCCCCATTATTCAGGTGTGCATACATCAAGTCGTCTCTGAGGCTTTCGAGGACGGATAGCGCGATTTGTCTTTGGTTCGT
>QHZR01000618.1:1649-2155 GCA_003224755.1 Acidobacteriota bacterium
GGTATTTATGAGAAAGGTTCTAGCCGAACTACGGCTTCGGATGTTCAGGGCTTTTTCCAGTCAGTGAGGGTCATAAGCTCATCCAGAATTTCCTGCAATCGTTGGAGCCGCCGTTCTTGGTCGGCGGCTGCTCCTGTGTCTCTCCTGTGCATATGCGTGCGGTTCGCTTCACTAATCTCGGCTATTTCTTCCCGAAGTTTCTTGATACGCTCTGACACCAATTTCGGCATAAACACAGCCTAATGAATCTGGTTATTCCTGTCATGCTCTTGGCCACGAGCCGAGTATGCCACAGGTCAGCCGCTAATTTGAAACTGAGACACTCCCCCAATATTTGCGAGCCGTCCTGTTTAACAAACAAGCTCCAGGCGGGAGTGAGCGGTGCAGTAGAATCGCGTGATTCAGTACAGCACTTCGTTCTCACCTTTTTCGGCGATCAGCTTCTGGAAGCGGTCCACGATTTTGTCGCGTCGTGCCATTACGGCTTTTACTTCATCTTTGGTTAG
>QHZR01000239.1 GCA_003224755.1 Acidobacteriota bacterium
AGATCCTCGGTAAAAGTCTCAAAACTGCGAACCGGGCTAGGATCTCGGTCCTGCGGGACGGCCACGAAAATCTCGGTCGCGCCCACATCGATTCCTGCTGCATTGGGCTCGATGCAACTGAGACTGGGAACTGCACCACCACCTTGACCAGCTCGTTTCTGTTTCTTGCGTCTCTGACTCATCCCTTCCTCCTAGGATCATGGGCGGGCCAAGTCGTCTTCTCCAAAAGTACTCTCCTAAACGGGATCGCTGCTGTACAGCACAACAGCGTCACCACTGTTTCAATCACGAAGCTTGGAACCATGCTCAGTAACGGGCTCTTACGCACCATTGCGGCTTCGGTTTACTTCCCCTACCACGATCGCCCTTCAGGATAATCGCCGCCGCACCTCGCCTGCACAGCCCATATAGGCCGCATGTTCATTTCCTTTTAACCCGCCCAAAGCGGGTCAAATGCTCAGGATGACACGCTGAGAAACCAAATCATCGGGGAGGCGTAACAGCCACGTAGCGCCGATACCCCCTTTCAGGCCGTGGCAGTCGTGGAAATCGTGACAACCGGTAGCCGGGCGACTATAGCCGTCCCCTGTCTCCCAGAATTGATATCCAATATCCCGCCAAGTTGTCGCACTCTTTCTCGCATCCCTCTGATTCCCACTCCGGTTGTGCCTCCTGAATCCATCGCCTTCTGCTTGTCCGGTGGAATGCCCTTGCCTCGGTCAGCCACTTCCACGCGAACTTGGCCGTCGCTTCGAGTAACGCGAATCTTGGCCACCTTACTTCCTGAGTGACGGTGAATGTTCGTGAGGCATTCCTGCACAATTCGGAAAATGGCGGTTTCCAATTCCTGGGAGAGTCGCTCAAAGTCATTGGCAATTTCCAAATCTACTTTGATCTTGCTGCGCTCTCCAAATCCTTCCAGAAACAAACGGAGAGCTGACGAAAGACCAATCTCATCCAGCAGCGGCGGATGCAGCAAATGAGCGATCGTCCGCACTTGGTTTGAGAGGTCCTTTATAAGGCCGAGACTCTCCTTGATCGCTTTCGCTGCACGGGGAGGGATTTTTCCATCTTCCGATTCCAGAGGAGTCAGGGTCATGCTTAGGGCAGCCAGTATCTGCCCAGCGCTGTCGTGCAGTTCGCGGGCAATGCGCCGTCTTTCCTCATCTTGCGTGTGCAGCAGCTGACCAGAAAGCGTGCGTAAGGCTTCTTCCGCCCGCTTTCGCTCGCTAATGTCGCGGATGGCGCTTGTCACCACAATGCCAGACTCCGTTTCCAAAGGACTGAGGCTGATTTCGATTGGAATCTCGTGGCCGTCTTTGTGCAAACCATATAGTTCCAGACCCGCGCCCATGGCCCGCACCCGAGGTTCATGGAAGAAGCCTGTTCGGTGTCCCAGATGCGTGCCGCGAAAACGCTCCGGCATCAACATCTCAATTTCGCGATCTAACAGCTCTTCCCCTCGATAACCGAACAGCTTTTGCACCTGAGCATTGGCAAGCAGAATCTTGCCTTCGCGATTCACTACGACCATAGCGTCTGGCGCTGAATCCAGTAGTCCTCGGAACTTCGCTTGCGCCTGTTCGAGCTCGGCAGTACGCTGTTGAACGCGCTTTTCCAATCCTTCATGAGCTGCACGTAGCGCTTCGTCGCTCCGTTGAAGGTTCTGGAGAGCCGTGTTCAGTTTGGCTTTTGACCGTCGGTTGGTTTCACCGGCAGCCGTAATCAAGGTGCAGACAAACAGATATGTCAGGGTTGCGACTAGATGTGTGGCGCTTGAAAGCGCGAGAGAGCCACGCGGCGCTACGAACCAGTAATTCGCTCCAATCAAGCCGAAGACGACACTCAAAACGGATGGGCCGAATCCCGCGTAGATAGCGCACAAGGCAACGGCGCCATACAGCAAAATGTAGGGGGTGTAGTTTCCAAGAAATGGGTCTAGGAGCCAGCGGCCCAGCAACGCGAGGGCGGTTGCAGCGAGAGCCGCCATGTAACGGAAGGGCGTACTCGCCGAGAATCGTACCCAGCGTGAAACTTCATTGACCATGGTTCTCCTTCCCCCCATGGTGGAACCAAAAATCAACTGTTAGCTCAAAATAAAAGACAGGGACCGCTATGAACTAGCGTCTCAAATTGTACAGCAGCACTGCTTGAATTCTTCGTTCGACACCGCACGGAACCCGCGCCGAAATGAGCTTTGGCTCGCCTTCACACGAACTCTATTCGCTTAGGTGGTGTACCCTGTCAGGTATTATTTCCAACAATATGCAGCTTTTGGAGGTTCAGGCGGAGCTACGTGCAACGAGAGTTGTCGCATCAGACGATTGACTTTCGCAGAAGAGTGGACCGAACACTGAACAATAAGCCAAACCCGATAAACCGGAAAACGTCGAGCGAACGCGATTTGAGACGAACCGGCGCGAGCGGAGAACGAGTAGAAAATCTCATCCTGTTACGGATTTCGGACAAGGAATACAACCTAATCCGCTCTCACTTGGAGTTCATAGACATTCGGGGATATCAAAGCCTACATGAGCCAGAGAAAATACTGGAGTACGCCTACTTCCCAAACCGCGGCATGGTTTCCATCGTGATCGAAATCAGCGACGGCAGGACGCTGGAGGTTGGCGTCGTGACGAAGAAAGGCTTTGCAGGTGGATTGTCAGGAGTTGACCAAGGAACATATCCATACCGGTTGATTTGCCAGCCTCCCGTCGACGGCTTTCAGATCAAAGCCGAAGCATTGCAGCAAATACTGCCGGCGGCTCCGGGTCTTCGGTCTCGGTTGAGCCGTTACGCAAACTTCCAATGCTTGCGAGTGTCGCAAATCGCTGCTTGCAATCGGTTTCACGAAATTGAGCAACGCCTTGCCCGCTGGCTACTGATGAGCCAGGACCGAGTTGGTTCCGCGTCCTTACCCTTTACGCACGAATTTCTGGCGAGCATGCTCGGGACGGGGCGTGCGAGCGTTAGCATTGCGGCAGGGATTTTGCAAAAAGCTGGGTTCATCCAGTACAAGCGCGGGGCAGTGAGGGTTCTGAATCGCAAGAACTTAGAAGATGCTGCCTGCGAATGCTACCAAACGATTAAGCAATTCGAAACTGAGAGTGAACGGGACGCGTGATGTTTTCCCGTGGACCGCTGCCTGACTTCCGCAATCCATAGTTGAGCCTCAAGGAGTACGGACTTCAGCAGATGCTATGCACTTCTTTTTTTCGCTAGAATGTCATCCGCACGAAAGGAGCACCATGGCAAAGAAAAAGATTGATCCGCTGAACAAGAAGCAGTACGGCGCCGTAACGGCGATGCTCACAGTCTCCGATATTCCAGCTGCTGTGAGCTTTTACCAGAAAGCCTTTGGCTTTGCCAAACGTGGCATCATGAACGGTCCTGACGGAAAACCCGCCCATGCTGAACTCACGTTGCGCGGTACAACTCTCATGCTTGGGCCTGAGAGTGCTGCCATGGGAAAGCGCAGCGCAAAGAGCGTGGGCGCTTCACCGGCTGGCCTCTACATCTATGTAGAAAACGTGGATAAAGTGGTCGAAAAAGCGACTAAGCTCGGTGCGACTGGTCAAGGTCTAGTGATGGACATGTTCTGGGGTGATCGCTGCGGAACCGTCGTGGATCCGGATGGCTACGCGTGGATGGTCGGTACGCATAAAGCGGAACCCACGGCTAAGGAAATGAAGAAAGGAATGGAGGAGATGATGAAGCAGCAGCCCGTGGGTGCGGTTACCGCTGCCTAGCGTGCTCACTCGAAAAGAGCCGTTTGTGCGGGCCGCTTGCTCGATTTCCCGAAAGTTGCTTAAGCCGTGTTTCAGCGCGGGGGCAGCACTTGGTAGCGTGTAATGGTGTAACCGAGAGCTGCTCCAAGAAACACATCGGATGGAAAATGCGCACTCGTGGTTACGCGTGAGAAGCTGATGACTGTTGCGAACCCGTACGATAACCATGGGACCCAGCGGTGGTTGCGATACCGTGTGGCGACGACCGTTGCAACAGAAAAAACACCTGCGGCGTGCCCGGATGGAAAGGCGCTGCCCTTAAAGGGAGACTTTCCGCCGTTGAAAAACGTATCGTTGAAAGACTGTCCGGCGCGGACATCGCTGGGCCGTTCCCGGCGAGTAATCGCTTTGATCGCAAGGTCAACTACGGCGCTGTCCGCGTAGGCCTCCCCCGCCAGTAAAGCCGTACCTACCTGATAAGTATCGTGCCGAACGTAGCCTGCAACCAAAAGAGATGCCGGTACAACTATCACTTCCCCCGTAGTAATCGGCGCATCAAAGACATCATTGAGGTCGTCGAGGTTTCTAGAATGATCACGAAAATAGGGTATGACGTGCGGATCGGCTACGATGAGCCCCGCCGTTCCGCCTGCAATGGCAAGCGTCGGTAGCCAGTGGCGCCCTTTCGCCAACTGAGTGGGGAACAGCCAAATGTTCTTCTGGTCTTGGAGAAAGTCCTTGGGCAATGATCGCCAGGACACCTCTCGATCTACGTTATCGCCGTGCTTTGCTCGGGACAACTCCGATGGACTGTCAGGCAGATCGGCAGGCTTGTCCTGCGCACCGGCCCAGTTCGGCGCAGTAATAATTCCCGCGCAAAATGCGAATACAAGTAGCCACAGCTTCTCTCTCCGACGCATTAAGCTTTTGATGCACTTTCTCAGGCTGCGAAAGCCATGGGCCACATCGACACAGAAGATTATCGAACGTGTCGAGGATGGATGCTCTGGTTCGCGAGAACCTCTCTTGGATTGGTTTCACAATTTGCGATTGACGAGCAAACCCGAAAAGACATCTGAGATCATCGGACCGTAGCGATCTCATTCGACACTATGGCCTTTGATGCTGGTCTCGCCATTTTTTTGAGTCCCACAAACTGCGAGCGTGCATCCGGCCGATTGGGTGCTGTCGTTGCTGTAAATTCTAGGAATGCCTGCGGTTCGCAGTTTTTATTCTTTACTCGCGGTTGCTGCCCTCATCTGCATGCGCTATTTGTCTTGTGGGTAGTCTTCGGCGCCTTCGTGACGCGCTCGCGCCCGGTTGTGCGGTGGCTGCATATCGGCTCTCTTATCTGGGGAATCCTTACAGAACTGCTTCCCTGGCCATGCCCTCTCACTGTGCTAGAAAACTGGCTCGAGGGCAAGGCCGGAGTCGAGCCTTACCAGGGCGGGTTCCTGCTCCTGGCGGACCTGGTGGCGTTCTTCCGGCGGCCGGCCGCGAATCTCTTTCTCAATCGCGTACAAGGCCCTGATCCGTTCCAATGCTTCCGTCGCCGTGGGCGAGGCGTGCGCCTGTTGTAGGTCGTAAAACTTGCGCCGCACATGCGCCCAGCACGCCGCTTCCTGAATACGGCCGTTTTCGTAAAGCTGGTTAAATCCGGCGTAGGCGTCGGCTTGCAGCGTGCAGCAGAACTCTCGCAGGTGCCGCGACCGCACCATTCAGGTATGCTATCGCGATGAAAGAGCCTGAGTATGTTGTGGTGACGCCTCTCGAATCAGCACCTGATCATCGGAGGGAGGCAAGTGACGAGCGAAAAGTCTTTGTCGTGCATGGCAGAAATATAGAAGCCCGTGACGCGCTCTTTGCTTTCCTCCGCGCAATCGACTTACATCCCATCGAATGGGAAGAAGCCATAGCAATGGCCAACGACACGACGCCCTATATTGGCGATGTGCTGGATCACGCATTTGCCAAAGCTCAGGCCGCAGTTGTGTTGCTAACGGGCGATGATATGACCCCGCCTCGGCAAACGCTTCCTTCAGCCGCATGATCCGCCAGACGAACGAAACCCTACGCCACAGGCGCGGCCAAACGTACTTTTCGAGGCCGGAATGGCGTTTGGTAAATATCCCGAGCGCACGGTTATTGTGAGCCTAGGCACATTCAAGACATTCAGCGACATAGTGGGTCAGCACGTTATTCGCATTTCCAACGCAGTCAAGTCCAGGCAGGCCCTTTCTGATCGTTTGCGTAACGCCGGATGTGCTGTTTTGACCGAGGGCAGGTCGGATTGGCACAATGAAGGCGATTTCGATGCAGCTGTCCATGATCCGGATATTCCGAAAGACAAGAAATACGTTCCTCTGAAACTTTTTAGGCGAGAAGCCAAATTCGACAGGGGCGCGACGTATACGCGCAAAATTTGGATTCAGCTCAGAAACGAAACCGATCACTCCCTTGAGCTGCGGCACCCAAAATGGAAGCCTATTCCCTCCGGCCTTCATGCCAACGTTCTATCAGGAACAATGCAGATAAAAATCGGCGGGTCATGGTGCCCGGAGAAGATCGGGGTGGATCGCCTTCATCTGCCTGCTGGCGAGCTCTGTAAGCTCTGGGCCGAACCGAGCGAAGAATATCCTATTGAGCAGGTTCAACGCCAATGCCAATCCGAAGCGCCGCTAGGCTTTCTGGAAATACGCGTGAACGACGCTGAGGTTGACGTTGCGGTGTGAAAGGCACTGTTCCCCTTCCGTAACCCTTGCTATGGAACGCACGAAAACATTAAGACTCGCCCCTCGCGGGTGAGACGATCAATGCACCCTGCCTCTGTTATGTTTCTCATTCACCAAAAACGCCATGATCCGTGGACGATGTCCCTAATTTCCGAGTTGTGCCGACTAATCGAAAATTTGCCCGTTCGGTCAATACAAGCCCGTTTTGCCGGGACCAATCCGGAGGGCATTACTTCCGCACAGCCCGTAATCCGCTCACAACCTTGCGTTGGGTGATACTACTCGTTCCATTCGCGTGGGCAATCGATAAACGATCGATCCAGTTTTCGTGGCGAGCAACAGCCCAGCAACTGCATCGTACGCTCTAAGTCATCGCGCAAGATCGTCAGCGCACGCGCGACTCCCACTTCGGCCCCAGCCGCGAGCCCATATGCATAAGCGCGACCAGTCAATACCGCCTTTGCGCCAAGGCAGAGCGCTTTTACGATATCACTGCCACGCCTAATCCCTCCGTCTATTAATACCTCGGTACGGCGCCCGACTGCGTCCACGACTTCTGGCAAAGCACGAATCGTCGGCGAAACACAGTCAAGCTGTCGTCCACCGTGATTGGAAACGACGACTGCTGCTGCGCCTTCATCCA
>QHZR01000623.1:0-1744 GCA_003224755.1 Acidobacteriota bacterium
GGCCCGCGGGAGCCGCCCAGTCTGGATTCAAAAGCCGTGATCTAGCCCGCGCCAGCGGTCGACGGTTTGGAGAATTCAATCTGCGGCGGGCCAGCGCAGCCAATTTTGGCGGCTTGGGACCATGCCGCGCCGCACTCGCCAACGGCACATAGGTAAGTTGTACGCCTGCACTCACGCACCGTAGCATGAGCCCGCCCCGGCTCATGTCCCCGCGGCCGGCGAATTCCGCTGGGAAGAACAGCCGTTCGCCAAAGATTTCGAGCAGCGGGTCCACATACTTGGGGGTTGCAATGCTGCCAAGAAGAACGATCTGGCAGCCGGTTCCGGCCAACTCAGAAAGAATCCGCGAATCTCGGTCGAGTGGGCGACGGTAGCTTGCGTTTGCCATGTTCACAGCCGCCGCTGAGATTTCTCGCAATTGCTCTAGCGTTACCAATGCCTCTGGAGGCACTAGCCCGCCACACAAGCAGTGATAACAAATGCGCCAGGGACAGCGGGCGGGACCTCCGCAAACGCTTGCGCGTAGGCTAACTTGCCACGGAAATAAAGCCCGCTGATGAAACTGAAGACTTCTCCCAGCGGTGCACCTCCATCACGTAAACGGATGGCCAAGTCGGATCGCGCGTGGCCACTCATGATCTGCCCCGCCCGAATCCCGGCGATGTTTGCCGGCGAGAGAAGAAAAATCCGCTTTCGAGCAGAATTCGACGGCAGCATCTGTTCTCTAACCGCGTCTGTCCATCGAAATTTGGGTAGCGGTTCCAAGAGACGGGCTATGGAGTTTCGGCTCATTTCACTTGCTTGATTGATAGCAGGCATATAAATCATAGGGGTTCCAGCCACCGGTCGGAACGCGAAGCGCGGTTCCCGGTCAAACGCCGCCGCCAAACCTTCCGGCTGGCAACACGGCAAACCCGATGCCGTCCACGCCCACCCAAAATACTCCGGGCACTCCGATTGGCAACAACTCTCAACCGCCGCCACCGCAAGAATGATAGTGACGTTGTCACAGCGGAGCGCAGGGCCGGGAAAAACTTGGCGCCGGCAGCAATAAAGTCGGAGCGAACTTTCTTAGTCGCATGCGTAAACATCGGATGCGACCGAACCGGCGGTCCAACCAGAAAAATCTTCTGCACCCCGTGCAATACTGGACGAATCGTTTCTGGTTTGGCGTAATCAATCATCACGCCTTCCAATCCGGCGGGAGCTTTGGCTGCTATGTCAGGTGACTGGAATGTCGCACGTATCTTCAGCCCCACGGCGAGCGCTTGCTTTACCACTTCACGACCGACGTTTCCACTTGCTCCGGTGATCAGAATCCGAAACCGAACCTTCTCCAAAAAGTGGCGCCTGAGGATGACGACTTGCTCTTTCGCGGCGCAGTGCTTACGCTTGTTTTCTCATGCGTTCTCTCCCTACTATCTTAGCGGACAAAGGTTTTTTCCATTTCCAGACTGAGGTGAGACCCTTGTTCTGAAGGCATTCTGGCACCTTTTGCTTGACCAAACGTCTATTGAAGGAAAATCACAAGTACGCGACCATCGGAGCGATACGGGGCGCCAGTGGCATTTCTCGCTTCGTAGATGGGATTCGGTGGCAGTTGATAAATCATGCTTTTGATCTTCCCCGTCCTTCCGAGAGTTTCGGAGATGTAATCGCGCTCGCCGTCTACAGCAGGATCGATCTTGTGGGTCACCTTCCCGTTGCGCTGGTCCTTCTCGAACCCGATATCGTGGGTGCCTGC
>QHZR01000623.1:1820-2233 GCA_003224755.1 Acidobacteriota bacterium
AAAATCCTGGGCGCGGTCGAATAAGTACAGCGTGCTCATCGGCATTTGCAGGTAATCCTTTTTCTGATATGTCACCAGGACAACATTGATAACCGCTTCTTCGACTGACTTATCTGCAAGTCGCCAACCCGCAGCTTCAAATGCGCTCTGCATCTGCTGCTCGGAGCCCACGATCACAAAATTCACCATGTCGCCAAGATTATTAAATTGATCGTTGACGCGGCGTGGAAGACCGTCGACTTTTTTGCAGAGCTCCGTATCAAGTGGGACGTTAGCGCCCTTCGAAGCCAGTATACTTCTAACAGCTGCGCCGTCCGCAGACTCTGAAGCACTCCCTGGCGGTGCATCGGATGCAGCAGATGCACCTTGAGGGGTCGACGCTGGCATTGCTGGACCAGTGCCGAACTGTCCGG
>QHZR01000624.1 GCA_003224755.1 Acidobacteriota bacterium
GCCCAAGAAGAAGAGTGGGACGAAGTTGATTTGGCAGTTCGCCAGTTTCAGGGAATGACACAGGCGATCAAGTTTTCGCCAAAGCCGGTAGTAATAGCGCCATTCGGCATGACACTCGGTGGCGGCGCCGAAATCACGCTGCATGCGCCCGCACGCCAGCCGCATGCGGAACTGTACATCGGCCTGGTCGAAGTCGGAGTCGGATTGCTTCCTGGCGGCGGTGGTTGCAAAGAGATGCTGCTGCATGCCGTTGATACGGCGGGTGATCTTCGGCAAGGCACTCGAACCTCTTCCGCTGGGCTCGCCGAATCGGTCGAGATGCTGGAATCGATGAAAAAAGCATTCGAGACGATTGCGACAGCCAAGGTCGCGACGTCAGCACACGAGGCACGGGGACTCGGATTCCTGTCTGATTCTGACCGCATTACTATGAATCGCGACCGTGTACTTGCCGATGCTAAGGCTCGTGCGCTCGATTTGCTGCGCGGCGGCTATGAACCGCCGGTGCCGCGCGACAACATTCCTGCGCCCGGAGAGAACATTCTTGCCACCCTAAAAATGGGCATCCATCTGATGCGTCAGGGCGAGTACATCACTGACTACGAAGTGAAACTCGGCCATAAAATCGCCGAAGTTCTCTGCGGCGGAAGCGTCACTACCGGTACTGCGATGACTGAGCAGTATGTGCTGGATCTGGAACGGCAAGCGTTCAAATCGCTCTGCGGCGAACGGAAAACACAGGAACGCATTCAGTACACGTTAAAGACAGGAAAAACTCTGAGGAATTAGCCGACTTAGCTCACCGTTTCGCTTACAGGCTCTGTGGATGTCGACTTCTCCTGCTTAATCGCCGAGAGCATGACCGCGTCGTCGGAGAACTTGCAGTACGCAACTCCGCGTGAGTGGGCCTCGCGCTCCTCAGCTCTCGCCAGCAACGACAAATCAGACTTGGAAACAAACTGGATGCCTTTAGCCTTCAGCGCCCTCGCAATGTCGTCAGCAGAAGCCGATTGCCGAGGCTGTATGTCGCTCAAATATTGAGCAACGTGGGCAGCTCCAACCTCCCCATCGTGCCGAGCAATTCCCACCAGCCCTTCGCTTGGCTTACGCGCCCAGCCAACCACAAATATTCCTTCCGACACTCTCCGGAATGCCGGGTCGAAAACTTCGTAGCTTGCTTTCGGATCGGCCGGCTCAGGATTTGTCACGTATCCTTCTTTCCCAAACGGCAGGCCCACCGAAGCGTCGTGCATGTCGCCAATGGCAAAGATCATCGTGTCCACTTCGAGATCGATGGTCTGCTCAGTTACCTTGGCTGCGATGCTGTCGTTGCGATTGACCAAAATATTTTCCGCGACTGTGAGGCGCGCAATCCGGCCATCTGGACCGGGCGTGATCGCGACCGGCGAGTTCATAAACCGAAATGTCAGACGCGGACCAATGCTCTGCTGCTCCGGGTGTTTTGCCAGGCACAGAAATGTCTCTTCCGGAACTTTCGCGATGTCCTGTCCAACCGCGGTCATTCGGTCTTGAACTCTGAGCAGTTCATCCTGAAACGCCTTTCGATCAAGGTACATGTGGATGTGCTCAAATTCCTTATCGTCGAACTTCGCTTCCAGCGGCCCACGGCGTGCCACCACGATTATCTCTTCGGCGTTGTGAGCAGGATCGTCGAGTAAGAGCCATCGGGCAATATCGACCATAACGTTGCCCATTCCAATGATAGCCACGCGTTTCCCGGTCGAAAAATCCTGGCTGGCGAATGGTGGAAGCTGGTTGTAGTAATAAACAAAGTCCTTCGCGGAATAAACGCCTAGGGCACCCTCACCGGGTAAACCTAATTTCTTTGTGCCTTGCGCGCCGACCGCAAACAGCATCGCGGCCGGTTTGAACTCGCGAAGACTGTCGATAGATACTGCGGAATTCGCACCCACTGGCACATGGCCGAAATAATGAACATTGGGCAAGGCGAGCACTTTGGCAAACTGTTTTCGCAAGCCCACCTTCATCTTGTCTTTGACGGGATAAATTCCATACTCCGCCAAGCCGCCAGGTTTGACATCGCGATTAAAAATGATCACCTCGTGTTCGGCCAACGCCAGCTTCTGCGCGGCGAACAGACCTGCGGGTCCTGCGCCCACAACGAAAACAGTCGCCATAAGTGTGTTGTCTCCAAGTTACATCAACCTCAGGGCAAAGTCAGTGGCATCCCAGTTGCACGATGGGGTTGACTGCCTTCGCGCGTTTCATCCCAGGCGATTGCCCCTCCGGTCCACAACTTCCGACAAGCAACACACATCCAAGTCTAGCGTCAGTTTGCAATCCTCCAATCGGAGCGAGAA
>QHZR01000619.1 GCA_003224755.1 Acidobacteriota bacterium
AAGGGCGCCCGGCAATGATCTTTTGCGAGTAAGCATCGCCGATGCCAGCCAGCGCTTGGAGCTGATCCTTTGTCGCCGAGTTGATGTCGAGTTTGTCGGCATTCGCGGTCTTCGTCTTTGCCTGAGTTGAGTTGTTACTCGGAGCCTGGCTCTTCATCTCAGGAACAGTCCCTGCTTCACGGGTGTATTGACCGATAGCAAATTGATGACTACCGACACCGAGACAGATCAAAAGAGCGGTCGTCACAACAGATCTCAGATTCTTCAACATAACTCCTCCCTATGCGTAAATTCCTCTCTGTTTGATGGTATATGCAACGCGATCAATGGCCAGCATGTACGCCGCGATGCGGTTATTGACGCCGTGCATTTCGGCGTAGCGGACCACATCGTTAAATGCGCTGACCATGAGTTCTTCGAGCTGTTCGTTTACCACGGACTCTTTCCAGAAATAGCCCTGGCGGTCCTGCACCCACTCGAAGTACGACGTGGTTACGCCACCAGCATTGCAGAGAATGTCTGGAATGACGAAAACGCCTTTTTGAGCAAGGATTTCGTCCGCTGCGGCGGTGGTGGGACCATTGGCGCCTTCAGCAAGGATTCGGCACTTCACCCGGTCGGCGTTGCGACTGGTGATCTGATTCTCGGTTGCGGCCGGAACCAGAATTTCGCACTCGGTAAGCATAAGCTCCGCGGCATCAGCGCTATCGGCTTCCGTGAACCCGGCAATTCCTTTAGTACGCTCGCGGTGTTTCCAGAGCGCTTCCACGTCAATGCCGTTCTTCTTGTACAGTGCGCCATCCACTTCGATCACGCCGATAACTTTGTAACCTGCCTGCGCCATGAGGCGGGCAGCGTTCGAGCCGACATTTCCGAACCCTTGAACGATGACTCGTGTGTCTTTGGGCTTCAACCCCAGCTTCTTGACGGCCTCGTCACAGACGATCATGATGCCGCGCCCAGTGGCTTCGCGGCGTCCTCGAGATCCACCGATGTTGATAGGTTTACCGGTCACGACCGCGGTGACGGTCTGACGCATGTGCATGGAGTAAGTGTCCATCATCCACGCCATGACTTGTTCGTTGGTGTTCACGTCGGGAGCGGGGACATCTTTTTCGGGGCCGATGAACTCGATGAGTTCAGCGGTGTAACGACGAGTCATGCGTTCCAGCTCGCCCATGGACATCTTGTGAGGATCGCAAATGACGCCACCCTTTGCGCCGCCGAATGGAATATTCACTATGGCACATTTCCAGGTCATCCAACTGGCGAGAGCCCGCACCTCGTCGAGCGTGACATCCGGCGCATAGCGAATGCCTCCTTTCGCGGGTCCGCGCGCTATGGAATGCTGCACACGAAATCCGGTAAAGACTTCGAGTTTGCCATTGTCCATAGAAACCGGGATGTGGACGATGAGCTCGCGGTTGGGGTATTGCAGAACTTTCCACAGGCCTTCATCCAGATTGAGTTTTTGCGCGGCGAAGTTGAAGCGCGCGGATTGCGCCTCCCAGGGATTGATCTCCTGTTCAAGGGAAACAGTCTTCATAGGATCTCCGATTATGACCACGAACGCCGCTAGCCAGTGAAGGGGCTGGGGCCAGAGGCAAACCTTCAGATTCTAGACAGCGCGGGTTAGGTAAGCAAGCCAATCGAAGACCATTCGTGCTCCGAACGTTAACATCAGGAAAGCACGAGGCAAGTACAAGAAATCGACAGCATGTTCTACTGATCGCGATCTGGCCGCTTATTGCTCGAGTTTCGCAGTCATCGTGATTTTGGCATTCAAAACTTTCGAAACCGGACATCCGGCCTTGGCATCATTTGCCGCTTTTTGAAATGCGGCATCATCCGCCTTTGGCACGCGGGCGCTGACATCAAGATGAATCGCGGTAATTGCCCAACCCGCTTCCAACTTTTCCATTTTCAGATTCGCGGTTGTGTTGATGCTTTCCGGCATGAGGTTCGCTCCTCCGAGCTGCGCCGAGAGGGCCATCGAAAAACATGAGGCGTGGGCCGCCGCAATCAACTCCTCTGGGTTAGTTCCCGGCGCATTCTCGAAACGCGTTGTGAATGAGTACGGCACGTGAGAAAAAACTCCGCTCGGCACGGAAAACTCACCTTTGCCGTCTTTCAGGCCACCCTTCCAAACTGCGCTTGCCTTTCTGTCCATTTCTCTCTCCTTATAAAGTGCGTAATGCAATCAATTTTAGATGAATACAGGCGAGACGAATCCACGGGCTTACTCTTCGCCGAGCGATCGCATCAATTTTCTCATTTCGCGGTTGATGCGAGCCGCATCTTCTGACGACTTCTCAATCAGATGCGCCCAGCGCTTGCTCTCGGTCTCGAGTTTTCCGTGGCTCAGAAGATACGAGGCCTGCAGAATGGCCTCCAGCGCATTGCTCAAGTCATGCGCCAGCACGCGGAGATGCGCAACGTCTTCCTGCACCTTTGCTTTTTCCTGCAATTTTGCTTTTGGTTGGAGGCCGCGCTTGCCCGCCATCGCATTCACCTTTTCGTCGAGATTTCAGCTTGGATGTGCTGTGCGAGAACTGCGAATCGCGCAACCTGTTTGACACTCAGTTTCCGCCTTGTAAGAATAGAGGTCGCGGTATCTTCCTTCAAGGCGGCCTCGCTCGCCGGGAAACACAGTCACTTGCCGAAGTGGCGG
>QHZR01000622.1 GCA_003224755.1 Acidobacteriota bacterium
GCAATGATCACCGTCGCGCCTTTCATCGTGACGCCAAAGAGCAGTTTGGAAAATTCCAGCGGTAGGCGGATGCATCCATGCGAGTCGGGGTAACCTGGCAAATCACCAGCGTGCAATGCGATCCCGCCCCAGGTCACGCGCTCCATGTAAGGCATCTCCGCGCCTTTGTAGATGCTCGATGTATGATGCACTTCCTTTTCCAGGATTGTGAAAACTCCCGTCGGGGTTGGGTGGCCCGGTCGCCCAGTGCTGACGCTGGACCGCGCGATGCGGATACCGTTGCGATACACATACGCCACCTGTTCGGTGGTACTGGCCACGATCAGCAATGGCCCCTCGGGCGCACGCTCTGGTTCCCAGACGTATTCGCCGGTCTTCAGCTTCACGGTTTCTGGAGAGACCCGCACGCCCTCGGTAAAGGTTTCGGCAGATCCCGTGAATGGCTTAAGAACAAGCAGCGCAGCAGTGAGGATAAGAAATGAGAATAATGAGGACTTCATAGTATTACTTGCCAATAAGCTCCACAGCTTTGCGCAACGGAGCGCTGGAGACCTTGATGAATCCATCCAGGGGACGATTCATTTCCAGAACGAGAAAGATTGCGGAGGAGACAGACACCGCGCAGATAAGTAGCACCGCGAGCACTGTGCCGTTACGCGGAGCAAACAGTCCAAAGCTAATGAAAAGACCCGTGAGCCAAAAGATTAGCAGCACGAGGAATGCTGGTGGGAGCTCGTTCTGTTGTTGCTCGACTAAAAGCAGGCGGGTTTGCAACACATCGCTGCTGATCTGAGAAGCTTGTCCGAGAAGCGATTTCTGCAGGTCGCTTCTCGGCATGAGTTCTCGCAATGTAGCTTGAAGGGCTTTCGGTCGGTCTAACGTCTCCATCGCGTGCAATCCTCCCAAGCCGCCTTTTTTCTCGGGCCAGATTCTCTCAATCACAGATTCGACAGTGCGTCGTAATTGCTCGCGAACCTCCTTCGTTTCGGGCCCGTAGTCGGCAAGGACATGATCCAACAGAATAATTTTCGCGCCAGTCTGCGCGATTCCGGCGTTCATGGCGTCGAAAGAACCTTTAGCCGAACTGACCAGCAAACCCAAAACTAACGCGGTGAGAGTGGCGAGCATTCCAGCCCCCACTTTGACTGTATCTTTCGAGTCACTCTGCAGATGGTGTTGAGGCAAGATCTTCTGCAGCAACATGCCCAGCAACACCCCACCGAAGATGCATCCGGCGCTGATGAAACCTATAGTCAAAGAATTCATCTCTGAACTAGTTAGCTATCGGTATCTCTTGAAATAGGTCATGCTCAGTGCCAGTGCATTTGGGTCGTCGTTAAAACCGCAACCCATCCTAGGAAGCCGGTTCGGACTCGAGCCATTCCGGCCGTGGTCGCTTGGCAGGCGGCAAATCAGGGTCAAGAAAGCCGAGCGCGTGCGGAGGCTTGATCACGCGCACCCCAGCAGCGCGTTGCTGTTCGAGAATTTGATCACGAAAGGCTTGTATTCGGGTCCAATGCACCTTTGGTCGGAAATGATGTTCGGCGTGGTAACCGTTAAAGAACCAGATCCAGTTATAGAGCTTGTCATAACTGCTCACGCCCCACGCAATCGGCTCGTCCGGATTGCCCCCGTAATGCCGATAGTAGCCGTTCAAATAAGACAGACAGTGACCAAAGTAGTAGAATGGCAGAAGAAAACAGATATAATGCCAGTTAAGAATACCGAGGATCACAAAAACGCCTCGCGAGGATCCTTGCGTTTTAGTTCCTTAAAAACCGTCTTGGGATCTTCGCGGAAAAAGCTCAAGAAAGTGTATTTGAGGGGATGTTCAGGTTCGCCCTCATCACCGTGCTTGTAAATCGAGATCCAATCGATGGTTTCACCGTGGTCGTCGGGGCGGTCGGCGTTCCCTTTGTGATGCTGCAGGTGAATGCATTCGTAGAAGATCTGGCTAAAGCCGACCGTGATTGATTCCAGGATACTGAACAAGCGATTGAGGAGCGGCGAACGGAAGTACGGATTGTGAATGAAGTTGTGGGAAATACCGTTGATGTTCCAGGAAATGCTGACCGAGTAGATAAGACCAAGAATGAGCATGACCCAAAGCGGGACGCGCGGAAAAAGATAAAACATGCCGAACAAGTAGGCGCAGTGCAAAAGGGCGGCAGCAACGGGGATCGCGTCCCACCGTGTATGGGCAAAGATTCTGGAGTTTGTTGTGGGGCGTTCGACAACTACGAATTCGCTTGATTGGGATGGCATTTTGGTCACGAAAGAATCTTAC
>QHZR01000621.1 GCA_003224755.1 Acidobacteriota bacterium
CTAGGGTCACGCTGGTAGGAAATGTTCTGCCGATACCGGAGTCAGAGGTGCCGGAGGCGAGAAAGCTCTACCTGCAACGTTACGCCAACAGCAAGTATTGGGTGGATTTTGAAGACTTTTCTTTTTACCGGATGGACGTGGTGGACGTTTATTCCGTGGGCGGCTTCGGAGTGATGGGCTGGGTATGTGCCTCCGAATACGACCGCAGCCAACCGGACCCTCTTGCCGACTCAATGGCCGAGATCATCCAGCACATGAACGCCGACCACCAGGATGCGTTCCTCCTGCTTGCCCGGGAATTTGCTCGCATTGAGTCACAGGAAGCAACCATGACAGCGGTCGACCGCCTCGGCTTTCACGTGCGGGTAAAAACCCAGGATGGCACGCGTGGTGCCCGCATCGCGTTCTTGCGAGAGTGACCAATCCGGCAGACACTAGGAAAATTTTGGTCGAGATGGTGCGGCAGGCGCGCTCGCAAGTGTGAGGTGCGTATCCATCAGGAAACTAGCGATAGAATAAAGGCGCCCGTCTAAAAGATCGAGTCTTTATTGACGGGGGAACTTCTCTTCTCGGTTGGGGTTTTGCATCAGACGGACTTCGGCGAATCTCCGGTTAGCGCACTACTTTTAAAAAGCGTCGGGATCCGGCCTTCCCTGGCTTGTTGGCCAGAGTCTGTGCTGGCACGTTCTCCTCGGCAGCCTCCCAGCCGTTCTCCATAAATGTCTCTTTGGCAACTGCGACTTTGTCCACGACCAGGTGGAATGTCCCTTGTCCTCTGTGGAGTTCCGCAGAAAACGTCTCGATGTTGACCCCCTTTGCCAGAGAGCCGAAGCAATCGCAGCAGGTAGTCCAGGGCGGTCGGCGACCCGTAAGGCAAAGTGCTTCACGTTGTCGCACGTTTTCAGTTGCATTCTTGAAAGAAGAACCCGAAAAATGTTGCCCATTGCTTTTGGCAGCATTAGGCAAGCGGACGGAGAAATTGTAACCCGCAGAGGTTCCAGCCTTCTACAGACGTGATTCGAACCACGCGCGCTCGCAGCCTTCGCACCGTCCCCGGTAAACTAACATTCATTAGAAGGGGTGCAGAGGGTATTTCTAGGGATACCCGCGACCAGCGCCGCAAAGGTTTGCGAATTGCAAGCAGTACCCCGCCGGCGCTTTCGTTGAGCAAGGTGCTGAATTCCAGAAATTCTCTGCCTTGCGCGTTAACCCCCCGCACGAAGACCGGTATGGCCAGGGGAAGTCGCGCCCAGTGGGGTCGTTCCGGATTTGGTTTGGCAGCCGCAGAGAATCCTCTGCCCCGGCGCATACGCCATCATAATCAGTACAAAGGTGATCCACTAGGCGGGTTACCACAGATGACATCAATATTCGGCGCTGTTTTACGGAAGGCATGGAGAGGAGTTGCAGTATATGGCGAGGAACTCGCGAGGAAACAATGTGCTACTACACGCGACCCAGTCTCCAATGTTCGAAAAAATACGAAAAGGCAGTCCCGCTTCTCGAACGAGACAATGACAATGTTTTGTCAGATTAGGACATCCCCAGCAAAGCAGAACATCTTACCGCCGAGCAACGGTGAAATAGGGTGTTCCAACGCGTCTTCATTCTTACCGTTTTGCGGGAGCAAGGAGCGAATCAGGTTAGGGCTGTTCAGAAATAGGGTAGGCACCGCAACACGTTGCGCCCCACCCTTCGGGAGTTGGAACTCGACATCAAGCTCTTCGTCCCACCCGTCGCCGGCCACCGCTGAGTGAGCGTGCAGTCTCAGTGCAAAAGAAAGCCAGAGCGATGTAGGTGGCTAGTGTTCAGTGCTTTTGCGGATCGAGACTCGCGTTTGCACAGGACCATTTGGCGCATAATCACGGGATCGCGCCGTAGGAGGAACTTCCCCATGAAACCCAGGCCAATTCCACTCCCAACACCGTGATTGGCCAGGAAATTAACGTTCTGCGCAAGACTGTGCTGTCTCAGGCAAACCGGCGGACCGTGGTTGATCTGACCATGTACGCTATAGACGACAGCGGGATAGGGCCGTTGGTTTCTTGCAAGGGTGGGCTCGCGCCGCTGGCATTGACTTGAAACTTGATGATCGAACACCGCATGTCCGCGAGTTGCTCGAACTCATGAATTTGGATTCTGTGGTTGAGATCTGCGCGTCAGCAGATGCAGGATCGCCTCCCAGCAACAGACGACACAGCCGCTTATCAATGCGATTGACACCACCTGCGCCGAGCGGTAGCCTCTTCAGCACAGAGAGGCCGCGCCAGTGAATGTTACCCTCTACGATCGTTGCTCCCTTCGTCTTCCGTCGTTCCGCCGACCGGATGTCTCTGTGCTCTGCAGTTCGTGAATCCAGCCATACGTTGCCTCTTGCTTGTGACTCCAGAAATGGGGTCACGTTTGTTCCGCATCTTTCAATGCGATCACTCGGAGACTGGGAACGATGGAAAACAAGAAAAGACCCCAACCGCGACTGGCGTCATGCAATTAGCTTCCAATATCCATTCAAGAAAACCCCTTGGGGCGACAGACACCGCGTCCATTCTTGGTATGAATTGATTAGAATAAACTCAAATGCGAGGTGAATATGATCCAGGCCGAGGTGCAGGAGCATGGGGCGCAGGCAGCTTCCACCGATACTTTCGGGCGTGTGCTGTGCAGTGCCCGCAACCATTACTTTGCGTCTCCGGCGACAAATAACTGAACATCTCCTCCGCTGATGATCT
>QHZR01000234.1 GCA_003224755.1 Acidobacteriota bacterium
AAGCTCGAAGCCTGCAGCAACGCTCTGAAAAGGGGCGTGGGCCGCGTGCGCATTCTTCCGGCGGCACAAGCAGAAATTCTGCCGCAATTTTATTTTCAGAAGCTCGACTATGGCACGGAGGTCATTGGAGCGTGAACCTCTCCGCCACAATCCGTGCTGAGAAAAAACTGTTGCTCCCAACTTATGACCGGCAGAGAGTGTTGTTCACTCGCGGTCGCGGAGTATATCTCTGGGATTCAACCGGCAAGCGCTATCTCGACTTCCTTAGCGGAATCGGCGTGAATGCGTTGGGCCACGCGCATCCCGCGATCCAAAAAGTTCTGAAGCGACAGGCAGGGAAGCTGATTCACACTTCGAATCTCTTCTATCACGAATACCAGGCAGAACTGGCGAAGCGCCTCACGAAAAGTTCTGGACTTGACCGCGCCTTTTTCTGCAACAGCGGCACCGAAGCATGGGAAGGTGCGCTGAAGCTGGCCCGCGCTTTTGCCCGCGCGAACAACAGCAATGGCCACAAAGCAAAGTGGCGTTTGCTTGCGCTGGAAAATTCCTTTCATGGACGAACTTTCGGCGCGCTTGCCACCACTGGACAAGCGAAGTACCGCAATCCGTTTGTTCCGCTATTGCCGGGAGTAAATTTCGTCGCGTTCAATGATCTGAGCGATTTGAAGCGGCAATTCGATGGCAGCGTATGCGCGGTTTGTTTGGAAACGATTCAGGGCGAGGGCGGAATCAATCCGATCGGTCCGGAATTCCTAAAGCTGGCGCGCGAGCTTACGCAAAAATCCGGGGCCTTGTTGCTGATCGATGAAATCCAAAGTGGCCTTGGCCGCACCGGAAAGTATTTCGCCTACCAACATTACGGAATCAAGCCCGACATCGTAACGATCGCGAAGCCACTGGCTGCTGGCTTGCCGTTGGGTGCGTTGCTCACCACTGATCGCGTTGCCAGTGGCATGCATCCGGGAATGCACGGGACAACTTTCGGCGGCGGTCCGCTCACGTGCGCGGTGGCGATTGAGTTTCTCCGCCAGCTTGACGGCTTGCTTGGGCATGTGGCCAAGCTGGGCAAGTATTTCCTGTCAGAGCTTCAAGAGCTGCAATCGAAATTTGCCTCGATCCAGTCCGTGCGTGGGATGGGCTTGATGCTGGCAATTGAGCTTGATTCCGCCGAGATCGCGAAGGCCGTGGTCGCGCAATTATTGGGGCAGGGAATTCTGATCAATCGGACACACGACACAGTTCTAAGATTTCTGCCGCCGTACATCATCGAGAAGAAGCATGTGGATGAAGTGATTCGGGCGCTGGATCGTGCGTTGAAGAGCACCACGACACACGTAGGCCCGGACGCCCTCGTCCGGGCAGGCGATCTCCGCTCGCCAAATGCCGCGCGCAGCGCGGCCGGGCGGGTGAGGGCACCCGCCCCTAAGCGAGCATCGCTGAATTCGGATTCGAAAGGAGCCACTACGTGAGCAGCCAGACCTTCACTGTGCCGGCGATGCCGCACGCTGTCGTCAGCACAATCCCAGGACGCGACCTGGTATCCATTCGCGACCTTTCGCCGATAGAAGTCGAATCGCTATTTCACCTAGCAGCCCGGATGAAAGCGCGTCCGGAAGACTATCGGACGGCACTTGCCGGCAAACATGTCGCCATGTTTTTTGAGAAGCCGTCGTTGCGTACACGGCTAACGTTCGAAGCCGGAATCTGCGGGCTCGGTGGGTCAGTTTCGTTTGTGGACCAAAGACACGAGCGTCTCGACGCGCGCGAAACTCTCAGCGACATCGCTCACAACGTCGAGCGCTGGGTCAGCGGTATCGTCCTGCGCACATTTGCGCATGAAACCGTCGAAGGAATGGCGGAATTCGCGAACGTTCCCGTTATTAATGCCCTGAGTGAAGTGGAACATCCCTGCCAGGCATTGGCCGACTATTTCACTTTGCACGAAAAATTCGGCAACCTGAAGAAAGTCTGCCTCGCTTATGTTGGGGATGGCAACAACGTGATGCATTCGTTGCTACTGCTTGCGGCATTGCTCGGCTCAAAGATCCGCATCGCTACGCCGAAAGGCTATGGCCCGAATCCGCAGATTCTTGCCGACGCGCACGAGATCGCGAAAGATACTGCCGCCGTAATTGAGGTGATGACCGATCCTCACAAAGCTGTCCGCGGAGTTGATGCCGTTTACACTGACGCCTGGGTCAGCATGGGTCACGAACACGAGACGGAAGAACGCGCGGACATCTTCCCGCCGTATCAAGTTAACGACGACTTGATGGCCAATGCCGCGCCCCACGCCGTTTTCATGCACTGCCTGCCTGCGCATCGCAATGAAGAGGTCACGGACGCGGTGATAGACTCGGTGCGCTCCATCGTCTTCGACCAGGCGGAAAATCGCATGCACATTCAGAAAGCCATCTTAGCCATGCTGTGCGGAAAGAACCGCCAGCCGAGGAGTTCTCATGCCTGAGAAAGTTGTCCTTGCATATTCCGGAGGCCTCGATACCTCGATCATTATTCCTTGGCTCAAGGAAAATTATTCCTATGACGTGATCGCCATGGTCGCCGATGTCGGCCAGGGAGACGACCTCGATGCGGTCATTGAGAAGGCATACAAGACCGGCGCCAGCAAAGTCGTTGTCGAGGACTTGCGCGAGGAATTTCTGACTGGCTACGTTTTTCCCGCACTCAAAGCCGGTGCCGTTTATGAGCACAAATATCTACTCGGAACTTCCATGGCGCGGCCAGTCATCGCCAAGCACCAAGTCGAAGTTGCGCTGCGTGAAGGCGCAACCGCAGTCGCGCATGGATGCACGGGCAAAGGTAACGATCAGGTTCGCTTCGAGCTGACTTATCAAGCGCTTGCTCCTGAGTTGAAAGTGATCGCGCCGTGGCGCGAATGGGACCTCAAATCGCGCGAAGATTGCCTCGACTACGCCGCCGCCCACGGAATCGCAGTCACCGCGAGTCGCGAGAAGATCCACAGCCGCGACCGCAATTTGTGGCACATCAGTCACGAAGGTGGTGAGCTCGAAGATGCTGGCAATGCGCCTTTCGCGAGCACGTGGCAGATTTCGAAATCGCCGCAAGAAGCTCCCGACCGTGACGAACAGGTGCAGATTGAGTTTGAGAAGGGAATTCCGGTTGGGGTGAATGGGATGCGACTTGGTCCTGTGTCTCTGGTCGAACTGCTGAATGAAATCGGTGGACGCAACGCAATCGGCCGCGTGGATATTATTGAGAACCGCTTCGTCGGCATTAAGTCGCGAGGATGCTATGAGACACCCGGTGGAACTCTGCTGATTGCTGCTCATCGCGAGCTCGAAGCGTTGTGCTGCGAACGGGACGTCATGCACTTTAAGGAACGTATTGGGTTGAAGTATGCCGAGCTGGTGTATTACGGCCTGTGGTTCACGCCATTGCGCGAAGCGCTCGACGCATTTGTCGAAAGCACGCAAAAGGAAGTCGCCGGCACCGTCACTCTTTCGCTGTACAAGGGGAACGTGTCCGTTGTGAGCAGACAATCGGAGCACTCGCTCTATCGTACTGATCTTTCCTCTTTCACCATGGACGAAAGCTACGACCAGAAAGATGCCGCCGGATTCATTCGCATTTTAGGTTTGCCTTTACGGTCGCGGGCTCTCCAGGCGAAAGAAAAGCCTTTAACCCCAAAGGACGCAAAGAGCGCAAAGGATTCGCAAAGAAAGCCACAAGAGGTTGCGAGATGAAGATGTGGTCCGGACGCTTCCGGCAGCCGCTCGATCCGGCATTCGAAAACTGGCAGCGGTCATTCGAGTTCGACTGTCGCCTGCTCGAATGCGAGCTGGACGCAAGTGCCGCGCATGCCCGTGCTTTGAAGGCGGCGGGCGTGCTTTCCGCGGAAGAGCTGGCTTCAGTGCTGGAGGGCTTGGAGCAAATTGAGGAGAGAGCTATGGCGTCGCCGGAATTTCTGGACGATCAGGAAGCCGAGGACGTCCACCATTTTGTCGAGAAGCAGCTAGTCGGATTGATTGGCGACACGGGTTATAAGCTCCACAGCGGGCGTAGCCGCAATGAACAGATCGCGACCGATTTACGTTTGTACGTCCGCGCGGGTTGCGACGAAATCAGTGAAGCGCTTGCCGAACTCATGCTCGCGATCGTTGATCGCGCCGAACAAGCCGGCCAGGTTGCCATGCCCGCATACACGCACATGCGGCGGGCGGAACCGGTACTGGTCGCGCATTGGTTGCTGGCCTACATCGAAATGTTCTTTCGCGATGCGGACCGCCTGAGGGATTGCCGCAAACGTGCCAATGTTTGTCCGCTTGGCTCGGGCGCACTCACGGGATCAACTCTTCCCCTGGATCGGGAGTTGATGGCAAATGAACTTGGATTCTCAGCTCCGACTGCCAACAGTATTGATGCGACCAGTGATCGTGATTTTGTAATCGAATTTGTTAATACGCTTTCGCTGCTTGCCTTGCACCTGAGCCGTTGGGCCGAAGAGATGCTGTTGTTCTCCACACAAGAATATGGGTTTGTGCATTTGCCCGAGGCCTACTCCACCGGGAGCAGCGCTATGCCGCAAAAAATGAATGGAGACCTGCTCGAGCTCACGCGTGGCAAAGCCGGGCGGGTGATCGGAAACGCGACAGCGCTGCTCATCACCACGAAAGGTCTGCCGCTCGCTTACAACAAAGACTTGCAGGAAACGCAGGAGCCACTGTTTCACGCCGCTGAGACCGTGCTCTCATTGCTTCCGTTAGTCACCGGATGGATGCGGTCCGCCGAGTTTGACCTCGAAGGCATGCAAAAAGCCGCGGAAACCGGCTATATGAACGCATTTGCCGCGGCGACATATCTTGTACGCCAGGGTGTTCCATTTCGCATCGCGCATGAGCAGGTGGGAAAGGCGGTGCGCCTGGCACTCGACAAATCATGCGAGTTGCATGGGCTTTCGCTTGAAGAATTGAAGAACATTGACTCGCACTTCAACGATGACTTCTACAGCTTCGTCAAGCTCGACAACGTGCTCGCAATCCACGACGTTCCTGGCGGCACAGCTCCGGCCCGTGTGCGCGAAGCGGTCGCCGCGGCGCGTAAGAGACTGACACCAGCTTGCGAGGAGGCCCATGCACACGCGTGATGCCTTGCTTCCCGATGCGGAACGTCTTCACGAGCTGATTTGTTCGTACTCGGGTGACGGAACTCTGCTGCCGCGAACACTGGCGGAAATCTGCGAGAACGTTCGCGACTTCATCGTTCTCGAAGAAGCGGGAAAAGTCATCGGATGCGGCGCGCTGCACCTTTACGGCCCCCACCTTGCCGAGATTCGTTCCATTACCGTGGACAAGGATTATCAGAAGCGCGGCGGCGGCGAACTGCTGGTCCAGTCCCTGATGTCAGAAGCCCGCAAGCACCAGGTCAGCTGCATCTGCCTGTTCACCCGCAGCCCGCAATTTTTCGCCAAGTTGGGATTCGACGCCGCCCTGCGTGAAGAGCTGCCCGACAAGATCAACAAGGATTGCTGTGTTTGCCCTCGCTATCACTGTTGCGATGAAGTTGCCATGGTTAAGGGAGAGTTGCCGAGGTTCGCGATTCTGCCCGAGCCCGCGAATTTTCTGGTGAAACTCCAGATATGACCGAATCTGGGCCGATTTTCCTCCCGAAAGGTTTCAAATTCTCTTCAGCGACTGTGGGAATCAAGGCCAGCGGCAAGCCCGATCTTGCGCTCATTCTCGCCGACCGACCGACCAGCGCTGCAGCGCTCTTTACCAAGAACTTCGTCACCGCCGCACCCGTCGAGGTTGGGCGGGGCTCGCTGGTCAAGAGTCATGGTCTCGTCCGGGCAGTGATCGTCAATTCCGGCAACGCCAACTGCGCCACCGGTCGGGCAGGAATGCGCGCCTGCCAGAAGGTTTGCAGCGACTTGGCGCAATTCCTGAACATCAAGCCCGTCGAGGTGTTTCCCTCCTCAACTGGGATCATCGGCGTTCCCCTGCCGGTCGAAAAAATTAGCGCGCAGTTGAAATCCCTTCTGGAAAAATCCGGCGCTTCTCCCGATCATTTCCGCCAATTCGCAAGTGCGGTTCTTACCACTGACACTCGTCTTAAGCTTGCCAGCATCCCGCTGCGTAATGGCAAAGCCGCCGTTACGGGCGTAGCTAAAGGCTCAGGCATGATTCACCCGCAGCTGGCAACCATGCTGGTCTATCTCTTGACTGACGCAATTGCTACGCCCGCGGAGCTGCGGCGTTCGCTGCGCAACGCCTGTGCAGAAACTTTCAACACGATCTCCATTGATGGCGACACGTCCACCAACGACACCGTGCTGCTGCTTGCCTCGGGCGCCAGTGGAGTTCGCATGCGATCTGTGCAAAAAGAATTTGAGAAGGCCCTGCGCGGAGTTTGCCAATCATTGGCTGAACAGATTGTCGCCGATGGCGAAGGCGTGCAGCACGTCATTCATCTCCGTATCGAACAGGCCAAAGATCGCGCCGAAGCCCTCCGCGTGGCCAGGGCCATCTCGCATTCGCTCTTAGTCAAGACCGCCTGGGCGGGCGCAGACCCGAACTGGGGTAGGATACTGGCCGCGGTCGGACGAAGCGGGGTTCGAGTCAATCCCAACAGAGTTACCATTTTTATTGGCGCTCAAAAGGTCTGCTCCGCCTCAACCGCTTGTGTGTTCGATGAAAGGGCTGCTCACGAAGAACTTTCGAAGGCCGAGTCACGCGTGATTGTGCAACTTGGGCGCGGCAGGGCACGGCTTGACTTCCTGACCACAGATCTCACAACCGACTACGTCCGAATCAATGCTGACTATTCAACGTGAACTGGTGAGATAGGGTCCGAGGGGGTGTGTATATCTTCCCAGAGCTTGCCGCTTGTCAGCGCAACATACTG
>QHZR01000235.1 GCA_003224755.1 Acidobacteriota bacterium
ATCTCGCCCATATGCTTTAGCGGCTGGCGTAACGTGGGTAAGCGCGGAGAGATGAAGCCAACTATCTGAATGTCGTCTGTTCCCACGACTGAGACGTTTGCCGGAACGGTGAGCCCAGCGTCTTGAATGGCGCGAATTGCGCCCACCGCGGAACCGTCGTTGAAGGCAAGCAAAGCGGTGAAATCATGGGATTTTCGCATCAGCATCTGCGCAGCTTCATAGCCCCGTTGCATCATGGACTTTTCGCCGGCCGCGAAGTAGGTTCCCATGGTGGCGGTGAGCTCTGGCTTGACTTGAATCCCCATCTCCGATGACGCGTGAACAATTGCCTTCCAGCGTGCGTCGGTATCACCGTTGCCCTCCGGACCTTTGAAAAATGCAATGCGGCGGTGTCCCAATTCCTTCAGATGGCGCAGTGCAAGAAGAACCGCCTGATAATTGTCAATTACGATGCGGGTCACGCCCGGTGCATTCGTAATATCTGAGATCGCGACTACCGGAACTGGCATTTCCTTGTTAAGCGGTGTGTTGAGGAAAATCATGCCTTCCACTTGCCGATCCATGAGTGTATCGGGCGAATTCTCGATCTGCTGCGGCGCGAAGCGGTGACTCTCTACGAAATAATTGAACTTGGCTTCCGCCAATTTGGCTTCGATGCCGCTGATCAGCATGGCAGAAAACTCATCGCCGATCTCGGGCACCAGCACAGCGATACTGAATGTGCGCTTCGTATGCAGGTACCGTGCAAACAGATTGGGCCGGTACCCAAATTTTCGCGCCGCTTCCCAGATGCGGTCCTTGGTGGGCTTGGCGATCGTGCTTGACAGGGCAGAATTCGTAAGCACGACCGAAACAGTGGTGGGGGAGAGACCTAAATGCTCCGCGAGAAACTTTAGCGTGACACGCTTCGGGCCCGAGTTCTGGACCATTTTGCGACCGGGAGGCATAGGTGCAAGGTTTACGATACTCTTAGCCCCTCGGAAAGTCACTAGGATAGAGCCGTCTAAAGCGATTTAGTGGATTGCAATTGTCGCTACAAAGACGATATTCTTCTCGCACTCAGGAGGGCACGCTCCTATGCGTTTCCGGTTTATCGCCATCGTCGTTGTGCTCGTATTCGCGCTGCCTGCCGGTGCGCAGTGGAGTCCGCTTGACCCGGTCGCATCCGTGAAGCAAGCGCCCAACGGTGCTGCCTTGACCTTCAAGTCCGGCGCGACGTTGAAATTAGAAATCTGCAGCGACTCTATCGTCCACGTCCTCTACTCTCCGACTGCCGTCTTTCCCGCGCACACAGAATACGTGGTGACCAAAACCGACTGGCCGCCGGTTCAGGCGAAAGTCGAGGACACCGCAAAGGAAGTGACGATTTCGACTGCTGCGTTGACCGTTGCGGTGGGGAAAGAGGATGGCGGGATAACCTTCTCGGGAACCGCGAAAGAGCGGCTCTTCCACGATGGCAGGCGAATCATGACTCCTGAGACGGTAAACGGCGAAAAAACGTACCGGGCTGAGACTGTAGCCGATATGTATGGAACTCGCGAAGGATTTTATGGACTGGGACAGCACCAGGCTGGAGTCTGGAATTACCACGGCGAGTCGGTGGATCTGTCGCAAGAGAACACGAACATTGCTGTGCCCATGCTGCTCTCTTCCAACGGTTACGGAATTTTCTGGAACAACACGTCTCGCACTCGGGTCAACAACCGCTTCGTTCATGTGATGTATATCAGTTCCGAAGTCGCCGATACGATTGACTATTACTTTATCTACGGGCCGGAGTTCGACAAAATCATTGCCGGTTACCGCGAATTGACCGGCCAAGCGCCTATGTTTGGTCGCTGGGCATACGGATTTTGGCAGTGCAAGAACCGCTACAAATCGCAGGAGGAAATTCTTGCGGTGGCACAGAAGTATCGCGACCTGCACATTCCGGTGGATAACATCGTGCAGGACTGGTTCTGGTGGAATCGCAAGGGCGAGCACATCTTCAACAAGAATTATCCCGATCCCCAAGGCATGGTGGACCAGCTCCACAAGAACAATTTTCACCTGATGATTTCGGTGTGGCCTTTCTTTGAGCCGGGATCGAAGGAGTACGACGAAATGGACCGGCTCGGCTATTTCATTGATCGCACCAAGGTTCCGCATCTTCCATATCACCAGCAGGGAATGGCTGCGTACGATCCTACGAATCCTGGCGCACGGAAGTATTACTGGGACCTGATGGACAAAGCCCTGTTCAATATTGGTTTGGACGCATGGTGGATGGACACAACCGAACCGGAAACAGAAGGACAGGAGGAAAGTATTCTCCTGGGGCACAAAATCGCAGCGGGAAGCGGCGACCGCTATGCCAACATCTTTCCGCTGATGACAACCGGTGCCGTCTATGAAGGCCAGCGCGCCGCGTCGGACCATAAACGCGTCTTCATTCTTTCGCGATCGGCTTTCGCAGGAACGCAACGCAATTCGGTCACCGCGTGGTCGGGCGATGTCCTCTCCGACTGGATGAGTTACAAGCGGCAAATTCCCGCAGGCTTGAATTTTGCTGTTTCAGGGCTGCCGTATTGGACGACCGACATTGGCGGCTTCTTCATTGCCAGCCCGAGCGACCCTGGCTTCCGCGAATTGTTCATCCGGTGGTTTCAGTTCGGTGCCTTGTCTCCGATTTTCCGTGTCCACGGCACGCGCTTTAATCCCGACGAAAATGAACTTTGGTCGTACGGCCCTGAAGCCCAGAAGATTCTGGTGCAGTATGACAATCTTCGCTATCGTCTTCTTCCTTACATTTATTCGCTGGCGTGGAAGACGACGTCTGAGAGTTACACGCCGATGCGGCCGCTGGTGATGGATTTCCGCATAGACGTGAACGCTCAAAATATCGGCGACCAGTTCATGTATGGTCCTGCCATTCTCGTGAATCCGGTGACCGAACCGGGCGCCACCACGCGACATCTTTATCTTCCAAAAGCTAAGTGGTATGACTTCTGGACGGGCGCGCCGACTGACGTCGCCGCCGAGAGTGGCAAGTTCGTGGATGCACCTGCAACGCTCGACCGCATGCCGCTATACGTGCGCGCTGGGTCGATCATTCCAATGGGACCTGAAGAAGAATACTCAAACCAGAAGCCCGCAGACCCGATTGAACTGCGAGTTTATGCCGGAGCCGACGGCGATTTCACGCTCTACGAAGATGAGGGCGACACTTACAACTACGAAAAAGGGAAGTACGCGACCATCCCGATCCATTGGAATGATGCAAGCCGCACACTAACCATCGGCGAGCGGAAGGGATCGTTTCAGGGGATGCTACCGAATCGGACGTTTAACATGGTGTTTGTGGGCCAGGAGCATGGCGGGGGAGCTGAAGCCGCTGCTGCGCCGGATAAAGTGGTGCACTATTCGGGGAAAGAAGTTTCGGTTGTGATGTAGTCCGAACCCCGGCTATCTCCCACCGGTGAACCCTGAAGCGCTGCCCGCCCAAGCACGGTGTCATAAGCGGGTTTACCCCCTCTTCATTGCCGCCTCTCCTGCGACTTCTGCATTCACCTCTGATATTGATAACCGGAACCAAAACACCGATCCATGTCCGAGTTGGCTGCTCACTCCTGCCTGTCCGCCGTGATTTAGAACGATGTGCTTGACGATAGCCAGTCCGAGCCCGGTGCCGCCTGCTTCGCGTGAACGCGCTTTATCAACCCGATAAAAACGCTCGAACAATCGGGGCAGGTGTTCGGAGGGAATGCCCTGGCCGAAGTCGCGAACATAGAACTCAAGGTTCCCGAAACGCTCAGTCGCGCCAATTTCAATCTTCTTTGTGCCCGAGGCATACTTCAGAGCGTTGTCGACGAGATTGGCGAAGACCTGGTGAATGGCATCCCGGTCCGCGAAAACCGTCGCCTCGGGAGATTCGGCAATTTCGATCGCCAAGCCTTTGCCTGTGGCCAGTTCGCTGAACGATACCTGTGCATCGCGCAGCAGTTCATTTGCGGAAACAGACACTTGCTGCAGGCGTTCTTCGCCCGATTCCACGCGCGCCAGGGTAAGCAGGTCTTCGGTCAGGCGGCTCATGCGTTGCGCGTTCCGGCGAATGATTTCGAGGAACTCTCGGGCCTTGCTATCGGCAGACTCATCCATCAACGTCTCTGTATATCCCAGCAGAGAAGTCAACGGAGTGCGCAGTTCGTGCGAGACATTGGCGATAAAGTCGCGGCGAGTGCGTTCCACCCGCGCAATTTCGGTGCTGTCGCGGAGCACGCAAACCACTCCTCCATCCGGAAGTGGGGCTGAGGTAACGCCGAAGATGCGTCCTGGCGAGACAGAATATAAAGTGGCACTCTTCACAGTGCGCTTCTCCAGTACCTCCGCAACCACTCGCAGCAGGTCGGGGTCCCGCACCGCGCGAATCAGGGGAGTGCCAAAGGCAAGCTTTCCGGCTGCGAGGGGCTTCATCGCTCCGTTAAACCATGCCACTTCCTGCTTTGGCGAAACTGCGACTACTGCGTCGTCCATGCTGTTGAGCAGCGTTTCGAGTTGCTGGCGACTGTTGGCTAAGTTGTGAAAATTAGTTTCCAGCTGGCGCGCAGTCTTGTCGAGGGTCATTGCAAGTTGAGAGATTTCGTCAGTACCTGATTCCGGCAATCTCGCGGCGAGATTTCCAGCGGCTATTTCTTGCGCAAATGCCACCATGCGCCCTAGCCTTCGTGAAATGCTCTCCGCTCCAACTAAGGCAACGGCCAAGCCAACGAGGAAAGCGACCGCGGACGCTTCCAGCAGTTCCTTTTCGATTTTGGAGATGTCCGCCCTCACCGAGGCGAGGGGATACGCCAGGCGTACTGCGCCGAAACTGGTTGGCGCCGCCACATAGACGAACTCAATGCCTAACGTGTGACTGGTGCGAGTATCGGCTCCCACGTGTCCATTCAGCGCGGCCACGAATTCGGGACGAGTCGCATGATTTTCCATCTCCGAGGCATTCGCTTCGGAGTCGGCGAGCACTTTGCCGGAACGATCAATAATCGTCGCCCGGGCGCGCGCGGCGGCACCTTCCTCTTTCGCCAACTGCTGAAATGGTATGATGCCGACCTCGTGTTCTACCCGAGCGGCAAACATTTGAGCTTTGTCGCGGAGATCCTGATTGAGCTGGGTGAGGAGTGAATGTTCCCAGTTGCGGCGCACCAGAAGATCGAGTGCTGTGGTCGAAACTCCGATTACCACCAGCAAGAGGATGAGAAGTTTTAGGAATACCCGTTTCGTCACTTACGGACCTCGAACATATACCCGGCGCCGCGCACGGTGTGAATATGGCGCGGCCTCTCTGGATCACGTTCTATTTTCTCGCGTAAACGACGAATATACACGTCCACAATGCGGGGAGTGACGAAGGCAGTGTCATGCCATACGGCATCCAGCAGGCTCTTGCGGGTAAAGACTCTCCCAGGGTGGGAGGCAAGAAACTCAATCAGCCGGAACTCGGTGGCAGTTGTGACAACTTGCTCAGCGCGGGAGGTTAGCCGCATGGCCGCGGTATCAATGACAATGTCGCCGGTGCGGACAGTTTCTTTCTTAAGCGGCTGGTCGAACCGACGCAGCACAGCTCGCACGCGCGCAACCACTTCCTTCGGACTGAACGGTTTGGTGATGTAATCGTCGGCCCCGATCTCGAAGCCACGCAGCCGATCAGATTCCGCGGTCCTGGCCGTGACAAACACAATGGGGATGGCGGCGAGCGCGGAGTTGCCGCGGATGGACTTGGCAAGATCAAGCCCGCTGTTGCCCGGCACCATGATATCGAGGATCACCAGCGCGGGGCGACGCGCGTGCATCTCATCGAGGAAGCCGGCGCTCGTGGGAAACCACGAGACTCCGTACCCGGCAGGCTGAAGATGATGCTTCAGCAAGCCGGCAATATCTGGATCATCTTCCAGAATAAAAATTGTGAGACTCAGGGGCTGGGGCATTCTTTGTCTCAACTCCCGGCAAGACTCTGGCCGGCTCCGTGCCTCACGTCCGCGCCGCGCACCCAGAAGATGACATCTTCCGCGATATTGGTGGCGTGGTCGGCGACACGCTCCAGATTACGGGCTACAGAAAGAGCGTCCAGAGCCTGGGCAGCGTTTCCGGGTTCTGATTGCATGTATTGGGAAAGCGACGCAAAGGCTTCGTGGTTCATCGCGTCAATTTCGTCATCACCCTCGAGAACATGCTTGGCCAGCTCGGTGTCGCCTTCGATAAAAGAGCGCAGGGCATCGCGCACCATGGCGCGGACCTTGGTTGCCATAGCGGGAATATCCACCGGCAGTTCGGACGCAGGAAGCCCGATCATATTCAGCACGCGTTGTGCTATGTTGACCGCCTGATCTCCGACTCGTTCGAGATCGGCGTTGATCTTGATCACGGCGAGAATAAAACGGAGGTCAACTGCCATGGGCTGCTGCATGGCAAGCAGGTCAATGGCAAACTCATCCACCTCCCGCTCAGCCCGGTTGATGGCGCCCTCGTTGTTTAGCACCCGCTGGCAGAGAGCGGGATCACGCTGCGCATATGCCTGCACAGAGAGATCAATCGCCTGCTCCGCCATTCCAGCCATTGCCAGAATCCGGTGCTTAAGATCATCGAGTTCCTGATGGAAACGAATGCGTGTCATCCGAACCTACCTGTGATGTAATCTTCCGTTCTCTTGTCTGATGGGTTGGTGAAAATCTTTTCGGTGCGGTCGAACTCGACCAGGTGGCCCATCAGAAAGAAGCCAGTGTATTCGGCCACACGCGAGGCTTGCTGCATGTTATGAGTAACGATAACGATGGTCAGCTTCTGCTTCAACTCAAAAATCAAGTCTTCAATTTTTGCCGTCGAAATCGGATCGAGCGCCGAGGCCGGTTCGTCCATCAGCATAACTTCCGGGTCCACCGCCAGGGCGCGGGCAATGCACAAACGCTGCTGCTGGCCACCGGATAAACTGGCGCCAGATTTCTTTTTTAGTACGTCCTTTACTTCTTCCCAAAGCGCCGCCTGACGCAACGAACGCTCCACTGCTTCATCCAACGTCTTGCGATTGCTGGTGCCGTTGAGTTTAAGCCCCGCAGCGACGTTGTCGTAGATGCTCATGGAAGGAAACGGGTTAGGCTTTTGAAAAACCATGCCGACTTTGCGTCGAACGTCCACTGCGGGAGCGTCGTAGATGTCCATGCCCCCGACCTTAACTTGGCCTTCGGCTCTGGCTTCAGGAATCGTTTCGTGCATGCGGTTCAAGCAACGAACGAAAGTAGATTTTCCGCAGCCTGATGGACCAATTACCGCCGTGGCGTGGTTTGACTCCACTGCGATGTTGATGCCGTGCAGAGCCTCGGTCTTTCCGAACCAGGCCTTCAAGTCGCGAACCTCAACCGCGGTTGGCATAGGTTAGCGAGCCTCCCTCAGGGTGCTCCGTGCGAATATGAACCGCACCAGCGAAATCGTGCCCACAATCAGGGCAACCAGGACCAATGCTCCCGCCCATGCCTGGCGATGCCAATCGTCATAAGGGGAGAGAGCATAGGTGTAAATCTGCAATGGTACGGCCGCGATAGGCTGGTTGGCACTGAAACTCCAGAACTGGTTTCCGAGTGCGGTGAACATCAGCGGCGCAGTCTCGCCCGCAATACGCGCGAACGCCAGCATGATGCCAGTAAGGATTCCTGCGCGGGCGGTCGCCAGCGTTATGGAAATAGTGGTCCGCCACTGCGGAATTCCTAGCCCGAATGCGGCTTCGCGTACTGCCTGGGGTACTAACAGCAGCATTTGTTCTGTAGTCCTGGCCACCATTGGGATCATCATTATGGCCAGTGCGACGGCGCCGGCAAACGCAGAGAAATGTCCCTCTGTGAAGACCACGAGGCCATAGGCAACCAAGCCAATCACAATGGATGGCACTCCGTTTAAAACGTCTGCGGTAAATCGGATCACCGCCCCAAACCGATTCCGGCCATATTCGGCGAGGTAGATGCCCGCTCCAATTCCAAAGGGAATGCCCATTAGGCTACCCATGCCAAGGATTAGGGTCGAGCCGACAATCGCGTTTGCCATCCCCCCGCCAATCTCTCCCACCGGCTTGGGTGTGTGGGTGAGGAAAGCCCAA
>QHZR01000620.1:0-1713 GCA_003224755.1 Acidobacteriota bacterium
TATTGGAGATCCGGCCACCCCAGCGGACCTGCCCACGGCTGTTTTCGAAAGCGTTCGCGATGTGGGTATCGCTGGCAATTAAGGCTCCGGTTGCAGCCATCGGCACCAGCCATTCCAACGCATTGTGCCGATTTACGTGAAAGGGACTGGTGAAAATCTCCTTCTGATCGAGCGCAATGTTCAGGAACAACTTCCGCAGGAGCGGTTTTGGCCGCTCCGTGTCCCCTGGATAAAAGATGCGGTCACGGCGGTCTAAGACCGGCGGTGGTTGGTTTGCCGAGTCGTCGTTTCCAGGGTCGGCTTCGGCGGTATTGGTAGCTGGGAAACGACTGTGATCGGCGGTTGCTTGCGTCGCGGAAAACAGGTCATCGCTGGCGCTGGCGGCGTTTACGAGAGTCCCCGCAAGGATCAGTATCTGGAGAAATCCGGCTGCTTTCATCGTATCCTTTGGTCGATCTCGTTTCTTCGATGCGGAGTCGGCTTTGGAGTTGGTGGGTCATCTCCTGTGAAATATCGACCGATTGTGCTATTGGTCTTTTCCTATGCATCAATCGGGAGTTGTTTATGAGATCGCCAAAGTGCATAAAGGCTGAGGTTTCTTGCTGCAAATTAGCCGCTCGGTTCAGAATTGTCGGCAAGCAAGAAGTTGAGTTTTCCATTGCGCCCGGACCGTCAATTCACGGCTTGCGGGTAACTTGCAAGGTAAACAGCGGGCTTGAATGTGAAAGCTATACAGGCGTAGGATTCGACGCGTTCGAACGAGACGGAAAAGCGAGAGTGTCTATTCGCACGTAACGGCGCACCGCGGCTATTAAGAGCAGCAACACAAACAGCAAGGCGCGCCATTGTGACGACGTGTAGAGGTACTTTTTGGGATAGACAAAGGCGCCCCGCCTAGCGAGAACCGTAGCACTCGAGGATCAAAAGCATGATTTCACGACGCGAGTTTGTGCTAGGAGCTTCGGCCACAATAGGGGCGGTCGGAGCGGTTCGCCCGCTGCTCAGCTGGGGAGCAGACGAGAGTCCCGCGATTCCCGGCAAGCACGGAATGATTGCACGGTCGCTTCGGTTTCTAGACTTGGAAATGCCGGCTGAATATGCCACCTCGTTTATTACGCCGGTGGAACATTTCTATGTCCGCAATCATATGCACGAGCCCAACGCGGTGGAGCCCGGAGAGTGGCGGCTTGGCGTGAGTGGAGAAGTGGAGAAGCCGCTGACACTGACCCTTGCGGAGCTGGCGAAAATGCAGCAGCATGCCGTCATCGATACTCTGGAATGCGCCGGGAACGGCCGGGCGTTCGCGGCTCCGCGTGTGCCAGGAATCCAATGGGAGAAGGGGGCGGTTGGAACCGCACGTTTCAGCGGCCCACGTTTGCGCGAACTGCTGGAGCGGGCGGGAGTGAAACCGACAGGTAAGCATGTGATGTTCCGCGGGCTGGACGAGGTGCCAAGGAAAGTGCCGCCGTTTATCCGTAGTATTCCGATTGAGAAAGCCACGGATGAAGATACGCTGGTAGCGTTGCACATGAATGGAGCGGCGTTGACTACGCATCATGGATTTCCGGCGCGTGCGCTGGTGCCGGGATGGATTGGCGCAGCCTCTTGCAAGTGGCTGACGGAAATCAAGGTGCTGGACAAAGAATTCGAGGGCAATTTCATGAGTCCGGGATATCGCATGCCTAACCAGCCGGTAAAGCCTGGCGAGGCGGT
>QHZR01000620.1:1944-2160 GCA_003224755.1 Acidobacteriota bacterium
GGCGCTTACACGATCGTGTCCCGCGCTACCGACACCCAAGGCCGCACACAACCGGATTCGGTGCAGTGGAACCCCAGCGGATATCTCATCAACGTCGTTGACCGGGTGCAAATCCATGTCCAGGCTTAATGTTTTGCTCGCGTCACTCCTGTCGCTCACATGCGTCGCTGTTTTATGCGCCGAATCTGCCGACTTACCATCCGGACCGCTGCAGGC
>QHZR01000236.1 GCA_003224755.1 Acidobacteriota bacterium
TGATCTCCTGGGTGGGTTTTGGACAAGCGCCAAAAACGTGCCGAAAATCCCAGGCACAAACCCTTTCTTTGCAACTCGAGATTTCCGGGTTTTCGGGGCGCCAAAATCAGGTATCTTGGGCGCGAGGTCGGGGTTTCCAGTCGCTCGAGCGACTGGCGCGAGGTCGCGGATTGGTTTCATGCGTTCTTCCGGTCTCTACCGGGTCTCGCCATGCGCTTCGATCAACTGATCGCAGCCCCAGGCGGATGGATTCCAGACCTGCCAATCGGGATTGTTGCGCTCTCGTTCGAATAATTCTTCTCGCCCTGTCCACTGCGAATAGTTGCGATTCCTGACCTTGAACCACGTCACGCTTGCGTCGAGCAGGTATGGATCGAACTCCGCTTAGCGACGATAACCTCGAGGTCGCGTCCACATGCGAGCTTGAATAATGAGTCACCCATGCCGTCGACGTGGAATCGGCCATTTTAGATCGAAAGCATAGAACCGGGGGTTCACCACGACGAAAAAGCAGATTCCTGAACTGGGAATTCCCGTTTTCATCGAGACAGACGATCTCACCAGCATCCCGAACCCGTTCTCTGTCGAGGTCTGCCAACCCATCCAATCACTCGAGTGACAAATTCCGGCCCGATGATTCTTCGTTTTGGGGCGAAGGTCGGCCTTGTCCGATTCATCGGCGCACTTCCTTATAGTCACCTCCTGTGATCCAACGCGGTGCGAGGACTGCCTCCAAATACCAATCCGGTACCCCCTTTTGCAGCAGAACCGAGTCTTTGAAGATAGTCATAGGTGCATCCAATCGCGTACGACTTCCCAGAGTATTTCCATGTGAACCTCCTGCAAGGAAGTTATCGCGGCGAAGAACCGACTTGGGGGAATGCTTAGCAAACAGCCCCTAGCACGTCTTTTTTTGCTTGCCGGATGGATACTTAAGTGTCAGAATTGCTCGGCCTCCCCCTAATTTCTCCTTGGAGAACCCCGAAAAATGAGAACCTCGCTACTCGATCAGAGTTGTATCATCGCTCGAGTGGCATCGTTGATTGTCATTCAGGCAATCGTGTTGCAGCCCTTCGCGCCAGCTCAGGCGCAAACCGAGCAGTTATTCAAAATACCTGCGAACACAATTATTCGCGTTCGGACCATAGAAGATGTTTCCAGTGAGACAGCTCGTGTCGGTGGGTCATGGGTAATCGCCGTGAGCCGCGAAAGGCAATGGAGGTGTCGGTGCGCATTTTTGGCACCGACTACAGAGGTCGGATGTTCTCAGAGATCGTGACCACCGTTGATGTAAGCCACAACGGCGTGCAGGTGAGAGGCGTCAAAACCCAGCTCAAACTCGACGAGATCGTCGGCTTGACATATGGGAAGAACAAGGTTCACTTCCGGGTGAAATGGGCGGGCGAACCGGGTTCCCCGAGCGAGGGCCAAATTGGTTTGATCAAACTGGCACCGGAGAAACCATTGTGGGACTTTGCTCTGCCCTCCGGGGCTACGGACACTTTTAGCTTCGCCACCGAAAACCGGCGCAGGTACACTCGAGTAAAGTGCTCGATTTCTGTCGAAATACATCCTGTGGAGGAGCCGGTGATTTGGGGCAAAGCATCCGATTTAAGCGAGGGCGGCTGCTTTGTCGAGATGCCGATTCCGTTGAAGGTGGCCGCTGGCTTTGAAATCGCGTTGTGGCTCGGAGAGACCAAGCTGCGGCTCCAAGGCGAGGTCGTCAGCTCCGCGCCGGGCTTTGGAATCGGAGTTCGTTTCGTAAACATATCGCCGCAAGACCGCGATATTTTGCAACAACATATTGTGAGCATCACGCAAGCGAGTGAAATTTCTTTAGCGGTCGAGTCGCAGGAAAGCACGAAACCCCATGAAATCACACGGAACGCTGCTACCCAGGAATGGTTTTGTGTCAGATGCCTTCGTCGTTCCGATCACGTCAGTCAGCAGGACGCCGAACGGGAGTTAAGTCAGTTCGATTGCACCGTGCCGCAGGAAAAATGCTGAACAGTCGAAGTCGAAAATGTGAACGACGAAGGCACGCCATCGCATCCGTTTTCTAGCAACTCCAGCCATGGCTAGACCGCCTTCTTCTGCGCCTGCTACTGCGCTCCCACTTTCGCCCAGCGCCTACGCTGCCCTCAGCGATCACCCAAAACCGGCCAATGAGTATCACCTGAAAACCGGCCAACGAGAACGGCTGGAAGAAATTTCTACAAGACTTGCAGAAGCTACCGAAGCTAGGCTCCGCTGCGCTGGACAAGCAGGCAAAACCAGCAAATCCACCGGCACCGCGCTAGTCGTGCTCGGGCTGATCCTCGAATATCTGCACGAGGTGCCTGAGGAACTGCGCAAGCTCAGGGAAGCGTGGGCCTGGAAGCCGCTGTGCATTCTCGTAGGTGCGATCCTCATCACCGTTGGGGTTGCCGGTGAATTGGCTGTGCAGTTCTTCGCTTCGCAAAAGGAAACAGCGCTCAGGCAAGCGAACGATCAGCTATTCACTAACCTGAACACTGAAGCAAACAGCACGATCCGAAGCGAGTAAAGCATCGGAACGAGCGGCTCAGCTTGAGAGAGAAGCAGCGGAATTACGTAAGATCGCAGCGGATGAACAACTCGCGAGAACTCGCCTGGAAGCAGAAATCCAGCCGCGATCTTTATCAGTGAAACAGCAACAAGAGTTGGCCGACGCATGTAAACCGTTCCCCGGTCACGGCGTCGAACTGTTCTCGTATGTCGGTGATGCTGAGGGAGGGCGTCTAGGTGGATTGATTAAAGCGGGTCTCCTGAAGGGCAAGATGATCGTTGCAGATCGAAGAAACGGTATTCAGATCGTCAACGGCCCGGAACCTGAAGGTGTAGAAATAACGGACAACGATCATGCGCTGGCCGTCGCAATCTCGAATTCTCTGAGTGCTGCGCACATTGCGAATAGAATCGCACCTCGGATGGGAAAGCAAGGCTACTCAACAGTCACGGTTGGGACGAAGCCTTTTGAAGTTCTTAAGTGAGAGCCGGGAAAAAGTGGGCGCTGGCACACCGTGAGTTTCAGTCAGCGGAGCAGGTTGGGCTGCCGTCGCATTATCGGCGTCTCATCTGCTCCGATCTTCAGTTAGATATTTTTCGCATGTGGGAGTCCTAGCGGAACCTTAGAATCGCGTCGCTTGTCGTGGCCGAAAATTACTCTCTGAAACTCGGCTTCTTCTTCGTCATTAAATTGCCGGAATTTTCCCCAACGATTGACACTGACAACGTAGCCGCCCGGTTGTGAAATGCAAGCTGTGGCGGTCGTGATGTTCTGATGTTTATGCCCACAACCGATCATGCACGTACCGCTATCGGTAAAAACAGCCTCATAGTATTTCTTCGCTCTTCCCATTTTCGGCCTTCTGATCTTTTAGATTCCAAAATGGGAAACGGGAACGTGACGTTGGTACATGACCGAAGGTAACCGAGTAGCCGTGCGTGCTTAAATTGGGCACGGCTATAGCGCAAGACTTGTGAAGAACTATGGAGCAATGGCTCGTGCCTGATCGAAACGAGTACAGCATTTTCCTGCTCTTCGATAACCGGCTCCTTCAGCCGGAGTTTGTGCATCGCTGCGAATGCCGTGTTCAGACCTTCGCCTACGTCTTTGTGTGGCGGGTCAGCAAACTTATTCAGAATTCGAACGATGGCACCGTTTCGAGCGAATCTCTCATTCAGAATGTTTTTGACGGTAACGTGCGCTGGCAATCTACTGGGACTCTGGACTTCAATGCGATTGTCGAAAATTCGAATGTGAACATCATCAGCGATGCTGTAATCGCGATGAATAACCGCATTCGTGACAATCTCGTGCAGTGTTTCAGGTGGATACTCAATTAAAACCGGCCAACGAGAATAGCGTCCGGGACATTGACTCCCGCAGAGGCTTGTAGCCTCCGTGGGCATGGCCAATGTCTAACTTCAACCAATACCGCACGGGAACTTCCCCGGCTTCGATCCTGATTCACTCTGACGAAATGATCTTTCCCTGGGAGTTGCTGATTCCAAATGAGACGAAAGACGGAAAGTTGACTGTATTAAAGCCTTTGGGAGTTGCCGACGTGCTGGGACGCTGGAAGCCGGGATTGACGACCAAACCGAAAGAACAAATGTTGAAGGTGCGAAAGTTCCGAGTACTGAACCCGAAATACTCTCCCCCCAATACTTTAACCTGGGCGGCGCAAGAGGCACAGGAGTTGCTGCAGCTTTTCCCACACTTGGTTTCACTGGTTAAGCCTGCAGATTTGCCTGGCGTCATGAAGCTATTCGATGAATCTGATGTGCAGGTGCTGCACTTCAGCGGGCATGGAGATGTGAATTTGAGCAATTCTGATCTCAATGAGATTCTGTTTTCAAGCCCGACCGCCCAAGCACAACTTCAAATCGCTCTTGAAAGTGGAATTCTTGTCTCTGCGACGAGCAGTTTAAGCGGAGAAGTTTTCGAAATTGCATCGTCACAATTCTCTCCTCCGCCGGGAGATTACGTAATCCTTTTCCGGGATCCTGGGACATGCAACATTATTGCCCGGTCTCACGAGATTGTAGAGCCGAAATGGCCATAAACCACCAACAAAAGGAAATGCATGATGGATTGTATGGACTATCAATGAGTTCTATAAAAAGCAGTTGATCGCGCCTTGAGGTGCAGTCGCTGGTGCCAGAAACTTGTCGCCGCACCGCAGTGTTTGCGACTCTTGTCGAGGATTCGGTTCGGCGAGCTAAGGCCGACTTCCCACTGGTGCCTTTGTGCCCGGTAAAAAGCATGGCTCCGGTACTGGCGATCGCTGGCATGGTGGCAAGGACAGTCGATACGACGGCCCTTTGACCCCGTTGGGGAGATTTTCTAAACCTTTCGTCACCGGCCCGAACCGGATTCCATTTTTTCAACGAGGAGAGGAGCGATGACTACAGGCAACAAGTTGTGGCGGAACCGGAAGGAGAGGAAAGACTGGGCGCGGCGATTGCGATCGGAAGATCCTGGACTGGAAGTAGTTCATCCGCATGCGGCAGGAATCGATGTGGGGAACAGCGCGCATTACGTCGCCGTGCGGCCGGACCGAGATCCCGAACCGGTACGCCGGTTTGAGTGTTTTACCACAGATTTGTACCGTCTGGCGGAATGGTTAGCAAGCTGCGGAGTAAAGACGGTCGCCTTGCAGTCGACTGGGGTGTATTGGATTCCCCTCTACGAGATTCTGGAAGACCGTGGCTTTGAAGTGTATTTGGTCAATGCGCGACACACCAAGAACCTGCCAGGACGTAAGAGCGACGTGCAGGAAAGTCAGTGGCTGCTGAAGTTGCACAC
Organism: Acidobacteriota bacterium; assembly: GCA_003224755.1. Classification (GTDB taxonomy): domain Bacteria; phylum Acidobacteriota; class Terriglobia; order Terriglobales; family Acidobacteriaceae; genus Gp1-AA145. The sequence goes on from QHZR01000236.1 coordinate 5,333, forward strand.
TTACGGGTTGCTGAATAACTCGTTCCAACCACCAGCGGAGATTCGGGTTCTTCGCACCTACTGGCGACAACGAGCAGAACACGTATCTGGAGCAGCGACTTGCATTCAACGAATGCAGAAAGCGCTGACGCAGATGAATCTGCAATTGGCCAACGTGATCAGCGATCTGAGCGGCGTGACCGGACAGGCGATTGTGCGAGCGATTGTCGCTGGTGAGCGCAATCCGCAGAAATTGGCCGAACTCAGTGATCCGCGGATCGAGGCTAGCCGGGAGGAGGTTGCCAAAAGCTTGGAGGGCAACTGGCGTCCGGAACTGGTGTTTGTGTTACGCCAGGAAGTTGAGATGTACGACGCCTACCAGCGACGCATCGCCGAGTGTGATCAGCAACTGCAAAAGCACCTGGCCAGTTTTGCCGACACTGAGTTGCCGCAATCGCCGAAGGCAGAGTCTAAGGAAAAGAGGGCGAAGTCAACAAAAAACGCTCCGCGGTTTGATCTCAGCAGCGAACTGAAGCGTATCACCGGAGTAGACCTGACGCGCATCGACGGCATCGACGTGATGGTAGCTCAAACGCTCCTGAGTGAAGTGGGAATGGACATGAGTCGGTGGAACACCGAAGCCCACTTCTCCTCATGGTTGGGGCTGTGTCCGGACAACCGCATCAGTGGCGACAAGTTGTTGGGCAAAGGCACACGGCACGTGGTCAACCGCGCTGCCACAGCACTGCGGCTGGCTGCCAGAAATCTGATCCGCAGCCGCAGCTACCTGGGCGCCCAATACCGCCGTTTGCGCACCAAGCTGGGTGCCCCCAAGGCCATCACCGCTATGGCTCACCGCCTCGCACGACTCGTCTATCGTATGCTGAAGTACGGTCAGCAATACGTCGACAAAGGGACTGAGTACTACGAGAACCGATACCGCCAACAGCAAATCCACTTACTTCAAAAGAACGCGGCCAAACTCGGCCTCCAGATCACAGTAGCGGCGCAATCCTGAGTTTGTTTCTGGGGAGGGATGTCAAGAAAAAAGTTCTGCCTCGACCGGAGTCGAGATTTGTTTCTCGAGACCCAGCCCACTTTCCATCGGCTTCGCTGCAGGGGTTTTGCCTTTTGATTCTCATAAGTTTCTCTGCTACTGGTGGCAACTCCATCGAGTTGAGAGAGCGACAAGCCAGTGTGGTTGACTGTGTCAACCATGGTTCTATCCGAGGCTGGTGGCAACCCCGCAGATCGCAACTGCATGAACCTGGTCTGAAGAAACTAAAGGAGCGACTAACCAGGAGCCCCGAAGGAACAAAAAGCATGCAGTGAACCGAGATTTTTCAACAGACACGCCTGATCGCAACAGTTAACTTGGTATTCGATTCGGTCCTGAAATTACAACTGAGCTGTGGAAATCGGGTGTAGAATCAGGCGGTTTTGTACTGCGCTGCTTCCTTGACCAAAGGGTTAGGAGGCCAGTTATTCTCGCGATAGGGGTGGGTGCGCTGTCGTGAGGGCGCACGCAAATGGGTCTGCCATCCCCTATCTGCGTTTGGCCTGGATTGCGGTTGCCGCCTCGGTTGCGTGCTACACCGCCCGCTTGATGATCATGCAGCGCCGCCAGGAGGCCTCTCACACCGCTCTGCGAGCGCTGGAGGAAAAGTTCCATAAGGCGTTCAAGGT
>QHZR01000625.1 GCA_003224755.1 Acidobacteriota bacterium
GAACCTGCCCTCCATGGGAATGGCCCGACAATTGAAGATCCACCGGATAATGCGAAACGGCATTGGCAACATCCGGCTCGTGGGCGAGTAGAACGACCGGCTCGGTTTTTGGAACCAGCCGCAACGTCAAGTCCAAATCAGATTGCCGTTCGAGCACATCATCGAGTCCAGCGAGCCAAAGTCGTTTGCCACCTTGCTCAAACGGAATGGAGCGGTTCCGTAGAACCGTGATGCCCTTCGCCTGTAAAGCTTCAGTGATCCGTTGCGGATCGGAAGCGGCATCATGGTTCCCGAGAATAGCCAGCACTCCACGTCGAGCACGCACTTGCGCCAATAGATCCGCACAAGGCTCGATGAATCTGGCAGCTCTTTTGCTCCCTCCCAGATATTTCTTGAACACTGGTACCGTCACGAAATCGCCGGTCAACGCGACGAAGTCGGCTTTCAATCCATTGACAATGTCGATCGCTTTGCGAATCGGCACTACCGAAAAATGTTCGTCATAATGGAAATCGCTCACTTGCACGATCCTGATTCCATCCCAGGCTTCGGGCAATCGCGAGAGCGAAATTTCGATCTGCACCAGCTTCGGATCATCCGGCTCAATAATCGTGCTGTCAACAGCCAAGCCCAGAGCGCCCGCCATCCCTATCATCGCGCCCGCGCGGAGAAACTTCCGTCTGGTTGTGCGAACGCGCAAATGTCTTATCTCGTGCATGTCGTCCATAGCGAGAAATTGGGCGTTGGCGGAAGACTCGCTGCCAGGAATGGACATCAGACCTCGCCACAGTCCGCACCGGTAAACAAAAAGTCCGTGCTGCGCCCTCCATCTCAATCCTACGGAAGTTCTGTCCCAAAAACCGACGTTCTGGAACCTAGCAGGGCCAAGTCACCATTCGATCACGGATCATCGAGACCGCACAAGCACGCAGCAAATCGGCTTTCATGAAGAGAGCATCCGCCGGTTGTTCCCCTTACACTCGGGCCGCGGCAGGCAATCCCGCTCACGCGGCGCTCACGTTCTGACCGCTCTTCCGCAGCATTTCTTGCCAAGCGATCTGCCGGCGAACGTCTTTGTGCACACACGCGGGCGCCATTCACTGACGTGTTCTGCCGTCACCACATCGCATTAATCCATCCTTGTCCTCTCGGACAATCAGAACCCCAGAACTAAAGAACAGCACCGCCTGGTCTTCCGTGATCTATCCACGCTCCTGTGAGCGGGCAAAAAATGACAACGCTGCACCTCGCGCTGCCTGACCGCTGGAGTTCTCGGCGATCCAGAGCAGAGTGGCAGCCGCTCCATAATCCCCCACCGTGCACCGTGAGCACGGAGCAAGAGAGTCGACGCCATGAGACGCTTCGGTTTGCTATGGAGAAACACCTGGTGGAAACTGGTTCTCCTCAAAATCCTTTTGTATTCGAGTGCCGCATCGGGACAGCTGGCCCTCACTTCTTCCGGCCTTAATTTCGGCAGTGTCCAGGTGGGCAGCAGCAGCACGCTGTCGATCTCGGTCAGCAACAGCAACAAATCAAACATCACCATCTCGCAAGCATCGGTCACGGGGACGGGGTTCAGTTTCAGCGGCCCTAGTTTGCCCATCACTCTGATGCCACAGCAGAACGCAAATCTTTATGTTACGTTTGCGCCACAGTCGAGCGGCAGCACGAATGGCACTCTATCAGTTGTGACCGGCAGCGCTATCGGTAACAGCGGTAAACAGCGCTCCAGCACCAGCACGATCTCTCTTTCGGGGACCGGCAGCAGTTCCGGTCAACTCGCTGCGAATCCGAGCAATTTGAATTTTGGCACCGCGCCTGTGGGAACTTCCCAGTCGATGACCGGAACACTGACGAACTCCACCACCTCAAGCGTGACCGTTTCGCAGGCTTCCGTAACGGGTACCGGTTTCGGCGTGAGCGGCTTGCCGATGCCACTGAATTTGGCTCCAGGGCAGAGTCAGGCGTTTAACGTGACATTTACTCCGCAGGCCACCGGCACGGCCAGTGGCAGTCTGGCAGTGGTCAGCACGGCACCAAACCCGACGCTCAACATCTCGCTATCCGGAACAGCAGTCACACCGGGCTATTTGACCGCAAACCCCTCCAGCGTGAATTTCGGCAGCATTCAAGTCGGCGGCAGCCAAACAC
>QHZR01000209.1 GCA_003224755.1 Acidobacteriota bacterium
TGCGATTGCCCTTCGCCACCCGCCTCCACGTTCGGAACGAAATAAGAGATGCGCCACCAGATGGTCCACAGTGCTCCGATTGCGCCGGTCAGAAAAAAGATCCACCGCCAGTTGGCGAATACCAGTATCGCTGCAATCAGTGGAGGAGCGGCCACAGCGCCGACTGCTGTTCCCCCATTGATGATGCCCATTGCCGTAGCGCGTTCTTTTACCGGGAACCATTCTGTCACCGCGCGTGTCGCAGCCGGAAATCCGCCACCTTCGCCCATGCCGAGCAAGAACCGGCTGATTGCCAGCATGGCGAAGCTGAGTGCGAATCCCTGGCTCACACACGCGAATGACCAGAACAGCATGATCACCGTGAACCCGCGCCGAGTGCCCAGAATGTCAGCCAGCTTGCCTCCCCCCGCATACATGAAGGCGTAGGTCAAAAGAAATGCGGACTGCAAGTAGGAGAACTGTTGATTTGTAAGCGGGATTTCTTTCTCGATCGCCTTGATTGCGACCGGAAGAGTTTGCCGGTCCAGATAACTGATCGCGATCGCAGCGCTAACCAGAATAGCGATTCGCCAGCGCAACACTCATCTCCTTGATCGGTACAAAGAAGAATTTTGTCATGTGGTCATGTACGGAACCCAGACCTGCATCGCGGATGGCTGCCGGTTGGCCCAGACATAATACGGAACGAAGGTGAGATCCACGGGCCGTGTTTTCCGGGGTGCCGGATTCACGGTCGCATATAGCGCCTCGCTGGCGGAAGCAAGTTCATAGGCGCCACCCCGATGGTGTAACACCACAATACCGTCCAGAAGGTCGGCCTTGTATTCGTTCCGAAATTCTCTGCTGTGCTCGCTGAAGTTGACGGAAACGTCAGCCAGAGCCACCCCGCGCTCTTGGTCCAGCTCTTCCATGCAATAAATCATCGGCCCGCGACGGACAGCAACTCGCCCGCGGTCCTCAGCTACACGTGGATTAGCGGCGACCGGAACAGCTTCCATCGGGAAATTCAGGGACACGCGATCCGCAGGCTTCCACGTGCGGCGCAACGGCAGATACTCGCCCGCTTTCACCGCGGATTCTGGCTTGCCATTAACCGCGACAGACGCGCCATTGGCCCACGCCGGAATTCTTACGTAAACAGTAAATTCGGCAGCTCGAGCCGGAGTCAGCGTAAGCGCGATGGATCCATCCCACGGGTAATTGGTTTTCTGCTGGACCTTAATCGCAGTGCCATCCTCGAGGTGCCAATCCAGACTGGAATTGTCATACAAGTGGACGTATAAACCGTCCTTACTCGTGCTATAGAAATATCCGGGCAAGGAGGAAAAGGTCCGCTCGATATTCGGCGGGCAGCAGGTGACGTCGTACCAGGGATTGCGAATGTTTGGGCTGCCGCGGAAGCCCTGGAAAGCGGCAGGATCGAAGGCAAGCGGATTGCGATAACAATACCTCGTCCCATCTAACGACATGCCGGAGTTGATGCCGTTGTAGAGCGCTCGCTCGATCACGTCCGTGAATTTTGCTTCGCCGCTGGCCGCCAGCATGCGCCAGTTCCACATCATGTTGCCGATTGCCGCGCAGCTTTCTCCATAAGCTTGGGCGTTTGGCAATTCGTAGGCATCGCCAAAAGCTTCCCATTGCGCGCGGGCGCCAACCCCGCCGGTCACGTACATCTGCCGCTTCACCAGATCTTCCCAAAGCGTGTTCAGAGTCTTCCAGTATTCCGGGTCGCCGGTTTCGAGATAATAATCGGTCGCGCCGCAGCACGCGTACATGGCCCGCACCGCGTGACCTTCGAGCTTGGTGCGCGATGTGAACGGAGTTCCGCAGAACATGTAGACGATTCGCTCCGGCTCGATCTTCCAGCGATCGTCGCCATGCAGAATGTAGCCTGCCAGATCCACATGCTGACGCTTGCCGGTCGTGCGATAGAGTTCGATCAGCGCCATCTCGATTTCAGGATGTCCGGAGATGATCGGCTTTTGATTTGGTTCCGGCCCGTAATTCGGAATAACGAAGTTGTCCACCATGCGTGCGCCTGCATCCATTAACGTAGAGTCGCCGGTCGCGCGGTAGTAGGCGATAGCCCCTTGCAGCATGTGGCCAAGGCAATACATTTCGTGCCCGACTTCCTGATCGTGTTGCGACATGCGCAGCGAAACTCGGTCGTTCTGGTAATACGTGTTCAAATATCCGCTGGGTTCCTGGATGGCGACCACTTCACGAATCATGGAGTCGGTAGTGCGCCGGAGTTCGGGTTGAACGCTGGATTGCAACGCCCATCCGACACCATCAATCCACTTGTAAATGTCGGAATCAGAAAAGTAGGGGCCCTTCTGTGGTTCGGAACTCTTTCCTACCAATCGGCGGAAATTGTCCATGCGGCCGTGCTGTTCCAATTCCTCGCGCATGGTAGGAATGCTGCGCTCTATGTTGGTCTTGCGGCGCTTGGACCAAAAGCCCTGTTCAATCGTGACTGCCCGAACCGGAACGCTGTGCAACTTCGCATAAGGCGAGCTGGCGGTGTTGATCACGCCTTGATCTTGCCAAGCCAGAGCCGCCGCGGTGCCAACGTCAAAAAACCCAGGCAGAGGGCTGTTACTCGCGAATGAAAGCGAGGGGCGCGCCAGCACTCCCGCTGCGGCTGAAGAGGCAACGGTTGAAAGAAACTGGCGTCGGGACACGTGCTTGGAAGAACTCATAAATCACCTCTGCAGCGCCATAGCAAGAATAAGGCTCGACGCAAGTCAAGCCTTGCGGGTTAAGATGCAAGCAAACGTTTACCGACGCTCGATACCATATTCCGCACTGCGACTCCTGTCAAGAACCTGAATCCCGTTCCGCGTTGCACAATTAGGATTTCTTAGACCAGCCCGCCGCGGGCTGGATGCCAGCGCCTTCTTTAACCACAAGAAGCTGATCGGCGGAGATGCCTCTCAATTTTTCCTGCAGGCCGCTGGGCCATCGAATTTCAACATCTGCGCTGGTTTCGGTTCCCAGGCCGAAGTGCAACCGTGGGTCGTTGGAAGAGTAAAAGCTGGATTGGCTGAGAACTTCCTGTGCCTGTTTCTTGGTTCCGTAGTGTACAACCACGCGCGCCCCAATCGCGCTGCGGTTTGATTTCGTTCCAATCAGCTTCACCTTCAACCAGTGATGGTTTCCCCGCATGTCATTGCGTAGAAGTGACGGTGGTTCGCTCAAGTTCACAATCAGAATATCGACGTCGCCGTCGTTATCGAAATCTCCGAATGCGCATCCGCGACTACAGTGAGCAGCCGCGATTCCCGGACCGGCTTCTTCAATGAGCTCTTCGAAAGTCCCATTACCGAGATTCCGAAAGACAACTCGCGGACCTTTGTTCGCGTATTGAGGGAGGGTTTTCTCGATCTGCGGATAAACGTTTCCTGTCGTCATGAACAGATCCGGCAGGCCATCATTATCGAGATCAATCATTCCTGCTCCCCAGCAGATGTAGCGGGTTTCGACGCCGATCTTTGCAGATCGAGTCAAGTCCTCGAAGTTTCCCTTGCCATCATTGTGGTAAAGACCGTTAGTATCTTCCGCGAAATGAGTCTTAAAAATATCGAGGTGGCCATCGAGATCGTAATCACCGATTCCAACTCCCATTCCCGCCTGCTCCATACCGTCCTCACTCAGAGCGACTCCACGTAGCACACCTTCTTCGGAGAACGTGCCTTTGCCGCTATTCATAAGCAGCAGGCTGGGAGTGGAATCGCAAGCAACGTAAATATCGGGCCAGCCGTCTTCATTAAAATCGGCGGCGACCGCGGTCATTCCATAACTCTCGCGAAGCTCTGAAATCCCGGCTTCCCGACTTACATCCGTGAAAGTGCCGTCGCCATTGTTGCGATACAAGGAGTGATAAGCGGGCGGAAGGCCCCGCGGACCACATTCGACCGGCACACCCTTCCAATTGCAGTTGCTGTTCGCGCCGGGTTTGGGAACGTGCTTGAGATCGAATTGAAGATAATTGGAAACGAATAAATCGAGATGTCCGTCACGGTTGTAGTCAACAAAAGTGCATCCTGCTCCCCATCGCGGATTTTCGTTCAGCAGTCCGGCGTCCTTAGTGACATCGGTAAAAGTCCCATCGCCATTGTTGCGATACAACTTGTTCTGGCCGAAGTAGGTGCAAAACAAATCTTCGAAGCCGTCGTTATTGTAGTCTCCAACGCAAACACCTGCTGCCCAACCTGCATAGCGAAGGCCGGCTCTTTCGGTAACATCCGTGAACGTTCCATCACGATTATTTTTATACAAGCGATTGGTCGCTTCCGGCGGGGCGCCTTCGATTTTCGTGCCGCTAAGCAGAAAAACATCGATCCAGCCGTCATTGTCGTAATCGATGAAAGCGCAACCACAGCCGGTCGCTTCGAGGATGTAATCTTTAGAATCGGCACGGCCGTAAATGACAGGCGCGGTCAGCCCAGCGGCGGCGGCTACATCGACGAAATGTGCGTCGAAAGGTTTTCCGGATGGAGCTGGTTTGGCTTGGGGTTTCACCGAGCGTGGTGCCACTCCTTGCCCCAGCAAGTGGCCGGCTGAAGCAACCGCCGACAAGGTCACAAATAAACGGCGAGTGATCTCCATGAAAAAAGCATTCTTCGCAGTTCCGGCGAAGGCGCACGCCTGGTGGGCGCACTACGGAAACGTTTACCGGACAGTGTATTCTATCCGACGCTCTTGCTCAGTCCAATCCCACAGGGAGAAATATTCGCGGAAACTCGCGGGCGGGGAAACAGCAACTTTCAAGCCACAGCTTGAACAGTCAATCTTTCGCTTGTTTTGTTATCCAATCCTCAACATTGGAATGTAAAACGTCGAGGGGCAACGGGCCGTCACCGAGGACTTCGTCGTGAAAGTCACGGATATTGAACTTGCTGCCGAGCTTCTCGCGCGCTTCCTCGCGCAATTTAAGAATTTCGAGTTGCCCCAGCTTGTACGCCAGGGCTTGGCCGGGCCACGCGATGTAACGATCAACCTCAGATTGGACGTTCGGCTCGTCCATGGCGGTGTACTTGTGAAAGTATTCGACCATCTGGTCCCGCGACCAATGCTTGGCGTGAACACCAGTGTCGGTGACCAGCCGGATGTCTCTCCACATTTCGTTCTCCAGACGGCCATATTCGCTATACGGATCCTGATAACGACCGACCTCTTTCCCCAGCCGTTCCGAGTAAAATGCCCACCCCTCGACGAATGCGGTGTAGCCGCCATAGCGCCGAAAGGCCGGTAGGGTGGGCAATTCCTGCGCCAGCGACAGCTGTAGGTGATGCCCAGGAATCCCTTCGTGGTATGCAATCGCTTCCACATTCAACAACAGGCGGTGGTCCGGGTTGTATTCGTTCACGTTGATGTGCCCAGGCCGAGCGCCGTCAGCAGTGCCGGTGGTGTAGTCAGCAGGGACCGCATTTTTTGCGCGCGCTGCCTCCATGGGGATCGCGACCAGCTTGCTTTTTGGTAAGCGTCCAAAAAGCTTTGGCAGTTCGGGCTCCATTTCGCGAACGTACTTCGCATACAGATCCAGCACTTGCTGACCCGATGTTCCATAGAGCTGCCGATCATTCTTGATATGTTCGTTGAAGCTGGCGAGGTCCTTGAAGCCCATCTTGTTAGCGAGAGCAAGCATTTCAGCTTCGGTCTCGTGCAGTTCCTTCAAGCCGATTTCGTGAATTTGATCGGGCGTGAGGTCAGTTGTGGTCATTCGTCGGACAGAGTATCGATAGCGCGCGTCTCCATCCGGAAGTTCCCAGACGCCCGGCTCAGTGCGGCCGTGGGGCGCGTAGTCATTGCGGACGAACTCGCCAAATTTGCGATACGCGGGAATGACCTGATCAGTGATCGCGGCGAGAATTGCATCACGCAGGCGTTTTTGCTCCGCCTCAGGAATGCTCGAGGGAAATTGTTTCAGCGGTCTGGCGAAGGGGCTGCTTTCGCCTACCTGTTTCGCAACATCGTCGACCTCCGGAGCGACTTTCTCCAGCAGGAAGCGCGGCGGCATGAGGTGATCGGCCATGCCCTGCCGCATGTTGGCCGCGACCTGATCGAGCACATGCGGAATCTGTCGCAGACGCGAGATGTAATCTTGGTAATCTTTGACGGTGTTGAACGGCGTGAGCGTAATCAGATCGGGCAGTTCGAGATGCGGGCCACTCATCTGATTTACCGGCATCTCCCAATTTTTGAACCGGGCCCTCTCAATGTCCTGCTGCAACTGGCGGATCATCAGCTGACGGCTCAACTTGCCTTGTTCGGAAAACCCCGATGGATCGATGGCTTCAAAGCGCGCCAGAAACTTGCGTTTCTGTTCGACGTCCGATTGGTGGAACTCGGGTGACTCGTCGCTAGACCGGTCGTTGTAGCGCGGATCGCCTATTGAGGTGGCAAACTCGGGGCTGGTGCGCAGCTCGTATTCCCATTCTTCATCGAGCAGGGAAGCCAAATTGTGGGTGCGACCCTCAACAGTCGTCGCCGACACGGGCGTCTCCTGAGAAAATGCAGGTCTCCCCGTCATCAGAACGATGATGCCGAGGAACGCAGCACAGACGAAGTCACGAATAAAAAGTATCGGCATTACGAACTCTCCGCAACATTGATTCCGGCACATGTCGCTCTTAGGTCGCCTTGTTATTCACCTTCCAATAGACGGCATAGCGCTCCTGAAGAATTGTGTTCAGCGGCGCCAGGGTTATGGGCTCACTCTGGCCGGCGGCATGGAATACCAACGGCTGCTTTGGGTCGGCCTGCACCCATCCAGTTGGATTCGCAGCCTCGGCGACAATTTCAGGAACTTTGTATTGATCCGTTGGCTTGGGTTCGTAGTCGCCGTAC